>NZ_JBEZLP010000025.1:0-164327 GCF_040652195.1 Streptomyces sp. NPDC048278
GGTACGCGTGTACGTCGACGAGCACGGCGAGGCCGGATACGTCGACATGGCCCTGTCCCCGCGCCCCTTCGGGGCGCTGTTTTCAGGGGCGCGGGGAACTGCGCGACGCGCCCCCACGCACCCGCAGCCGCCCGACGGCCGGTCGCGGCGCTCCCCCGTGGGCGTCAGCCCCACCGACCCCGACTCTCCGGCCCCCCGAAGGCCACCACCGGCCCCCCGTCCCCCTCCTCACCCAGCAGCACACCCCCGAGCACCACCCCCGCGACCCCGCTTCCATGCGCATGCGAGGCCTCCCCGGCGAACGGATTCCCGTGCGCCCGCACATCCCGTTCCGCCAGCTCCCGCGCCCGCCGGGCCAGCCGGTCGGCGTCCGCGGGCGCGGCCCGCCCCGCAGCCGCCAGGAGCGCCCGCGCCTCCGCCCCCACCGCCGCCCGATGCGTCCCCACGAAGTCGTCCGCCGCCCCCACCGCACTGCGCGCCACCAGCTCCGCCCCCGCCGCGATCACCCCGGACCGCCCGCCCCCCGTGCCCTCCACCGCCCGCACGACCCGGCGCAGGGCGTCCACGGCGTCGTACGGCCCGCCGGTCACCTCCCCCCGTACACCGGCCAGCACGGCGTCCGCGTGCGCCAGCCGCGGCGGCAACGCCGTCCCCCGCAGCGCGGCCAGCTCCGCCTCGGCGCCCGTGAGGGCGGCCGGTACCAGTCCCGCCGCCGTCCGCAGTTCCTCCGTCAGCCGTTCCACCCCGCCCAGCAGCACCCCGGCCTGCGCCACGGCTCCCTCGGCGGCCCGCACCCCCCGCCGGAACCCGTCGCCGTCGCCCGAATCGGCGGCCTGGCGGGCCTGGTTGAGCCGTGCGGTCGCGAACACCAGCCGGTCCTTGGCCTGTTCGACGTAGCCGACGACGGAGGCGACCGCGGCCGTGCCGTACCGCCCACCCGCCCCGGCCAGCGCCGCCGCCACCCCGCCGGTCCGCCCGGCCAGCTGCCGGAACCGCCCCTCGGCCGCGGCCAGCGCGTCCCCCGCGTCCCACTCGGCGTCGAACCCCGGCGCCGCCGCGTCCAGTTGCCGTCCCGCCTCCGAGCACCGCCCGACCACGCCCACCAGCGCCTGACGCCGGCCGGCGTCGCCCTCCGGCACCCCTTCCTCGTACCGCCGCCATATCGCGAACGCGGCCGTCAGCTCGGTCTCGGCCGCCCGCAGGGCCCGCTCGGCGGAGGCGGCGCCGTCGACGTACCCGAGGGCCTCCCGGCTGGTGCGGACGCAGTCGTCGGCGAGGACCAGCGAGGCACGGGCCTGCCGCTCGGCGTCGGCGGGCCCCGCCGGCGCCGGCGGGGCGGGGGAGAGGAGTCCCGGTGTGGTGCGCGAGCGGGCCCGCCGGGTCCGGCGTACGTAGCCGTAGCCGCCCAGCGCGCCGGCCGCGACCACGGCGACGAGCGGCAGGACGTAGTCGGTCGCGGACGCCCCGTCCGCCGCCTGGGCCGCGGAGACCGTTCGGCCGCCCGTCGCGGGAACCGGATCTTGAGTGACGCTCGTCATCACCGGCAACACCAGCCAGACCGCCCCGGCCATCCCGCCCAGCACCGCATGCCCCACCCGCACGGCTATGTGCCCCGTGGCATGCCTCGGCCGACCCCGGATCAAGGATGACGTCACATTTCGGAGCGTATGGGCACCCAGTCGGCTCCGCGACCGGGACGGAGACAGCCGGGGGACGACGACAAAGGGGAAGCAGACCATGAAACGGAGCCAGAACCAGGAGAACACCCCGAACCCCACCCCCACCCCCACCCCCACCCCCACCCCGAACCCCGCACCCCCACCCACCACCGCTCCGAACTCCCCGTCGACATCCCCCGCCCCCACCGACGCCCAGGCCTCCGCACCGGTCTCACCCGCCCCACCCGGCGCCCCGGCCTCCGCGCCGGTCTCACCCGCCCCCACCGACGCCCCGGCCCCCGTGCCGGCCCCACCCGCCCCCGCCCCCGCTGACGGCCCCGCCCCCGCCTCGGTGCCAGCCGCACCCGCCGGCGCGCCCGCACCCCCACAGGGGCCACCCGCACCCGGCGACGAGAGCCGCACGGGTCGGGCGGGTGGGAAAAGGAAAGTCGGCAGATGGACGCTACGCGTCCTCCTCGTGCTGCTGCTCCCCCTCCTCATCGCCGAGACCGCCCTCCGCATCAACTACGCCGGCGACCCGAAGGCCGGTACCCACAGCCGGAACCGGGACGCCCTCTGGCTCGGCCACGCATGGGTCGACGGTCGTAGGACCGACGCCGACGTCACCGCCCTGGCCGCCCGCCTCGCGGACACCGGCATTCGCGACCTCTACGTCCATGCCGGACCACTGGAACACAACGGCACGCTGCCCAAATCGGCCTATCCCAAGGCCCGTTGGCTGATAACAGCCGTGCATCGAAAAATCCCCGGCGTCCGGGTGCAGGCCTGGCTCGGGGACGAGGTCGCGCCCGAGAAGCCGTACGCCATGCACCTGGAGAAGAAGGCGACGCGGGCCGCCGTCGTCGAGTCGACGCGGGAGATCGTCGCCGCCGGGTTCGACGGGGTCCACTTCGACCTGGAGCCCCTGCACTCCGGGGACCGGAACTACCTCGCCCTGCTCGACGCCCTGCGCCCCGCGACCCCGCTGCTCTCGGTCGCCGCACACCAGATCGATCCGCTCCCGGCCTTTCACTCCTTCTGGGGTACTGTCACCGGTCATCCCAAATGGTGGTCGCAGGACTATTTCGGGCAGGTCGCCCGCAGGGTGGACCAGATCGCGGTGATGTCGTACGACACCATGCAGCCGTTGCAGAGCCTGTACGGCGGGTACGTCGCGCAGCAGACCAGCCTCGCGCTGGAGGTCACACCGGCGGGCACCGATCTCCTCATGGGGCTGCCCTTCTACCACGAGAACCGGTTCGGGCACTGGGCGCACGCCGAGACCGTGCCGGCGGCCGTGCGCGGGGTTCGGCTGGGACTGTCACGGACGGACCCGGATCGCGCTACCTTCGGCGTCGCCCTGTACGTCGACTTCGCCGCCACCGAGGATGACTGGACCTCTTATCGGAAGGACTGGGTTCGTACGTCATGACAACCGCTCGTGCCCACCTCACCCGTGACGACCTCGCGTCGCTCTCCCGCGAGGCCCTCGGCCGTGCTCCCGCAGCCGTCACCCGGTTGCGCGGAGGGAGCAAGAAAGGCGTCTACCGGCTCGCCCTCGACAACGGCCGGAGCGCGATCGCGTACGTCTGGTCCCCGGAGGAGGACTACTGGGGGCCCGTCGACGCCGACATCCGCGACCCCTTCGCGCACGCCTCGGGCCTCGGCCTGTTCCTGTCCGCCCACGACCTGCTGACCGAACTCGGCGTGCGCACCCCGCGCCTGCTCTTCGCCGACGAGGAAGCCGAACACCTGCCCGCCTACGCCGCGGTCGTCGAGGACGTCCGTGGCGGCAGCCTGGAGGTGCTGCTGCGCAGCGACCCGGGCGCCGCCCGGGTGCCGCTGGCCCGGCTGGCGGGGACCCTCGGCGTGCTCCGCGAGCACGTCTCCGCCGGGTACGGGAAGGCCGCCCTGGTGGAGGAGGGAGGCAAACCGCTCGGCAGCTCCTGCGAACAGGTCGTCGCGGACCGCGCGATGCGCGACATCGCGGAGGTGGCCGAGCGGGACCCCCGGCTGCGCGAGGTGCGGCAGGCGCTGACCGAGCGCGTGCACGGTCTCTACGACGCGGTCGAACCGCGCGACCACGCCTCCCTCGTGCACGGCGAACTCGGCCCGGACCACGTCCTGGTGACCGAGGAGGGCGATCCCGCGCTCATCGACATCGAAGGCCTGATGTACTTCGACGCCGAATGGGAGCACGTCTTCCTGCAACTCCGCTTCGGGCCCGCCTACGACGTGCTGCGCACCGCCGACCTCGACGAGGACCGGATGGCCCTGTACCGGCTCGCGATGCACCTGAACCTCGTGGCCGGGCCGCTCAGGCTGCTGGACGGCGACTTCCCGGAGCGCGAAACGATGCGGGAGATCGCCGAGTCCAACCTGCGGCGGGTGCTCAGCCTCCTGCGGGGCGCCTCCTGATCTTCGAGCCGAGCCACACCAGCGGGTCGTACTTGCGGTCCACGGCCCGCTCCTTCAGGGGGATCAGCGCGTTGTCGGTGATGTGGATGCCCTCCGGGCAGACCTCCGTGCAGCACTTGGTGATGTTGCAGTAGCCGAGGCCGTGTTCGTCCTGGGCCGTGCGCTTGCGGTCCAGGCCGGAGGCGTCCGCCGCGTCCAGCGGGTGCATGTCCAGTTCGGCGACCCGCATGAGGAAACGCGGCCCGGCGAAGGCCGTCTTGTTCTCCTCGTGGTCGCGTACGACGTGACAGGTGTCCTGGCACAGGAAGCACTCGATGCACTTGCGGAACTCCTGCGAGCGGTCCACGTCCTCCTGGAACATCCGGTACTCGCCGGGGGCGACCCCGGCGGGCGGCACGAAGGACGGGACCTCCCTGGCCTTCTGGTAGTTGAAGCCGACATCGGTGACCAGGTCGCGGATGACCGGGAAGGCGCGCAGCGGGGTGACCGTGATGGTCTCGTCCGGCTCGAAGACGGACATGCGGGTCATGCACATCAGGCGCGGGCGGCCGTTGATCTCCGCCGAGCACGAACCGCACTTGCCCGCCTTGCAGTTCCAGCGGACGGCCAGGTCGGCGGCCTGGGTGGCCTGGATGCGGTGGATGATGTCGAGGACCACCTCGCCGTCGTTCACCTCGACCTTGAAGTCCTCCAGGCCGCCGCCCTCGACGTCGCCCCGCCACACCCGGAAGTGGGCCGTGTAGCCGCTCATTCGTACAGCTCCTCTTCGGCGAGGTACTTGACCAGCTCCTCCTTCTCGAAGAGGGCGAGCAGGTCGGCTCGGATGGGGTCGGTGTTCTCACGGGTGAGGTCGATCTGGCCGCGCTCCGGGTCGGTGGCGGCGAGCCCGCCGGTGGGGTCCGCGAGCCGGCAGAGCAGGTTGACGGGGCGCCAGCGGCGGTCCATCGTCGGGTGGTCCTCGCGGGTGTGCCCGCCGCGCGACTCGGTGCGCTCGAGCGCCGCCCGGGCCACGCACTCGCTGACCAGCAGCATGTTCCTGAGGTCCAGGGCGAGGTGCCAGCCGGGATTGAACTGGCGGTGCCCCTCCACCCCGGCCCGGCGCGCCCGCACCCGCAGCTCGGCGAGCCTCTCCAGGGCCTGCTCCATCTCGCCCTCCCGGCGGATGATGCCGACCAGGTCGTTCATGGACTGCTGGAGCGCCTGGTGGAGGGTGTACGGGTTCTCCGGCGGGCCGGAGTCGGGTTCCTGGCCCTCGGCGGAGAAGGGCCGCAGCGCCTCGGCCGCCGCCGCGTCGATCTGCTCGTCGTCCACCGCCGGCCGCTCGGCGAGGTCCGCCGCGTGGTCGGCCGCGTGCCAGCCCGCCCGGCGCCCGAACACCAGCAGGTCGGAGAGCGAGTTGCCGCCGAGCCGGTTGGAGCCGTGCATGCCGCCGGCCACCTCGCCGGCCGCGAACAGCCCCGGTACGCCGCGGGCGGCGGCGGTGTCGGAGTCGACCGCGACCCCGCCCATCACGTAGTGGCAGGTCGGTCCGACCTCCATCGCCTCCGCGGTGATGTCGACGTCCGCCAGCTCCTTGAACTGGTGGTACATGGACGGCAGGCGGCGCCGGATCACCTCGGCCGGCATCCGCGTCGACACGTCCAGGAAGACCCCGCCGTGCGGGGAGCCGCGGCCCGCCTTGACCTCGGAGTTGATGGCGCGGGCGACCTCGTCGCGGGGGAGCAGTTCCGGGGGACGCCGGTTGTGGTCCGGGTCCTCGTACCAGCGGTCGCCCTCCTCCTCGGACTCGGCGTACTTCTCCTTGAAGACGTCCGGGACGTAGTCGAACATGAACCGCTTGCCCTCGGAGTTGCGCAGCACCCCGCCGTCGCCGCGCACCGACTCGGTGACCAGGATCCCCTTCACCGACGGCGGCCAGACCATGCCGGTCGGGTGGAACTGCACGAACTCCATGTTGAGCAGCGGCGCCCCGGCCAGCAGGGCGAGCGCGTGCCCGTCGCCGGTGTACTCCCAGGAGTTCGACGTCACCTTGAAGGACTTGCCGATGCCCCCGGTCGCGACGACCACGGAGGGCGCTTCGAGGACGAAGAAACGCCCGGTCTCCCGCTCGTACGCGAAGACCCCGGAGACCCGTGTGCCGTCCTTCAGGATCCGGGTGACCGTGCACTCCTGGAAGACCTTGAGCCGGGACTCGTAGTCACCGGTCTCCTTCTTGTCCTCCTGCTGGAGCGAGACGATCTTCTGCTGGAGGGTCCGGATCAGCTCGAGGCCGGTGCGGTCGCCGACGTGGGCGAGGCGCGGGTACTCGTGGCCGCCGAAGTTGCGCTGGGAGATCTTCCCGTCCTTCGTGCGGTCGAAGAGGGCGCCCCAGGTCTCCAGCTCCCAGACCCGGTCCGGGGCCTCCTTGGCGTGCAGTTCGGCCATCCGCCACTGGTTGAGGAACTTGCCGCCGCGCAGGGTGTCGCGGAAGTGCACCTGCCAGTTGTCGTGCTCGTTGACGTTGGCCATGGCCGCCGCGATGCCGCCCTCGGCCATCACCGTGTGCGCCTTGCCGAACAGCGACTTGCAGATCACCGCCGTACGGGCGCCCCGCTCGCGCGCCTCGATCGCGGCGCGCAGTCCGGCCCCGCCGGCGCCGACGACCACGACGTCCCACTGCTGCCGCTCCACCGCTGCCATCAGAAGCCCCAGTCCCTAAAAGAATCGCGGATCGTCGAAGACACCGGACGCGAGCAGGTAGACGTAGAAGTCGGCGAGCGCCACGCTCACCAACGACGCCCAGGCGAGCTGCATGTGCCGGTTGTTGAGCCGGCCGACGAACTGCCACGCCTTGTAGCGCACGGGGTGTTTGGAGAAGTGCTTGAGCTTGCCGCCGACGATGTGCCGGCAGGAGTGGCAGGACAGCGTGTAGGCCCAGATCAGCACGATGTTGACCAGGAAGACCAGGGTGCCGAGGCCCATGTGGCCCCAGTGCTCGTCCGTGTCCCGGAACGAGAGCACCGTGTCGTAGGTCAGCACGCAGGCGACCAGCAGGGCGAAGTAGAAGAAGTACCGGTGGACGTTCTGCAGGATCAGCGGGAAGCGGGTCTCACCGGTGTACTTCGCGTGCGGCTCGGCCACCGCGCAGGCGGGCGGGGACGCCCAGAAGCTGCGGTAGTACGCCTTGCGGTAGTAGTAGCAGGTCAGGCGGAAGCCCAGCGGGAAGATCAGGATGATGATCGCCGGGGAGATCGCCCACCAGCTGCCGAAGAGGTCGGCGTTCGGGCCGGACGGCATGGTCTTGCAGTTCTCCGCCAGGCAGGGCGAGTAGAACGGCGAGACGTACGGCGCCGAGTAGTAGTGCGCGTTCGAGAAGGCCCGCCACGTCGAGTAGACGACGAACGCGAACAGACCGGCCGCGGTGACGGCGGGCGCCAGCCACCAGCGGTCGGTCCGCAGGTGCGGGGCGGAGATCGCGGCGCGCGTACCGGTGCGTACGCCGCCGCTGTTCGGATGTGGTTCCGTACCAGTGGCCAAGGGGATGACTCCGGTCGGTTCGGGTGTCGGGACCTGCGGGCGGGCGCTCCTAGGGGGCGCGCCGGTCGCGGGCGCCGAGACCCTCGTCGTCCGTGTCCGTCCACAGGTTGATGTCGTACGGGTCGTCGGAGATGGTGACGAGCTCGGGGCGCTTGCTCGGGACGCCGGAGTTGGCCGTCTCCCGCAGCAGTGCCACGCTCTCGCGCAGGTGATCGGCGTCGGCGCGGACGCGGCGCATCTCCAGTCCGCCGCTCCCGAGCTGCTGCTCCAGGCGGCCGACGGACCGGTTCAGGTCCTCTAGGCAACGCTGGACTGACGTCAGGTCGTCGTGCACGGACATGACGTGACCTCACTTCCGCGGACTTCGTGGTCCAAGGCGGCAACGTTCATGCGCCTGCGAGTGTTGCGCGTCACACCTGCCGATGTGAAGCCATGTGCAGCGATTGGCGGATTGCGTGCCTCCGTCGCACGCCCGCACGCGCTCTGTTCACGCCGGGATTGCGCCGCACGGGTGGGGTTTGACGGCCCCCGCCGCCGTGTCGTCCCCGGCCGACGGACCCCGTCCATTTCAGTGGGGTCCGTACTTCTGAGTACATGTGATCAACTCCAAAATACCCCCAAATGTGAACAGACCGCACCCGAGTCACGGGGCCTCCGGAGGTAACGCAGAGATGTCTCACCACGGCGTCGGCCATAGCGCCCCTTCAGGGGCGCGGGGCTCCGTTGAATCTGCGGCTGCCGCCGCGTGGGCGCGATCAGCCACAACGGCGCCGCAGCCGAACGACGGCGGCACCTCCCGGCGCCACCAGCGGACCGCCACCCATGCCGTCGCCCTTCTCGCCGCAGGCGCGCTGGCCGTGCCCCTCCTGGCCGGCTGCGGCTCCGACGACGAGGCCAGCAAGCCACTGGCCGGCCAGGACATCGTGCCGGTCGCCAGGGACGCGGTCGCCGAGGGCGGCACCCTGAAGATGGCCGTGGACGCCGTACCGGAGACCTTCAACACCTTCCAGGCCGACGCCGACGCCGGCACCACCCGGGTCGCCCAGGCCGTCCTGCCGTCGATGTTCACCATCGACGCCACCGGGAAGCCGGTCCGCAACCCGGACTACCTGGAGTCCGCGAAGGTCATCGAGACCGAGCCCCGCCAGGTCGTCCTCTACAAGCTCGACCAGCAGGCCGTCTGGAGCGACGGCCGAGAGATCGGCGCCGCCGACTTCGCCGCCCAGTGGCGCGCCCTGTCCGGCAAGGACTCCGCCTACTGGACCGCCCGCAACGCCGGCTACGACCGCATCGCCCAGATCGAGCGCGGCGCCAACGACCTGGAGGTCCGGGTCACCTTCGACCGGCCGTACGCCGACTGGCGCTCGCTGTTCTCGCCGCTGTACCCGAAGGACGTCATGGGCACCCCGGACGCCTTCAACGACGGCGCCCGCCGCAAGCTCACGGTCACCGCCGGCCCCTTCCGGGTCGACAAGGTCGACACCGCCAAGAAGGACGTGGTCCTCACCCGCAACCCGCGCTGGTGGGGACGTCCGGCCAAGCTCGACGAGATCGACCTGCACGCCGTGGACCGCACGAAGCGGGCCGCCGCCCTCGCCGACGGCACCGTCGACGTCGCCGACATCGACGCCGCCGACGCCGACCGGATCACCGTCGCCGGCCGCGAGAAGGGCACCGGCCTGCCGTTGCAGGGCGCCGGGAAGACCTCCGCCAAGAAGCTGCGGTCCTGGGCGCTGACCCTCGGCATGAACGAGGAGAAGCTGCCGAAGGGGCCGAAGAAGCTCCGCAGGAGCATCGCCAAGTGGCTGGAGCAGCAGCACGAGCTGCGCGACTTCGGCGTCCGCAAGTCGCTGGAGCCCGCCTACACCCAGCTCGCCCTCAACGGCTCCGAGGGCCCGCTCGCCGACGAGCGGGTCCGCCGCGCCGTCGCCCGCGCCCTCGACCGCCAGGCGCTCGCCAAGGTGGTCCTCACCCCGCTGGGGCTGCCCGCGGTGCCGGTCGGCAGCCATGTCGCCCTGTCCGGGCAGGCCGCCTACACCGACGGCAGCGGGGCGCTCGGCGGCCTCGACACCCACGAGGCGCAGGCGCTGCTCGCCGACGCGGGCTGGGTGGCCGGCGGACCGGTCAAGGCCGGCGGCAAGGCGGCCGGCGCCGAGGACGAGAAGAAGGGCGACAAGCAGAAGGACGGCGGCGAGCAGGGCGACGAGTCGGACGGCGGGCACGACGGGCAGTACATCGTCGGCGAGGACGACAAGGCCTACGACAAGGACACCCGCGACCACCAGAAGGACCACGCCCACGGCGCGCCGGGGGCGTACGCGCCGAAGGGCACGGCGGCACCCAGGGGCGGGGCGCCGGCCGGGCCGCTGGCCAAGGACGGCAAGGCGCTCTCCCTGCGGTTCGTGCTGCCCTCGGGGCCGGGCTCGGAGACCCTCCAGGCGGTCGCCGCCCAGATCTCCCAGATGCTGGACAGGGTGGGCATCGCGACCGAGATCCAGAAGGTGTCGGACGACAGCTACTTCAAGGACCACATCGCGGCCGGGCAGTACGACCTCGCGCTGTACTCGTGGCCGTCGTCCGCGTTCCCGGCGACCGACGCCCGGCCGATCTACGCGAAGCCGGTGGTGGCGGCCGACGGCTCGCTGAACGTCGAGCAGAACTACACGCGCGTCGGCACCGACCAGGTGGACCAGCTCTTCGACCAGGCGCTGGGCACGCTGGACGAGGACGAGGCGGACGGGCTGCTGCGCAAGGCGGACTCCAGGATCTGGGCGGCGGCGGGGTCCCTGCCGCTGTACCAGCGCCCCCAGCTGGTGGGCGCGCGGAAGGACCTGGTCAACGTGGGCGCCTTCGGCTTCCAGACGCCGGTGTACCAGGACATGGGGTTCCTGAAGAAGGGCGCGAAGACGTCGCCGAGCCCCAGCAAGGGGTAGGGGGCACGGTTTCGTGGTCGGGCGCGGGTGGATCGTGGCTGGTCGCGCCGCGTGGCGGAGCCGCACATCGATACCGCCCGCGCCCCTTCGGGTCGGCCCGGCGAGCCTCAGTTACAAAGGCCACGTAACATGGGGTGAGGCCGTGGCGTGTCAAGCCCGGCAGGCCCGCGTCACACGGACGTACGCACAGGGCCTTCTCAATACCCCGGGAGTACGCCGCACCATGGCCGTGTCTGCAACACGTCACGACATCCGCAACGTCGCCATCGTCGCCCACGTCGACCACGGCAAGACGACCCTCGTCGACGCCATGCTGAAGCAGGCCGGTGCCTTCGCGGCGCACGCCGCCGAGTCGCTCGACGACCGCATGATGGACTCGAACGACCTGGAGCGTGAGAAGGGCATCACGATCCTGGCCAAGAACACGGCCGTGAAGTACCACCCGAAGGATGGCGGCGACGTCATCACCATCAACATCATCGACACCCCGGGCCACGCCGACTTCGGTGGCGAGGTCGAGCGCGGTCTGTCGATGGTGGACGCGGTGGTCCTGCTGGTCGACGCCTCCGAGGGCCCGCTGCCGCAGACCCGCTTCGTGCTGCGCAAGGCCCTCCAGCAGCGCCTGCCCGTCATCCTGTGCATCAACAAGACGGACCGCCCGGACTCCCGGATCGACGAGGTCGTCAACGAGACCTACGACCTCTTCCTCGACCTGGACGCCGACGAGGACCAGATCGAGTTCCCGATCGTCTACGCGTGTGCGCGTGACGGCGTGGCCTCGCTGACCAAGCCGGAGGACGGCACCGTCCCGGCCGACAGCGACAGCCTGGAGCCGTTCTTCTCCACGATCCTGGCCCACGTCCCGGCTCCGGAGTACGACGCGGAGGCCCCCCTCCAGGCGCACGTCACCAACCTGGACGCCGACAACTTCCTCGGCCGTATCGCCCTGCTCCGTGTCGAGCAGGGCGAGCTGCGCAAGGGCCAGACCGTCACGTGGATCAAGCGCGACGGCACGATGTCCAACGTGCGCATCACCGAGCTGCTGATGACCGAGGCGCTCACCCGCAAGCCCGCCGAGATGGCGGGACCGGGTGACATCTGCGCCGTCGCCGGTATCGCGGACATCATGATCGGCGAGACCCTCGCCGACACCGAGAACCCGATCCCGCTGCCGCTGATCACGGTCGACGAGCCGGCGATCTCGATGACCATCGGCACCAACACCTCGCCGCTGGTCGGCCGCGGTGGCACCGGCAAGGGCGCCGACAACAAGGCGGCGGTCAAGGACCGCAAGGTCACCGCCCGCCAGGTCAAGGACCGCCTGGACCGCGAGCTGATCGGTAACGTCTCCCTCCGCGTGCTCGACACCGAGCGCCCGGACGCCTGGGAGGTCCAGGGCCGTGGTGAGCTGGCGCTCGCCATCCTGGTCGAGCAGATGCGCCGCGAGGGCTTCGAGCTGACCATCGGCAAGCCGCAGGTCGTCACCAAGCAGGTCGACGGCAAGACCTACGAGCCGGTCGAGCGCATGACGATCGACGTGCCCGAGGAGCACATGGGCGCGGTCACGCAGCTCATGGGCGTCCGCAAGGGCCGGATGGACAACATGTCCAACCACGGTTCCGGCTGGGTCCGCATGGAGTTCGTGGTGCCGTCCCGCGGTCTCATCGGCTTCCGTACCGAGTTCCTGACGCAGACCCGCGGCACGGGTATCGGGCACTCCATCCACGAGGGCCACGAGCCCTGGTTCGGCACCCTGCAGACCCGTAACAACGGCTCGCTCGTCGCCGACCGCTCCGGTGCCGTCACCGCGTTCGCGATGACGAACCTCCAGGAGCGCGGTGTGCTGTTCACCGACCCGGGCACCGAGGTGTACGAGGGCATGATCGTCGGCGAGAACTCGCGCTCCGACGACATGGACGTCAACATCACCAAGGAGAAGAAGCTCACGAACATGCGGTCGTCCTCGGCCGACTCGTTCGAGGCGATCGTCCCGCCGCGCAAGCTGTCGCTGGAGCAGTCGCTGGAGTTCTGCCGTGACGACGAGTGCGTCGAGGTGACCCCGGAGGCCGTCCGCATCCGCAAGGTGAACCTGGACGCCCGCGAGCGGGCCCGCGCCGCGAGCCGCGCCAAGCACGGCTGATCGCGCCTGATCGACGGACACCTGAGCCCGGGTCCCTCCCAGCAGGAGGGAGCCCGGGCTCTCCGCGATCCGCGCCGCAGGGGAAGGGTCAGGCAGGCCGGGCGACCGTGATGATCTCGGGACTGCCGGCGGTGACCGGCCCCCGGGCCCAGTCGCCGTACTGCTCGACCACGGTGAGACCGGCGTCGGTGAGGAAGCCGGCGAGGCGCTCGGGCCCGAGGAAGCGCAGGGTCGCCCTGCTGACCCGGGGCAGGTCCCAGGAGGGACCCTCGAAGGTCTCCGTGAAGGTGACCCGGTCGCCGGCGGGAGGGCCGAGCACCTCGCACCGGACGCGTACCGCCGAGCCGTCGACGCCGGGCACCTCGTGCGTCCGGTCGGGGGTCCAGCCCTCCCAGGCCCGGGCGGCGGGGTTCCGGGTCTCGAACACGAACCGGCCGGTGGCCCGCAGAGCGGCGCGTACGGCGGTCAGTGCCGCCCGCAACTCCTCGTCCCCGAGAAGGACTTGGAAGGTGTGACCGGTCATCAGGACGAGGTCGAAGTCGTTGCCGTGCCAGAGGCGGCTGCGCAGATCGCCGAGCACCCACTCGACGCCGGGGCCGCCCCGCCGGGCCTGCACCAGCATCGCGGCGGCCGGATCGAGCCCCATGAGGCGCCCGCCGTGGCCGTCCCCGCGGGCCCGCCGGAGCAACTGCCCCGTACCGCAGCCGACATCCAGCACCGATCCGGCGGACATCACCAGGTCCAGGTAGAAGTCGTCACCCGGCCCCCACGGGTTGAGGCTGTCGTAGAGCGCGGCGAGTGAGAGATCCGCGTACGAATGATCGACCACCGCGGCAGTGTGTCACACGATCTTGAACGGACGGTCAGGAACGGCCCACTTCATGAACTCCTTTCAACTTCGCGGGGATTGGCGGGCCCGTACGGACAACCCGGTTGGTCCGGGGCGGCCGGCCTGTGACCATCCCTACATGCTCATGCTCAACGATGACCTCGGACACCTTTCCTACGACATCGCCGGCGACGGCCCGCCCGTCGTGCTCGTGCACGCGGGTGTCGCCGATCACCACATGTGGGACGCGGTCGTGCCGGCTCTCGCCGAACGGCACACCGTGATCCGGTACGACCTGCGCGGTTTCGGCGAGTCCGCACCGCCGACCGGCGCCTTCCGGGAGACCGACGACCTCCGTGGCCTCCTGGACCACCTCGGCCGCGAACGGGTCCGGCTCGTCGGTTCCTCCTGGGGCGGGCGGGTGGCTCTGGACTTCACGCTCACCCACCCGGACCGGGTGCACTCCCTCGCGATGTTCTCCGCACCCTGGCCGCGATACCCCTGGTCCGCGGAGATGATCGCCTACGACGAGGCCGAGACGGCGGCCCTGGAGGCGGGCGACCTGGACGACGCCGTACGCATCAACCTGGACATGTGGCTGCGCGGGCCGGCGCGCGGCTGGGACGACGTGGCCGACGGGCTGGCCGAGCGGCTCCGCGGTCCGATGCGTACAGCTCTCGCAAATCAGGCGATCACAGGGCAATATTCCCAAGGGCCCGCGGCCGGCGCCCTCGCCGCCGTCTCCGTCCCCACCCTGGTGGGCGTCGGTGCGCTCGACGTCGCCGACTTCCGGGACATCGCCCGCCGGTACGCCGCGGAGATCCCGGACGCCGCCTTCGTGGAGTTCGCCACCGCGGCCCACCTCGTCCCCGTGGACGCATCCGCCGCACTCGCGGCGGCGCTCCATCCGTTCCTCGCCCGCTAGGGCGTATACCGGGGCGGGTACCGGGACGCGTGCCGGCCGGGATCGTAGGGGCGGGGTAGGGAAAACCCTACGTCTCGTCGTGGATCCGTGAAGGCGGGCCGTCCGGCACTACGCTGCTGGTCATGTAGGTCCCGTCTGTCCCCGTGTGCACTCGCCGGGATTTCGCAAGTGGATTTTCATCCGACGCGCGTTCGGTATACGGACATGCAAGCCCGATAGGTGTGTAACAAGTCCGTTTCGCAGGGATCTTTCTGCTAACCCTTTGTCCGGATTTTGGAAGATGTTCGCGCGATGTGTGATCGAACCGAGACCTTATGAGTGTGGTTCGGTCATGGCGCATGGCAGATAGTTAGGCGCGTAGAGCTCGGATCTACGGGTCATGCGCTGGGTGGCGCTGACCTGCGGGCACGGGAAGTACACCTCACGGTTTCAGGCGCCGGTGACGGCGAAGTGTCGTGTGCTTCCCTCTGCGGTGAATCAATGGACTCATGAGGAGGAGCCCCATGCGTGGTGCCAAGAGCGCCAAGTGGGTTGCGATAGCCGCCGTTGTGGCGCTGGGTGCGACGGCCTGTGGTGGCGGGGGGAGCGACGACACCTCGGGCAAGGGCAAGGGCAATGGCGTCGTGTCGGTGGAGATCGGCGAACCGCAGAACAGCCTGGTTCCCACCAACACGTACGAGACCGAGGGTGGCCAGGTCATCAACGCCCTCTTCACGGGTCTGACCAAGCTGGACGCCGACAACAAGGTCGTCGACGCCATGGCGGAGTCGATCGAGTCCAAGGACAACAAGGTCTGGACGATCAAGCTCAAGTCGGGCTACACGTTCCACAACGGCGAGAAGGTCACGGCTCAGTCCTTCGCCGACGCCTGGAACTACGGCGCCAACCAGACCAACGCGCAGCAGACCAACCCGCTGTTCAGCCACATCGAGGGCTACAGCGACCTGAACCCGGGTGAGGGCAAGACGCCCAAGACCGACAAGCTGTCCGGTCTGAAGGTGGTCGACGACAGCACCCTCCAGGTCACCCTGAACGGCGCGTTCTCGGCGTTCCCGTCGCAGCTGTCCTTCACCGCGTTCGTGCCGCTTCCCAAGGCGTTCTTCAAGGACCCGAAGGGCTTCGGCGAGGCTCCGATCGGCAACGGCCCCTTCGAGATGAAGGGCAAGTTCAAGCACAACGAAGAGATCGACGTCACGAAGTACGCCAAGTACCCGGACGCTTCGAAGATCGAGGTCAAGGGCGTCAACTTCAAGATCTACTCGAACCTTGACACCGCCTACAAGGACCTCGTCGCCGGCAACCTCGACAGCCTGCTGACGATCCCCACCTCGGGTCTGCCGACGTACCACAAGGACCTGCCGGGCCGCTACATCGACGAGGCCGACTCGGCCGTCGGTTACATCGGGTTCCCGATCAAGTACAACAAGGCCTTCCAGAACGCGGACCTGCGCAAGGCCATCTCCATGTCGATCGACCGCAAGACGATCGCGGACAAGATCTTCCTCGGTGCCCGTACGCCCGCGGACGACTACATCAGCCCGATCATCGACGGCTACCGCAAGGGCGCCTGCGGCGAGGCCTGCACGTACAACCCGAGCGGGGCCAAGGCGCTCTACAAGAAGAGCGGCGGCCTGCCCGGCAACACGCTGGAGATCGGCTACAACGCGGACGGCGGCCACAAGGAGTGGGTCGAGGCCGTGGCCAACCAGATCCAGCAGGCCCTCGGCATCAAGGTGACGGCCAAGCCGTTCGAGCAGTTCCAGACCATCCTGAACGACCTGGACGCCAAGAAGTACCAGGGCGCGTTCCGCATGGGCTGGAGCATGGACTACCCGGACATGGAGGACTACCTCCGTCCGATCTTCTCGAAGGACGCCATCACCAACGGCTCCAACTACGCCGGTTACGTCAACGAGGACTTCGAGAAGCTCCTCGTCGAGGGCGACCAGGCCGCGACGCACGAGGACGCGGTGAAGAAGTACCAGGAGGCGGACGACGTCCTGCTCAAGGACATGCCGTACATCCCGGTGTACTTCTACACGATGAACGCCGGCTTCAGCGACAAGATCAAGTCGATGAAGGTCGCCGGTCACCAGATCCTCTGGGACACGGTCAAGCTGAGCTGACCGGGTTCTGAGCAGTTCTGAAACAGAGCGGTACGGGGTGAGCAGGGGGAGGAGGGCCTTCCCCTGCTCACTCCTGCTGCCGTCTCCCGTCCGACCGTGCCGATCCCCTCCGGTCATGGTCGGGATGAAAACCCCCCTCTGGAGTACCCATGGGCCGATACGTCGTGCGCCGCCTCCTGCAGGTGATCCCTGTGGTGATAGGCGTCACGTTCATCATCTTCTGCCTGGTCTTCGCTCTGCCCGGCGACCCGATCCAGGCACTGGCCGGCGACAAGCGGGCCGACCCCAACATCGCCGCGATCCTTCGCGCGCACTACCACCTCAACGAGCCGCTGTACCAGCAGTACTGGCACTACATCAGCGGCGTCTTCACCGGTGACCTCGGCGAGACGTACAACGGACGTGCCATCTCGGACATCGTCTCCGAGCGGTTCCCCGTGACCCTGAAGCTGGGACTGACGGCGTTCGCCATCGAGGCCGTCATCGGCATCGTCGCGGGCATCTTCTCCGCCCTGAAAAAGGGCAAGTTCATCGACAACCTGGTGCTGATCTCGACGCTCGTCCTGATCTCCATCCCGGTCTTCGTGCTCGGTAGCGTGCTGCAGCTCGAGTTCGGTGTGAAGCTCAAGATCACCCCGGTCGCCGGCATCGAGCGGGGCTGGCCGCAGAGCTACATCCTGCCGGCCATCGTGCTCGCCTCGACCTCGATGGCCTACATCGCCCGCTTGGTGCGGACGAGCATGACGGAGTCGGTCCGCGCGGACTACGTCCGTACGGCGATCGCCAAGGGTCTGCCGACGCGGCGGGTCATCGGTGTGCACGCGCTGCGCAACTCCCTGATTCCGGTGGTGACCTTCCTGGGCTTCGACCTCGGCGCTCTCATGGGTGGTGCGATCATCACCGAGCGCGTGTTCAACATGCCCGGCATCGGCGGCCAGCTCGCCCAGTCCGTCTACCTGCGTGAGCGGCCGGTCGTCGTCGGTCTGGTGACCCTGCTGGTGCTGATCTACCTGGTCGCCAACCTCGTCGTAGACCTGTTGTACGCCGTGCTCGACCCGAGGATCCGTTATGAGTGAGAAGACGATAGAGAGGCCCACCACCGACGAGGCCGCCATCGCCAAGGAGATCGAGGCCGAGGAGAAGGCCGCGGCCCGTCAGGCGAGCCTCCTCAAGGACGGCTGGGCGGATCTTCGCAAGCGGCCCATGTTCATCGTGACGGCCCTCACCATCGTGTGCCTGCTTGCCCTGGCGATCGCGCCCAGCCTGTTCACGGGCCGCTCGCCGTTCTCGGACGGCTTCTGCCAGCTGCAGAACTCCATGAACGGCCCGTCGTCCGGGCACCTGTTCGGCTATGACGTCCAGGGTTGCGACATCTACACGCGGACCGTGTACGGCACCCGCAACTCGATCGTCGTCGGTGTGGTGACGACCGTGGTCACCACTCTGATCGGCGGCCTGCTGGGCATGCTGGCCGGCCTGGTCGGCGGCTGGATCGACGCGCTCCTGTCCCGCATCACCGAGGTCTTCTCGGCACTGCCGCTCATCATCGGCGGTTTGCTGATCATGTCGATCTGGGGCGGCGGCGACGTCTGGTCGGTGTCGTTCATCATGGCGATCCTCGGCTGGCCGCAGGTCTTCCGGATCATGCGCGGCGAGGTCATCGGCAACAAGTACAACGACTACGTGATGGCCGCCCGGGCGCTGGGCGCCGACTCGTGGCGCATCGCGTTCCGGCACATCCTGCCGAACACGCTCGCTCCGGTCATCGTCATCACCACGATGAACCTGGGCGTCTACATCGCTGCCGAGGCCGCCCTGTCCTACCTGGGCATCGGCATCCAGTACCCGAACATCTCCTGGGGTGTCATGATCAGCGACGCCCAGGACCGGTTCCTGACCAACCCGCACGCGCTGCTGTTCCCGGCAGGTGCGCTCAGCATCACCGTGCTGGCGTTCATCGTGCTCGGCGACGTGGTCCGCGACGCCTTCGACCCCAAGATGCGCTGAGGGAGGCGTACGTGACCATCATCGACCCGACGGACGCCGTCCCGGCTCCGCGCCCCGGCGACCCCGAGCGAACCGGTCCGCTGCTCGAAGTGCGTGACCTGCACGTCGAGTTCCAGACCCGCGAGGGGATCGTCCGCGCCGTCAACGGCGTGAACTACTCCGTGAACTCCGGAGAGACCCTCGCCGTCCTCGGCGAATCGGGCTCCGGCAAGTCCGTGACCGCGCAGGCGATCATGGGCATCCTCGACATGCCGCCCGCCCGCATTCCCAAGGGCGAGATCCGCTTCTACGGCCAGGACATGCTCACCATGTCCGCCGAGGAGCGGCGCAAGCTGCGCGGCGCCCGGATCGCGATGATCTTCCAGGACGCGCTCTCCGCGCTCAACCCCGTGCTCAGCGTGGGGTACCAGCTCGGCGAGATGTTCCGCGTCCACCAGGGCATGTCCCGCAAGGACGCCAAGGCCAAGGCCGTCGAGCTGATGGACCGGGTGAAGATCCCGGCCGCCGCGGCCCGGGTGAACGACTACCCGCACCAGTTCTCCGGCGGTATGCGCCAGCGCATCATGATCGCCATGGCGCTCGCCCTGGAGCCCGACCTGATCATCGCCGACGAGCCGACCACGGCCCTCGACGTGACCGTCCAGGCCCAGGTGATGGACCTGCTCGCGGAACTGCAGCGCGAGTACCAGATGGGCCTGATCCTCATCACCCACGACCTCGGTGTCGTGGCGGACGTCGCCGACAAGATCGCCGTGATGTACGCGGGCCGGATCGTGGAGACCGCGCCGGTGCACGAGTTGTACAAGCGGCCCGCGCACCCCTACACCCGTGGCCTGCTCGACTCCATCCCGCGCCTGGACCAGAAGGGCCAGGAGCTCTACGCGATCAAGGGCCTGCCGCCCAACCTGCTGAAGGTGCCGAACGGCTGTGCCTTCAACCCGCGGTGCGAGAAGGCGCAGGACATCTGCCGTACCGACCGTCCGCTGCTGGTCCCGGTGACCGAGTCCGACGGCACGGAACTGCCGGGCCGCGCCAGCGCGTGCCACTTCTGGAAGGAGACGATCCATGGCTGAGCCGACCAAGACCGACGGGCCGGCGGACGCGACGCCGAACGTCTCCGACGTGGAAGTCGCTGACGTGCACACCGAGGACGAGGCGGTCGCCGTCCTGGAGAAGCCGGTGGACCGGGGCGAACCCATCCTGCAGGTGCGCAACCTCGTCAAGCACTTCCCGCTGACGCAGGGCATCGTCTTCAAGCGGCAGATCGGCGCGGTGAAGGCCGTCGACGGCGTCTCCTTCGACCTGTACCAGGGCGAGACGCTCGGCGTCGTGGGCGAGTCCGGCTGCGGCAAGTCGACGGTGGCCAAGCTCCTGATGAACCTGGAGCGGGCCACGGCCGGCGAGATCTTCTACAAGGGCCAGGACATCACCAGGCTCTCCGGCAAGGCCCTCAAGGCCGTCCGCCGGAACATCCAGATGATCTTCCAGGACCCGTACACCTCGCTCAACCCCCGGATGACGGTCGGCGACATCATCGGCGAGCCCTTCGACATCCACCCCGAGGTGGCTCCCAAGGGCGACCGTCGCAAGCGGGTCCAGGAACTGCTGGACGTCGTGGGTCTCAACCCCGAGTACATCAACCGGTACCCGCACCAGTTCTCCGGCGGCCAGCGCCAGCGCATCGGCATCGCGCGCGGCCTGGCGCTCAACCCGGAGGTCATCATCTGCGACGAGCCGGTCTCGGCCCTGGACGTCTCCGTCCAGGCCCAGGTCATCAACCTGATGGAGGGCCTGCAGGACGAGTTCAACCTCTCCTACATCTTCATCGCCCACGACCTGTCGATCGTCCGGCACATCTCGGACCGGGTCGGGGTCATGTACCTCGGCAGGCTCGCCGAGATCGGCACCGACGAGCAGATCTACGAGCACCCGACGCACCCCTACACCCAGGCGCTGCTGTCCGCTGTGCCGGTGCCCGACCCGCAGGACCGCGAGCGGCGCGAGCGGATCATCCTGACCGGCGACGTGCCCTCCCCGGCCAACCCGCCGTCCGGCTGCCGGTTCCGCACCCGCTGCTGGAAAGCCGAGGAGAGGTGCTCCCAGGAGGAGCCGCTGCTTGCGATCCCCGAGCGGTTCAAGGGCGCGGACACCCCGGCGGCCCACGAGTCGGCCTGTCACTTCGCCGAGGAGAAGGACATCGTCCACGCGGCGTGACCCCCTGACCGACAGGACCATGGTTCCCGGCACTTCCGACAGGGTGCCGGGAACCGGTGTGCCGGGCCGCCGTCTCACGCCGTGATGCGGGCGTGCGCCCAGTGGCAGGCCACCTGCCGTCCGCCGGCCCCGCCCAGTACCTCCAGGTCCTGGCCGCGGCACCGGTCCGCCACCCCCGCCCGCTCCGCCGACCCGTCCGCCAGCACCTGGCAGCGGGCGTGGAAGCGGCAGCCGGCCGGGATGCGGGAGGGGTCGGGGGGCTCGCCGGCCAGCACCACGGGCTCGCCCGGTGCCTCGGGCAGCACCGACAGCAGCGCCCGGGTGTACGGGTGCCGGGGAGCCGTCAGGACCTGCTCGACCTCACCCGTCTCCACGATCCGGCCCAGGTACATCACCGCGACCCGGTCGGCGATGTTCCACGCCAGGCCCAGATCGTGCGTGACCACCAGGGCGGAAAGGCCCAGTTCGGCGCGCAGGCGCAGCAGCAGCGCGAGGATCTCGCCGCGCACGGAGGCGTCGAGGGAGGCCACCGGCTCGTCGGCGACGAGGAGTTCGGGCTCCAGCACCAACGCGCCCGCGATGACGACCCGTTGCCGCTGGCCCCCGGACAACTCGTGCGGATAGCGCAGGAAGAACCGCTCCGCCGGCCGCAGCCCCGCATGCGTGAGCGCCTCGGCGACCGCCGCCCGTTCGTCCCGGGTACCGCCGTGGATCCGCAGCCCCTCGGCCACCGCGTCGTAGACCGTGTGCCGCGGATTGAGCGAGCCCGTCGGATCCTGCAGTACCAACTGGACCCGCCTGCGATACGCCTTCAGCGCCCGGGAGGAGTACTCCAACGGCCGTCCCGCGAAGGAGACCCGGCCCGCGCTCGGGGTGACCAGACCGAGCAGGGAGCGGGCCAGCGTCGTCTTGCCGCACCCCGACTCGCCGACCAGTGCCACGATCTCGCCGGCCAGGATGTCGAGATCGACACCGTCCACGGCACGGGCCACGGGCGCGCCGTGCCGGCCGGGGAAGGTCACCTGGAGGCCCTGGGCGCTGAGCAGCGGAGCCCCGGTCGTCGTCATGTCGTGCTCCTCACGTCCCGCTCCGGACCGGCCGGCGGCGGCACCGCGGCCCCCACGTGCACGCAGGCCGCCCGTCGCCCCGGCCCCGCCGCCCGCAACGGCTGGTCCTCGACCGCGCACACGTCCAGGGCGACCGGGCAGCGCGGGTGGAAGGCGCAGCCGGCGGGCAGCGCGGCCGGGTCGGGCGGGTCGCCGGCCAGGCCGCGCGGGGCGAACCGGGAGGCCGGGTCGCCGATGCGCGGGAACGCCGCCGACAGCGCCTGCGCGTACGGGTGCAGCGCGCCCTCGTAGACCTCCCGGGCGGCCCCCTCCTCGACCACCCGCCCCGCGTACATCACCGCGAGCCGGTCGCAGGTGTCGGCGAGGACCGCGAGGTCGTGACTGATCATGATCAGGGCCAGGTCCTGCTCGCTGACGAGTTGCCCGATCAACCGGAGGATCTGCGCCTGGATCATCACGTCCAGGGCGGTGGTCGGCTCGTCGGCGATGACGAGCCGGGGGGCGCAGGCCAACGCCATGGCGATCATGACGCGCTGGCGCTGGCCGCCGGACAGCTCGTGCGGATACGCCCGGGCCCGCGCGGCCGGCAGCCCCACCTGCTCCAGCAGTTCGCCGGTGCGTCTCCTCGCGGCAGCCGCCGTCGCCCGGCCGTGCAGCAGGACCGGCTCGGCGATCTGGTCGCCGACGCGGTGCACGGGGTTGAGGGAGTGCATGGCTCCCTGGAAGACGATCGAGGCACCCGCCCAGCGCACCGCGCGCACCCGCCCCCAGCGCATGGTGAGCACGTCCTCCCCGTCGAGCAGAATCTCCCCGCCGACCCGGGTGCCGGCCGGCAGCAGCCGCAGCAGTGACAGCGCCAGTGTCGACTTGCCGCAGCCGGACTCGCCCGCGACACCGAGCTTGCGGCCGGCCTCCAGCGACAGGTCCACACCGCGTACCGCCGCGACCCCGCCCGGATACGTCACCGTCAGGCCCCGGACCTCCAGCAGCGTCAACGATCCACCCCCAGTCTGGGATCGAGCACGGACTCGACGGCTCGTCCGCACAGCGTGAACGCGAGCGCCACCAGGGCGATCGCGATGCCCGGCGGCGCCAGATACCACCAGTCCCCGGCGCTGACCGCGCCCGCCTCACGCGCGTCCTGCAGCAGACCGCCCCACGAGATCACCGTCGGATCGCCGAGGCCGAGAAAGGCCAGCGTCGCCTCGGCCAGCACCGAGGAGGAGATCATCAGGGTGGTCTGGGCGAGGACCAGCGGCAGCACGTTGGGCAGCACGTGCCGGGTCATGACGTGCCAGTGCCCGCCACCGAGCGCCCTGGCCCGCTCGATGTACGGCCGTGACTCCACCGCCAGCGTCTGGGCGCGCACCAGCCGGGCCGTGGTCGGCCAGGAGGTGACGCCGATGGCGAGGATCACCGTGCCCAGGGAGCGGGACATCACGGTGGCCAGCGCGATCGCCAGCACCAGCGTGGGCATCACGAGGAACCAGTCCGTGATCCGCATCAGCACGGTCGCGTACGCGCCCTTGAAGTGCCCGGCGGTGATGCCCACGACCGCGCCGATCGCCACCGACAGCACGGCGGCGAGCAGCCCGACGAGCAGCGAGACGCGTGAGCCCCACACCACCAGGCCCAGCAGATCGCGCCCGAAGCGGTCGGTGCCCAGCGGGAACTCACCGCTCGGCGCCGCCAGCGGACTGCCCGGGGCGTCGGTCACGCCGGTCACCCCGGAGCCGACGGTCAGCGGTGCGGTGAGCGCGGCCAGGGCGAACAGGACGAGCGCGGCCAGGCCGACCAGTCCGGCGCGCCGGGTGCGGTAGTGCTGCCAGAACCGCAGGGCGGAGCGGCGGCGGCGCTGCCAGGCCAGCGCGCGCGGGCCGGGGGCGGGCGGACCGGGGGCGGGCGCGGGCGGACCGGGCGTGGGCGCGGTGCCGGCGGTCATCGGCTCACCCGGGGGTCCAGCAGCGGATACAGCAGGTCCGCCAGGGTGTTCATGACGATCACCGCCGAGGCGAAGAAGAGGAACAGCCCCTGCACCAGGGGCAGGTCGGGCACGCTCAGGGCCTGGTAGAAGAGTCCGCCGAGGCCCGGCCAGGAGAAGACCGTCTCGACCAGGATGACGCCCGCGACGGTCCGGCCGAGGTTGACGAAGACGAGGGTGACCGTGGGCAGCAGCGCGTTGGGCACCGCGTGCCGTCGGCGGACCAGGTCGTCCCTGAGGCCCTTGGCACGGGCGGTCGTCAGATAGTCGCTGCCCATCTCGGCGAGCAGCGCCGAGCGGGTGACCAGCAGTGTCTGGCCGTATTCGACCGCGACCAGGGTGATCACCGGCAGCACGAGATGGTGGGCCACGTCGACGGCGTACGCGAGGCCCTCCTTGCCGCCCGACTCCATGCCGCCCGTCGGGAACAGCCCCGGGACCGGGCCGAGGCCCACGCCGAAGACGATGATGAGCAGCAGGCCGAGCCAGAACGACGGTACGGAGTACAGGGTCAGCGCCAGACCGGTGTTCAGCCGGTCGCCGAGCCGGCCGTGGCGCCAGGCCGAGCGGGTGCCGAGGAACATGCCGAGCGCGGTGTAGAGCACGAAGGCGGTGCCCGTCAGCAGCAGGGTGTTCGGCAGCGCCTCGGTGATCTTGTCGATGACCGGGGTGCGGAACTGGTACGAGGTGCCCAGGTCACCGGTGAGCGCCTTGCCGCAGTAGTCGGTGAACTGTTCCCACATCGGCAGGTCGAGCCCGAACTCCCTGCGGTACTCGGCAAGCTGGGCGGCCGAGACCTGGCGACCGCCCGTCATGGTCTTGACCGGGTCGCCCGGGATCAGCCGGAACAGGAAGAACCCGGTGACGAGGACGGCCAGCAGCGAGACCAGGGCACCGCCCACCTTGCCGGCCACGTAGCGCAGGTAGGCGGTGTCGGTGCCGGGCCGTCTCGTCCTGGCGACCGGTGCGGACACGGCGTCGGAGACCATCGGCGGACCGCCTACTCGCGGTCGTCGGCGCCGGCGCGCCGGCGGACGGCGACGAACACGGCGGCCCCGGCGAGGACCACGACACCCGCGACGATCCCGGCGACCACCCCGGTCGAGGAGCCCCCCGAGGAGCCGCCCCCGTCGGCCGGGACCGCCGACCACCAGCTCCAGTAGCCGTCCTGACCGTAGATGTTGCCGGCGGCCCTGGGCATCGTCTCGATCGACTTGATCTGGTCGGTGCGGTACGCCTCGACGGCGTTCGGGTACGCCATGACGTTCATGTACCCCAGGTCGTACAGGCGTGACTCCAGCTGTTTGACGAGCGTCGCCCGTCTGGCCGAGTCGTACTCGGTGAGCTGCTGGGCGTACAGGTCGTCGTACGTCCTGTCGCAGACGAAGTTGTCGGTCGCGCCGGTGTCCTTCGGGGTGGCGGGCAGGGCCGCACAGGTGTGGATGGACAGGACGAAGTCCGGGTCGGGGTTGACCGACCAGCCGTCGAAGGCAAGGTCGTACTTGCCGGCCAGCCAGGGGTCGGTGACGTTGTCCAGGCAGTCCAGCGTCATGCCGATGCCGAGCTTGCCCCACCATTCCTTGAGGTACTGGCCGACGGCCTTGTCGTTCGGGTCGGTGGCGTGGCACAGGACGCGGTAGTTCAGCGGCCTGCCGTCCTTGCCGGTCCGCTTGCCGTCGCCGTTCTTCCGGTAGCCGGCCTGGTCGAGGAGCTGGGCGGCCTTGGCGGGGTCGTAGGCGAGCTCCTGGCTCGCGGACGGCTTCCAGAAGTACGTCGAGAAGCGCGGCGGGATGTAGCCCTGGCCCTCGACGGCCTGGCCCTGGAAGACCTTGTCGACGAGGGTCTTGCGGTCCACGGCCATGAACAGCGCGTGCCGCACCCGCTCGTCGAGCAGGGAGGGGTCGCCGTCGCCGAACTTCTGGCCGTTCCTCGCCCTGGCGCCCGGGTTGGTGGCGAGGGCGTAGAAGCGGCGGCCGGGGCCTTCGTTGACGTGGATGTCCTTCTCGCCCTTGAGGGAGGCGGCCTGGGCCGGTGTCAGGGCCGGCTGGCCGGCGACGAAGGAGACCTCGCCCTTGCGCAGGGCGGCCACGGCGGCGTCCTGGTCCTTGTAGTACTTGAAGACCAGCTCGTCGAACTTGGGCGCCCCGCGCCAGAAGCCCTTGTTGGCCTTCAGCCGCACATAGCTGTCCGCCTTGTAGTCGGTGAGGACGAACGGTCCGTCGCCGACGATGGGGAAGGTCCTGTCGTTGGTGAACTTCGAGAAGTCCGTGACGTTCTTCCAGATGTGCTCGGGCACGATCGGTACGTCCAGGGCGGTCATCGTCGCCTGCGGCTTCTTCAGCCGGATGACCAGCCGGGTGGCGCTCGGGGCCGTGACCTCGCGGAAGTTGGTGACGAAGCTGCCGTTCGCGGTGGCGGCCTCCTGGTCGGTCATCAGCTTGCGGAAGGTCCAGGCCGCGTCCTGGGCGGTCACCTGCTGCCCGTCCGACCACTTCGCGTCGGACCGGATCGTGTACGTCCAGGTGAGCTTGTCGGCGGAGGGCTTCCAGCTGGTGGCGAGGCCCGGGACCGGGTGCGCGTCCGCGGGGTCGTAGTCGGTGAGGTACTCGTACGTCAGCCGCAGGATGCTGGTGCTGACCAGCCGCACCGCCAGGAAGGGGCTCAGCGAGTCGACGCTCTGGGCGACCGCGACGGTGAGGGTCTTCTCCCCCTGGGCCGCCTCGGCCTGTCGCGGCGCCGGGTCGAGCGGGGTCGCGAGGCCGGCCGAGAGGAGCAGAGCGGCGGCGCCGGCGGTCGCCACGAGCCGGGGTGCGCGGGATCGCGGGGTTCTCGGAGGTAAACGCCTGGTGCCGTGCTGGCCTTCAGTGCTCATGGTGGTGACCTCGCGTCATCGCTCGCACAGGGACGGCTTGTCAGGGCTTCGGGGCCGGGTCCTGCCTGGCGAAGCCGGCGGGGTGATGAGTGTGTCTATCAGCGGTTCTCCCCGCCCGTCAACGGCGCGTGAATCAAGCGTGGCCTGCGGAAACGGCGCGTTGACGAGCTTGCGGCAGCCATTGGTCGAGACCTCTGAAGCGCTCCTGGTAGAGCCCTGAAGCGGTGGGCTGCCCCGCAAACGGATGTACCGAATGAGCGCTATGTCGTATATATCCGGATAGTGTGCGGTGACGGACGGGCATTCCTGAGGAGGCACTCCATGCGCGGAGCCACGCACGCCGGACAGGCCGCTTGCGCGGTTGCCGTAGCACTCGCCGCCACGGCCTGCGGGGGCGGTGGCGGCAGCGGGGGCGGCGGGGGCGAGAGCGGTGTGCTCAGCTCATCCTGGGGTGACCCGCAGAACCCCCTGGAGCCGGCCAACACCAACGAGGTCCAGGGCGGCAAGGTCCTGGACATGATCTTCCGGGGTCTGAAGAAGTACGACCCGAAGACCGGCAAGGCCGAGGACATGCTCGCCCAGAAGATCGACACGAGCGACTCGCAGAACTTCACGGTCACGCTGAAGGACGGCTGGACGTTCAGCAACGGCGAGAAGGTCACCGCCAAGTCGTTCGTCGACGCGTGGAACTACGGGGCGAGCCTCAAGAACAACCAGAAGAACGCCTACTTCTTCGGCTACATCCAGGGTTACGACAAGGTCCACCCGGACACCGGCTCCCAGACCGCCGACACCTTGAGCGGACTCAAGGTCGTCGACGACAAGACCTTCACCGTCGCGCTCAACCAGAAGTTCTCCAGCTTCCCCGACACCCTCGGCTACGCGGCCTTCGCGCCGCTGCCGCAGTCCTTCTTCACCGACCACGCCGGCTGGCTGGCGCAGCCGGTCGGCGACGGGCCGTACCGCATCGGGTCCTACACCAAGGGCTCGCAGATGTCCCTGAAGAAGTGGGACGGCTATCCCGGCGCCGACAAGGCGCAGAACGACGGAGTGGTCCTCAAGGTCTACACGGACAGCGACACCGCCTACACCGACCTCATCGCCGGCAACCTCGACCTCGTCGACGACGTTCCCGCGTCGCAGCTGAAGAACGTCAAGAACGATCTCGGCAGCCGCTACATCAACACCCCGGCCGGCATCATCCAGACGCTCGCCTTCCCCTACTACGACAGCGCCTGGAGCAGGAGCGGAGCGGAGAAGGTCCGCACCGGCCTGTCCATGGCGATCAACCGGAAGCAGATCACCGACACCATCTTCCAGAACACGCGCACCCCGGCCACCGACTGGACCTCGCCGGTGCTCGGTGCGGAGGGCGGCTTCAAGGAAGGGCTGTGCGGGAGCGCCTGCGACTACGACCCCGCCCAGGCCAAGAAGCTCGTCCAGGAGGGCGGGGGGCTGCCCGGCGGCCAGCTCAAGATCACGTACAACGCCGACACCGGCTCGCACAGGATGTGGGTGGACGCCGTGTGCAACTCCATCAACAACGCACTCGGCAACGACAAGGCGTGCGTCGGGAATCCGGTGGGCACTTTCGCCGACTTCCGCAACCAGATCGGGCAGCACAAGATGACCGGGCCGTTCCGCGCGGGCTGGCAGATGGACTACCCGCTCATCCAGAACTTCCTCCAGCCGCTCTACTACACCAACGCCTCCTCCAACGACGGCAAGTGGTCCAACAAGGACTTCGACAAGCTCGTCGACCAGGCCAACGCCGAGACCGACACCGCCAAGGCCGTGTCCACCTTCCAGCAGGCCGAGGGGGTCGTCCGCGACAACATGGCCGCCATTCCGCTCTGGTACCAGAACGGCAGCGCCGGCTACTCCGAGCGGCTGTCGAACGTCGCCCTCAACCCGTTCAGCGTCCCCGTCTACAACGAGATCAAGGTCAGCTGAACCGGCATGGGGCGCTATGTCGTCCGGCGGCTGCTCCAGATGATCCCGGTGTTCGTCGGGGCCACGCTGCTGATCTTCCTCATGGTCAACGTGATGGGCGATCCGATCGCCGGGCTGTGCGGTGAGCGCGCCTGCGACCCGGCGACCGCCGCCCAGCTGAAGAAGGAGTTCGGACTCGACAAGCCGGTGTGGCAGCAATACCTCACCTACATGGGGAACGTCTTCACCGGCGACTTCGGTACGGCGTTCAACGGGCAGCCGGTCACCGAGCTGATGTCCACCGCGTTCCCCGTCACCATCCGGCTGACGATCGTGGCGATCGTCCTCGAAATCGTCATCGGCATCACGCTGGGTGTGGTGACCGGACTGCGGCGCGGACGCCCCGTCGACACCGGAGTGCTGCTGGCCACCCTGGTCGTCATCTCCGTACCGACCTTCGTCACCGGTCTGCTGCTCCAGCTGCTGCTGGGCGTGGAGTGGGGATGGATCAAACCCTCCGTCTCCCCGGAGGCCACCTTCGGCGAGCTGATCGTGCCGGGACTGGTGCTCGCCTCGGTGTCGCTCGCCTATGTCACCCGGCTGACCCGGACCTCCATCGCCGAGAACAAGCGGAGCGACTACGTCCGTACGGCTGTCGCCAAGGGCCTGCCCCGCCGCCGGGTCGTCACCAGGCACCTGCTGCGCAACTCGCTCATCCCCGTCGTCACCTTCATCGGCACCGACATCGGCGCGCTGATGGGCGGCGCGATCGTCACCGAGCGGATCTTCAACATCCACGGCGTCGGCTACCAGCTCTACCAGGGCATCCTGCGGCAGAACACCCAGACGGTCGTGGGGTTCGTGACCGTGCTGGTCCTGGTGTTCCTGGTGGCCAACCTCCTGGTGGACCTGCTCTACGCCGTACTCGACCCGAGGATCCGCTATGCCTGAGCAGCCGTTCGATCAGGACCGGGCCATCGCGGGGACCGGTGCGGGCGGGGCGATGGACCTGGCGGCGAGCGAGGCGCAGACGCTGGAACGGACGCCGGGGGGACCGCTCGGCACCGGCCCGGCGGGCAGGCCGCGCTCCCTGTGGTCCGACGCCTGGCGGGACCTGCGGCGCAACCCGGTCTTCCTCGTCTCCGCCCTCGTCATCGTCTTCCTCGTCGTCATCTCCCTGTGGCCGTCCCTGATCGCCTCCGGCTCCCCCCTCAAGTGCGACCTCGCCAAGGCCCAGGAGGGCTCCCAGCCGGGCGCCCCCTTCGGCTACGACGGGCAGGGCTGCAACGTCTACACGCGGACCGTCTACGGCGCCCGTACGTCCGTCACGGTGGGCGTCTGCGCCACGCTCGGGGTCGCGCTGCTCGGGTCGGTGCTCGGCGGGCTCGCCGGGTTCTTCGGCGGGGTCTGGGACTCGGTGCTGTCCCGGATCACCGACGTCTTCTTCGCGATCCCGGTCGTCCTCGGCGGTCTCGTCCTCCTCTCGGTGGTGACCAGCAACACGGTCTGGCCGGTCATCGGGTTCATGGTGCTGCTCGGCTGGCCCCAGATCTCCCGGATCGCCCGCGGCTCGGTGATCACCGCCAAACAGAACGACTACGTCCAGGCCGCCCGCGCCCTCGGCGCCTCCAACTCCCGGATCCTGCTGCGGCACATCGCACCCAACGCGGTGGCCCCCGTGATCGTCGTCGCGACCATCGCCCTCGGCACCTACATCGCCCTGGAGGCGACCCTGTCGTACCTCGGCGTCGGTCTGAAGCCGCCCAGCGTCTCCTGGGGCATCGACATCTCCGCCGCCTCGCCCTACATCCGCAACGCCCCGCACGCGCTGCTGTGGCCCTCCGGGGCCCTCGCGCTCACCGTCCTGGCCTTCATCATGCTCGGCGACGCGGTGCGCGACGCCCTCGACCCGAAGCTGAGGTGAGCGCCGCCGTGCTGCTCGAAGTGCGCGACCTGCACGTGGAGTTCCGGACCAGGGACGGGGTCGCCAAGGCGGTCAACGGCGTCTCCTACGCCGTCGACGAGGGGGAGACGCTGGCCGTGCTGGGCGAGTCGGGGTCCGGGAAGTCGGTGACCGCCCAGGCCGTGATGGGGATCCTGGACACGCCGCCCGGGCGGATCGGCGGCGGCGAGATCCTCTTCCGGGGCCGCGACCTGCTGAAGCTGAAGGAGGAGGAGAGGCGCAGGATCCGGGGCGCCGAGATGGCGATGATCTTCCAGGACGCGTTGTCGGCGCTCAACCCGGTGCTGAGCGTGGGCGACCAGCTCGGCGAGATGTTCGTCGTGCACCGCGGGATGTCCAGGAAGGACGCGCGGGCCAGGGCCGTCGAGCTGATGGACCGGGTGCGGATCCCGGCCGCCGCCCAGCGGGTGCGGGACTATCCGCACCAGTTCTCCGGGGGCATGCGCCAGCGCATCATGATCGCCATGGCGCTGGCCCTGGAACCGGCGCTCATCATCGCCGACGAGCCGACGACGGCATTGGACGTGACCGTCCAGGCCCAGGTCATGGACCTGCTCGCCGAGTTGCAGCGCGAGTACCACATGGGGCTGATCCTCATCACCCACGACCTGGGGGTGGTCGCGGACGTCGCCGACCGGATCGCCGTGATGTACGCGGGACGGATCGTAGAGTCCGCGCCCGTGCACGCCATCTACAAGTCGCCCGCCCACCCCTACACACGCGGGCTCCTCGACTCGATCCCGCGCCTGGACCAGAAGGGGCAGGAGCTCTACGCCATCAAGGGCCTGCCGCCCAACCTGATGAACATCCCGCCGGGATGCGCCTTCAACCCGCGCTGCCCGATGGCCCAGGACGTGTGCCGTACCGACGAGCCGCCGCTGTACGAGGTGGATCAGCACCGGGGCAGCGCCTGCCACTTCTGGAGGGAGTGCCTCAATGGTTGAGAGGGTGGTTGAGCCGATCCTGGAAGTGAGTGGACTGGTCAAGTACTACCCCTTGACCCAAGGCATCTTGATCAAGAAACAGATCGGTGCCGTCAAGGCCGTTGACGGTGTTGACTTCACGCTCAACAAAGGAGAGACGCTCGGCATCGTCGGGGAGTCCGGCTGCGGCAAGTCGACGGTCGCCAAGATGCTCGTCAACCTAGAGCGGCCGACGGCGGGGTCGATCAAGTACAAGGGCGACGACATCACCAGGTTGAGCGGGCGGGCGCTCAAAACCGTCCGCCGCAACATCCAGATGGTCTTCCAGGACCCGTACACCTCGCTCAACCCCAGGATGACCGTCGGCGACATCATCGGGGAGCCCTACGAGATCCATCCGGAGGCGGCCCCCAAGGGCGACCGGCGCAGGCGGGTCCAGGAGCTGCTGGACGTCGTGGGTCTCAACCCCGAGTACATCAACCGCTATCCGCACCAGTTCTCCGGAGGCCAGCGGCAGCGCATCGGCATCGCGCGCGGGCTGGCGCTGCGGCCCGAGGTGATCGTCGCCGACGAACCGGTGTCCGCGCTCGACGTCTCCGTGCAGGCCCAGGTGATCAACCTGCTCGACCGGCTCCAGAACGACTTCGACCTGTCGTACGTCTTCATCGCCCACGACCTGTCGATCGTGCGGCACATCTCGGACCGGGTCGGGGTGATGTACCTCGGGCGGATCGTGGAGATCGGCAAGGACGAGGAGATCTACGACCACCCGACCCACCCCTACACCCAGGCCCTGCTCTCCGCGGTGCCGGTACCGGACCCCGAGGCGCGGGAGCACCGGGAGCGGATCATCCTGAGCGGGGACGTGCCGTCGCCGACGAACATTCCGTCGGGGTGCCGGTTCCGCACGAGGTGCTGGAAGGCCGAGGAGCGGTGCGCGGTCGAGGTGCCGGAACTCGCGGTGCCCGCGGCTTTCCGGCTGGTGCCGGGGCCGGCTGCGCACGACTCCGCCTGCCACTTCGCGGAGGAGAAGCGGGTGGTGCCGCCGGACGATCTTGGTAATGGGGGTGCATAGCGGGGCATTTGCGGGTCAATCGCGTTAACACGCAGGCAACTTCACTGACCCGGTCTCGATATACGGACGGGTCACTCTAATGAGCGTACGGCCGTGCGGGTGCCGTAAACGGGCCGGGATGCGCCATGTCATCCCGGCCCGTTGCCGTGTGCGGGTGCGTGGGGGCTGGTCGCGCAGTTCCTCCCCCAGCCTTCGGCCGGGGGCACCCCCAGCGCCCCTTTGGGGCGCGTTACGCCAGGCCCAGTGACCTCTTCAGGAAGTCCAGCTGGAGCAGCAGCAGGTTCTCTGCCACCTGTTCCTGGGGGGTCATGTGGGTGACGCCCGACAGGGGCAGGACCTCGTGCGGGCGGCCCGCGGCGAGCAGGGCCGAGGACAGGCGCAGCGAGTGGGCCACGACCACGTTGTCGTCGGCGAGACCGTGGATGATCATCATGGGCCGGTGCGGTTCGGCCGCCTCGGTCAGACCCTCGTCGTCGATGACCGAGTTGCGGCGGTAGACCTCCGGCTGCTCGCCGGGGTGGCCGAGGTAGCGCTCCTGGTAGTGGGTGTCGTACAGGCGCAGGTCGGTCACCGGGGCGCCGACCACCGCCGCGTGGAAGACGTCGGGACGGCGCAGGGCCGCGAGGGCGGCGAGGTAGCCGCCGAAGGACCAGCCGCGGATCGCCACCCTGGTCAGGTCGAGGGGGAAGTCGGCGGCGAGCGCCTGGAGGGCGTCGACCTGGTCCTGGAGGACGATCGCCGCGACGTCGTCCCTGAGGGACTTCTCCCAGGCGGGGGAGCGGCCCGGGGTGCCCCGGCCGTCGGCGACGATCACCGCGAAGCCCTGGTCGGCGAACCACTGCGAGGTGAGGTGGGCGTTGTGCGCGGCGACCACGCGCTGGCCGTGCGGACCCCCGTAGGGGTCGAGCAAAACCGGAAGGGGAGTGTTCCCGTCGTAGTCCTGTGGCATAAGCACGGCGCACGGAATTCGACGTGCGCCCCCCTCGGTGAGCGTCACGCGCGGGGACAAACCGGGGTCTTCGGCGTATGACGTGACAGTGGCCAGGAGCTTGCCGTCATGCAGTACCTGGGCGCGGCTCCCCGGGCGGTCCAGAGTGGCGGAGACCAGTACGGTCACGCCCCCGGCGCGCACCGCCGTATGCACGCCGGGCTCCTGCGACACGCGCTCCACGCCGAGCTCGTTCACGCGGTAGACGTGGATCTCGCCGATCTCGGGGGACTCGGCCTCCTCGCCGGCGGACGCGGAGACCAGCACGTCGTCGGCGGTCACGTCGAGAACCGCACGGACGTGCAACTGGGGTCCTGTGAGCGGCCGTTCACCCACCGCGAGCACCCGGGCGCCGCCCTCGTCGGCGATCCGGACCAGCTGTCCGGAGGGGCTCCAGCAGGGCACTCCACCGAAAAGTTCAAGCCATGTTGGATCTTCGTCGGCGTGCACCATCCGGGTCGCCCCCGACCCCGGGTCGACGGCCAGGAACAGCTGGCTGCGCTGGTCGCGCGCCTGTACGAGCAGCAGCGGTGCACCCGCCTCTGACCAGTGCACATGCGCCACATACGGATAGCGTGCCCGGTCCCAGGAGACCTCCGTGCGCTCCCCGTCGAGGCCCTGGACGAAGAGGCGTACGTCCGCGTTCGGGGTGCCCGCCGCCGGGTAGGCGACATGATGTGGCTCACGCCCCGGGTGGGCGGGGTCGGCGATCCACCACCGCTGTACCGGCGTGTCGTCCACGCGCGCCACGAGCAGCCGGTCGGACTCCGGCGCCCACCAGAAGCCGCGCGAACGCCCCATCTCCTCGGCCGCGATGAACTCGGCCAATCCGTAGGTGACCTGTTCCGACTCCGGCTCCGCGAGCGCCCGGTCGCCCTCGCCCTCGGCGCCCACCACGCGCAGGGCGCCCGCCGCGACGTACGCGACATGGCGGCCGTCGGGGGAGGGGCGCGGGTCGATCACCGGACCGGGGACGGTGAGTTCGCGTGCCGTGCCGGCCCTGAGCTCGGCCGTGAAAAGCCGTCCTGACAAGGCGAAAGACGCCAACTCCACAGCGGCGTCGGTGGCGTAGCCGACGATGCCGGCACCGCCCTCCCGGCTGCGTTCGCGACGGGCCCGCTCCTGGGGCGAGAGGTGCTCCTCGGCACCGCCGAGCAGGGTGCGCGGGTCCGCCGCGAGGCGCTCCTCGCCGCTCGGTACGTCAAGGAGCCAGAGGGAGTTGGCGCGGTCGGTGCCGGAACCGGAGCGCAGAAACGCCACGCGGGAGCCGTCGGGGGCCACGGTGAACGCGCGCGGCGCGCCGAGCGTGAAACGCTGGGTGCGGGCGTGCCGGCGGGGGAATGAGACAGCCTCGGTCGTCATCCCCCGACCATATTGGCCATGCGCCCCCTTGTGCGGCCGTGCGCCGAGCGATGCGCGAGCACGCATAGTTATGATCACTACCGCTGAGTGGGTATGAACCTGCTGGCATGCGCATGGATTTGCTGTACCGAGCTACAACCTGATCTACAACCCCCATAGTCCGAACCCCCCGCGTCCCTGGGATCTTTGGAGGTGAGCCGCCGTGGCACTCTCGATTTCGGCGGTGGTGCTGCTGGCGATCATCGTCTTCTTGTTGATCAAGAAGTCAGGTCTGAAAGGCGGTCATGCGGTCGTCTGCATGCTGCTCGGTTTCTATCTCGCCTCCTCGACCATCGCGCCGACGATCAGCGATCTGACGACGAACGTCGCCAGCATGATCGGCAGCATCAAGTTCTGACCCCGACCACTTTCCGCACCGGTCGACCGGGGCTGCGCGGCACTGTCGGTGTCGTTTCGTAGGGTGGGCACATGACGGAACTGCCCTCCCGGCGTCTGTTGCTCGTGCACGCGCACCCGGACGACGAGTCGATCAACAACGGCGCCACCATGGCTCGCTACGCGGCCCACGGTGCCCATGTGACGCTGGTCACCTGCACCCTCGGCGAGGGCGGCGAGGTCATCCCGCCCGAGCTGCGGCATCTCACCGGCCCCGCCCTGGGCGAGTACCGGCTGGGCGAGCTCGGCGCCGCCATGCGCGAGCTCGGCGTCGGCGACTTCCGGCTGCTCGGCGGCCCCGGCCGCTACCGCGACTCCGGCATGATGGGCGTGCCCGACAACGACGCGCCCGACTGCTTCTGGCGGGCGGACGTCGACGAGGCCGCCGGACACCTGGCCGAGGTGATCCTGGAGATCCGCCCCCAGGTCCTCGTCACCTACGACGACAACGGCGGGTACGGCCATCCGGACCACATCCAGGCCCACCGCGTCGCCATGAGAGCCGTCGAGCTCGCGGCCGAGGCCGGCCACCGCATCCCCAAGGTCTACTGGAACCGCGTCCCGCGCACCGTCGCCGAGGCCGCCTTCGCCGGGCTCCGGGACGACCTGCCGGAGCTGCCCTTCGCCAAGTCCGCCGCCGTCGACGACGTGCCGGGCGTGGTCGACGACCGCCGGGTCACCACCGAGGTCGACGGCACCCCGTACGCCGCCGCGAAGGCCGCCGCGATGGCCGCCCACGCCACCCAGGTCGAGGTGGCACCGCACGGCGCCCGCTACTTCGCGCTCTCCAACGAGCTGGCCCAGCCCCTGTTCACCACGGAGTTCTACGAGTTGGCGGGCGGCGAGCCGGGCGCGGCGCGCGAGACCGATCTCTTCGCCGGCCTCGGGGAGGCGTCATGAGTTCCGGTGGACGCGGGTCGATGCTCGCGCAGCCCTTGCAGGCGCCCTCCGCGGGGCGGGTCGCGGCCCTCGTCGGGCTGGTCCTGCTCGGGGCCGTGGTCGGTGCCGCGGGCGCCCTCGTGCAGGCCGGCTGGTTCCCGGGCGGGCTGCTGCTCGCCCTGGCCGGCGCCGCCGGGGTCTTCCTCGGTGGTGCCCGGGCCGTGGCGAGCCGCTCGGGGGCCGTCGCGCCCGCGTTCGGCTGGGTCGTCGCCGTCATCTTCCTCACCGCCAGCAGACCGGAGGGCGACTTCCTGTTCGGCGCGGGCGGCGGCTCGTACCTTTTCCTGCTCGGCGGCATGGCGTTGGCTGTGATCTGCGCCACAATAGGTTTGGGGCGGCAACCTGAAGCGGGCGGCGCCCGACTTGGCAAGTGACGTACCACTTCGCCGTGGGGCGCCCGTGCGAGTCCGGTGTGGGTTTCCCCAGCGGTCATGGGATAAGCGTCAGAAGTGGCCAGTATGGTGGTGCGCGCCGCCGAGCCGCCCCAGCAAGGTCGTCACGGGCGGTGGAGCCAACCGGGAGAACCTGCCTTGAGTCGTGAAACTGACACTCCGTCCTCCGGGCCCGACGGGCGCGGCGGATCCGCATACCCCTCGGGCACGCCGCCGTACGGGACCCCCATGGCTTCCGACGACGGTACGGACGCGGCCCGTTCGGCCGCGCGGCCGGAGGAACGCAAGACCGAGACCACGCTGACGACCCGGATCCGGATCAACATCCCCGGTTCCCGGCCGATTCCGCCCGTGGTCGTCCGCACCCCGGTCGCGGACGTCGAGGGCGGCACGGCCGCCCCGGGCATGAGCGGTACGGCCGAGGAGACGGGCACGCACGCGCGGCCGGCGGGCGCCGCCATGCCCAGCGGCAACGCCGAGCCGCCCGCCGCCGAACCGGCGCCCGCGCCCACCACCGACTGGTTCGCGCCACGCAAGTCCGGCCCCGCCAAGGGCGGACAGCGCGCCGGCGCCGCCAACGCGGCGGGTGCACCCGGCGGTTCGCCCGCTGCCTCACCGAACGCTTCGGGTGCGGCGCGTCCGAACGGCGGCGGCGCCCCCCGCTCCGGCGCCGCGAACGGCGGCCGTCCCGGCGGTGTCGTCGGCTCCATGAGCGCGCCGGGCGCGTCCCGGCCCGGCGGGACCAACGGGGCGGGGCTGCCCACGGGTGCGACCGGCGGCCCGGTGGCCCCCGGCCACGGCGGTGGCACCGGCTCCTTCGACGTGACCGAGGCGCTCGCCGCGGGCCCGCTCGGCGGCTCCCGCGGCGGCGCGGCGAACGGCGGCCCGGTGAACGGCGGCTCGGCGAACGGCGGCGACGCCCGCCGCGACGACCTGCCCTACTTCTCCGACAACGGCGGCCAGGGCGGCCCCGGCCTGCCCGGCGGCGGCCCGGCCGGTCCCGGCGGCCCCAGCGGCTTCAGCGGACCTGGCGGTCCCGGCGGCCTCGGCGGCCCGCAGGGCCCGGCGGGCCCCACCGGCGGCCCGGTCACCGGCGACGGCCCGTTCGTCCCGCCGGCCAACGGCGGCGCGCCCTTCGCCGGCCAGACCGGCCCGGGTGGTCCGGGTGGCCCCGGTGGTCCGAACGGCGCGGCAGGCGGAGCCTTCAGCGGCGGTGAGTCCTTCGGCGGCCAGAGCGTCCCGAGCGGTCAGAGCGGCCCCGCGGGCCCCGGCGGTCCCCGCGCCCGTGGCGCCGGCGCCCAGGCCAGGCCCGGAGCCCGCACCGCGCCCGGCGGCCCCGGCCTGCCCGGCGGCGGTCTGAGCGACGACACCGCGATCCTCACCCCGCAGAAGCCCGCCCCCGAACCGGGCATGCCCGGCTACGGCTTCCCGGCGGGCTCCCCGGCCGACAACGTCTCCGGGCACACCGTCACCAGCGGCATCCCGGTCGTACCGCCGGGCGCGGGCTCCCCGTTCGCACCGGGCGCGCCCACCGACGGGCCGCAGCCGCACACGCCCCCGAAGCTGCCCGAGCCGGTCTCGCCGCCCCCGGCCGAGGCCAAGGGCAAGGGCAAGGCGAAGGCCAAGAAGAAGCGCGGCAAGCTGCCGCTGCTCGGCGGCGTCGTGGTGGTCGCGGGCGTCGGCGTCTACGGCGCCGGGCTGCTCATGAACCACTCCGACGTGCCCAAGGGCACCACCGTGCTCGGCGTCGACATCGGCGGCGGCACCCGCGACGACGCCGTCAAGAAGCTCGACGACGCGTTCGGCAAGAATGTGAACAAGCCGCTGAAGCTGTCCGTCGCCGGCAAAACGGTCTCGCTGCCGCCGGACCAGGCGGGCCTCCAGTTCGACTTGCAGAACACCGTCGAGGCGGCGGCCAAGAGCGACTACAACCCGGTCTCCGTGATCGGTTCCCTGTTCGGCCAGAAGCGGGTCGTCGCCCCCGTCATGCCGGTCGACGAGGAGAAGCTCCAGGCCGCCCTCAAGGACCTCGGCGGCAGCTCCGGCTCGGTCACCGAGGGCACGATCAAGTTCACCTCCGGCAAGGCCGTCGCGGTCTACGGCAAGGCGGGCAAGGGCATCGACGCGGCCGGCTCCACGACGGAGATCGAGCAGGCGTACAAGACGATGGTCGAGACCGGCACCGCCTCCGCGGTGAGCGTACCGACGACCACCCAGCAGCCGACGGTCACCAACGCCGAGGTCGACCGCGAGATGAAGGCGTTCGCGGAGCCGGCGATGTCGGCCCTGGTCACGGTCAAGGCCGACACGGGCACCCCGGTGTCGTTCAGCCCGCAGAACTCCCTGTGGAAGTTCCTCCGGGTGAAGGCCGTCAACGGCAAGCTCGTCGACAGCCCCGACCTGAACGCGCTCAAGGAGCTCTACGGCGGCGCCTTCGACGGGGTCAAGATCACCCGCGCCACCGGCGGTAAGACGGCCGTCACCCCGCAGGACGTCTACGTCGCCCTGCGCCAGGCCCTGCTGAGCAAGACCAACCGGGTCGGCATCATCGAGACGAACCCCAGCTGACGCCCGACGAAGGGGCGCCCGGTGCTCACCGGGCGCCCCTTCGCGCATGTCAGGCGCTGCGCATGACATCTGTCATGCGGCTCTCCGGACGGTCGGCACTGCCCCCGGACAGGGGCTCGCGGTCAGCATGGAGGCATGACAACGACAGCGGCGACGACGGCCACCGGGACCCCGGTGGTGGTCGGGTTCGACCAAGTGAGCAAGACCTACGGGAACGTGCGGGCCGTCGACGGGCTCTCGCTGCGGCTGCACCCGGGGGAGACCGTGGCCCTGCTCGGGCCGAACGGCGCCGGCAAGTCCACCACGCTCGACCTGCTGCTCGGCCTCAAGCAGGCCGACGCCGGCACGGTGAGCGTGTTCGGCCTGAGCCCGCGCGAGGCCATCGTCGCCGGACGCGTGGGCGCGATGCTGCAGAGCGGCGGCCTGATGGACGAGGTCACGGTCGCCGAACTCGTCACGCTCGCCTGCCGGCTGCACCCCAAGCCCTACAAGGTCACCGACGTCCTCGCCCGCGCGGGCATCTCGCAGATCGCCGACCGCAAGGTCAACAAGCTTTCCGGCGGCCAGTCCCAGCGTGTCCGCTTCGCCCTCGCCACCGCAGGCGACAGCGACCTGATCGTCCTGGACGAGCCGACCACCGGCATGGACGTCTCCGCCCGCCAGGCGTTCTGGGCCACCATGCGCGAACAGGCCGACCAGGGGCGGACCGTCCTGTTCGCCACCCACTACCTCGAAGAGGCCGACGCCATCGCCGACCGGGTGCTGGTGCTGCACCGGGGACGGCTGCTCGCCGACGGCACGGCCGCCGAGATCAAGGCGAAGGCCGGCGCCCGGCGGATCTCCTTCGACCTGGAGGGCGAGATCGACGAGGCCCCGCTGCGGGCGCTGCCCTTCCTCACCGCCGTCACTGTGTCGAAGAGCGGCTCCGCCGCGGGGAGCGGCCAGACCGTCCGCATGCAGTCGTCCGACGCCGACGCCACCGTCCACGCCCTGTACGGCCTCGGTGTCTACCCCCGCAACCTCGAAGTCGCCGGGCTCGGCCTGGAACAGGCTTTCGTCGCCATCACGGAGGCCGAAGAGGCCAAGGAGGCCCCGCAGTCGTGAACGCCCTGATCAAGCTGGAACTCGCCCGCGCCCTGCGCAACCGCAAGTTCCTGTTCTTCTCGGTGATCTACCCCTCGATCATCTTCCTGCTGGTCGCCAGCCAGGGCGGCACCGGCGCGACCGTCGACAACTCCGGCCTGTCCGTCGCCGCCTACGTCATGGTGTCGATGGCCTCCTTCGGCGCCCTCACCGCCGTCCTGATGGGCAACAGCGAACGCATCGCCAAGGAGCGCGAGAGCGGCTGGGTACGGCAGCTGCGCCTGACCACGCTGCCCGGCCGCGGCTACGTCCTCGCCAAGACCGCCAGCGCGGCCGTGGTGAGCCTGCCGTCCATCGTGGTCGTCTTCCTGGTCGCCGCCTCCGTGAAGCACGTACGCCTCGACGCCTGGCAGTGGTTCGCGCTCACCGGCGCGATCTGGGCCGGCAGCCTGGTCTTCGCCGCGCTCGGCGTCGCCATCGGGTATCTGGCGAGCGGCGACGCGGTCCGCCCGATCACGATGATCACCTACTTCGGCCTGTCGATCCTCGGCGGCCTGTGGTGGCCCTCCTCGTCCTTCCCGACCTGGCTCCAGGACATCGCGAAGTGGCTGCCCACGCACGCGTACGCTGCCCTGGGACGGGCCATCGAACAGAGCCAGGCCCCGAAAGCCCAGGACATCGCCATCCTCGTCGTCTTCTTCGCCCTGTTCGTCGGCGGCGCGGCCTGGCTGTACCGGAAGGACACGCTGAAGGCGTGAGCACGATGACGGAAGACCTGCGGTCCGGAGACGAAGCCCGGGCGGACCGGCTGGTGCGGATCGGCCGGCCGCCGCGCAACCGGCCCGAGGCGCTGCGCAAGCTGGTGTGGGTCCTGCCGTGGCTGGTCTTCCTCGCCTCCCCGGTGGACGACCTGTCCTCCGGCCACCACGGCACCGGCGCCACGGTGGCCGGCTGGGTGGGGCTGACGGCCTTCGTCGGCATCTACCTGGCCATCGTCTTCCGCCAGATGGGCCGGCCCTTCCGCGGCGGGATCGTCACCGTCGCGGTCGCTGTGCAGTGGACGCTCGCGGTCGTCCTGGCCTTCAGCCTCGGCAGCTCCTGGCTCGGCCTGTTCGTGTACGTCTCCGTGATGTGCGGGGTCACCTTCCCGCTCCGCGTCGCCTACTGGACGATCCCGCTGACCACCACCGCGATGATGCTGGCCGGCTGGCACGCCCACAACCTGGACGAGGCCTGGGGCCTGTTCCTGGTGGTGCTCCTGGTCGGCTACTCCATGACCGGCATCCGGCAACTCGTCGCCACCACCATCGAGTTGCGCAAGGCCCGTGCCACCGTCGCGCAACTGGCCGCCAACGAGGAGCGGTTGCGCCTCGCCCGCGACCTGCACGACCTGCTGGGCCACTCGCTCTCCCTGATCACCCTGAAGAGCGAGCTGGCCGGCCGGATGCTCCCCGACCACCCCGACAAGGCGGCCCAGCAGGTCTCCGACATCGAACAGGTCAGCCGCCAGGCCCTGGTGGACGTCCGCGAGGCGGTCACCGGCTACCGGCGGCCCCGGCTCGCGGCCGAACTCGCCGGTGCCCAGGTCGCCCTGACCGCCGCCGCGGTCACCGCCGAGGTCCCCGCCGAACCCGACCTCGCCGGGGTGTCCGACGACGGCGAGGCGGCCCTCGCCTGGGCGCTGCGCGAGGCGATCACCAACGTCGTACGGCACAGCGGCGCGAGCGCCTGCGCGGTGGAGCTGCTGCGCCGCCAGACCCTGGACGGCCCGGTCCTCGAACTCGCCGTGGAGGACAACGGGTCGGGCGGCTCCGGCAAGGGTCCCGGCAACGGGCTCACCGGACTCACCGAGCGGCTGGAGAAGGCGGGCGGCACCCTGGAGGCGGGCCGCCTGAAGCACGGTTTCCGGCTGGTCGCCCGGGTCCCGCTGAGCTCCGGAAGGGCCGTAGGATCCGGGGCATGAGCAGTACGATCAAGGTCCTCCTCGCCGAGGACCAGTCGATGGTCCGTGAGGCGCTCGCCGCCCTGCTGGGCCTGGAGGACGACATCGAGGTCGTCGCCCAAGTGGCCCGCGGCGACGAGGTGCTGGCCGCGGCGCAGGCGAACGACATCGACGTGGCCCTGCTCGACATCGAGATGCCGGGCTGCACGGGCATCGAGGCGGCGGCCCAGCTGCACAAGGCGCTGCCGACGGTGCGACTGGTCGTCCTCACCACCTTCGGCCGCCCCGGCTACCTCCGCAGCGCGATGGAGGCGGGCGCCGACGCGTTCCTCGTCAAGGACGCCCCCGCCGCCCAGCTCGCCGAGGCCGTCCGCAAGGTCCTCGCCGGCGAACGCGTCATCGACCCCACCCTCGCGGCGGCGGCCCTCGCCGAGGGCGCCAACCCCCTGACCGACCGCGAACGCGAGGTCCTGCGGGCGGCGGCCGACGGCTCCACCAACGCCGAACTGGCAGCGGCGCTGCACCTCTCCCAGGGGACGGTACGCAACTACCTCTCGACGGCCATCCAGAAGCTCGCGGTACGGAACAGGGCCGAAGCGGTCCGCATCGCACGGGAGAAGGGCTGGCTGTAGGGGAGCGTCCCCCCCAGAGACCTCACCGGAAGCCTCCAAGCCCCCCGGAAGCCCGCTCAGTTCAGCCGGGCCCGTGCCGCCCGTGCCTCCCCCCGTACCTTCTCCGCCGCCGCCTCGTCGACCACGTCGATCAGCCCCGCGTACTTCTCCAACTCCTCGGCGCCGTCGGTGAACTCGCCCCGTTCCACCAGCAACCGCGCCCGCTCGTACCGCAGTCGCGCCGGATGCGACGGCAGCAGCAGGGACAGGTCGACCGCCCACAGCCCCACGTCCGACCGCTCGGGGCGGGCCGCCGCCCACGCCCGTACGTTGTTCAGGATCCGCCGTACGACGTCGAGGGGGTCGGCCGGCTCCAGCATCGCCGGTTCCAGCGGCACCCCCGCCGCCCCGACCACCAGCAGCTCCGCGTCCGACCCGGTCAGCACCCGCCCCCCGTCGAACGGATCGGCCAGCACCTGCTCCTCGGCCGCCCCGAACCCGACCACGAAGTGCCCCGGCAGCGCGACCCCGTACACCGGCGCCCCCGCCCGCCGCGTGACCTCCAGCCACACCACGGAGAGCAGGATCGGCAGCCCGCGCCGCCGCCGCAGCACCTCGTGCAGCAGCGAGGACTCCAGCCGCTGGTAGTCCCCGGCGGTGCCCCGGAAACCGAACCGTTCGCCCAGCACCCGGTGCGCCGCCGCGGCCCACGCGTGCGGCCCGCCCGGCCGGTACGGCAGCTGCCCGGCCAGCCGGTCCAGCTCCATCTGCGCCGCGTCGATCCCCGCCTCGTCCAGGGAGCCGTCGCCCGCCGCGCCCAGCAGCAGGCAGAGCGTGGCCGGATCGGGCCGCTCGGACCGCGCCTCCGCGGCGAACCGCCGCCGTACCTCGGCGGCCCGCTCCGACGACGGCGGACGTGGACGGTGATGTGGATGCGGTTGACCGGAAGCCATAGCTGTCTCGTGCCCCTTCGGAATGATCGGTACCGCCCCGGCGGCCGGATTCAGGAGCCGTCCGCCTCCGGTGCCCGGTAGTGGTGGTACGCGTGGTGCACCGCGAAGCCCAGCCGCCCGTACAGCGCCAGCGCCCCCGCGTTGTCCGTCTCCACCTGCAACCAGGCCGCCGACGCGCCCTCCGCCAGCGCCCGGCGGGCGAGCGCGGCCATCACCTCGGTGGCCAGCCCCTGCCGCCGCAGCCCCGGATCCACCTCGACGGCGGCGAACCCGGCCCACCGGCCGTCCACCACCAGCCGCCCGATCGCCGCCGGGGCACCCCCCTCGGCCCCCGGCACGGTGGCGAACCACACCGAAGGACCGCCCCCCAGTACCTTCAGCGCAACCTCGCTCACCCCCTTGCGCTGGTACCGCGCCAGCCAGTCATCGCCGGCCTTCCGGGAGAGCAGCACCCCGGCCCCCTCCGCCCGGTCCGCCACGGGCGCCAGCCCCCCGACCCACAGCTCGGCACTCACCTCACGCAGCCACCCGCGCCGCTCCAGCTCCGCGCAGAGCAGCTCCTGGGTGCCCTCGGCGCCGGTCGCGGTCTGCACGTACGCGGGCAGCCCCCGTGCGCCGTACCACTGCCGTACGGCCGCCAGCGCCGCGTCCAGCGGCAGCCCGGGATCACCGAGCGGCAGCACGCTGTTCGCCCGCCGGGTGAACCCTGCGGCGGCCCGCAGCTCCCACGCGCCGAGCCGCTCGCTCTCCACCGGCCGCCAGCCGCGGGCGGCGACACGCGCGAGCTCCTGATAGGTCGCGGCGGGTCCCCGGCGGCGCGCCGGAGCGGCCGGTACCACCTTCGCCGCCACCAGCGCGGACTCCGGTATCCGGACGGTTCCGCCGTCCCGCCGTGTGATCGTCAGCATGCCGTCGTCGTCCCATGATGTGAGAACACCCACCGTGTCGGTGAACTTCTCCCCGGTGACACCATTTCCGGCCAAACGGCGCACTGACACCCGTTTGCCCACGTCAGCAGCGGTGATACGGACCTCGAAGCGTCCTGCGGCAGAGATTTCCACTGGTCAGTTCACCCCTCCTGTTCGGATCATGCCCAGGAACGGAGATACTAGGGGCGGGCATCGACGACGCCGCGCTCCCGCGCGCCAGGCGGCGGAGCCTACGGAGGCCCGCCGGCGCCCATTCGAGGAGGAACGACAGCGTGACCTACGTCATCGCGCAGCCTTGTGTCGACGTGAAGGACAAGGCGTGCATCGAGGAGTGCCCGGTCGACTGCATCTACGAGGGCCAGCGGTCCTTGTACATCCACCCGGACGAATGCGTCGACTGTGGTGCCTGTGAGCCGGTCTGCCCGGTCGAGGCGATCTTCTACGAGGACGACACTCCGGAGGAGTGGAAGGACTACTACAAGGCCAACGTCGAGTTCTTCGACGACCTCGGCTCCCCGGGCGGCGCCAGCAAGCTGGGCCTGATCGAGCGCGACCACCCGTTCGTCGCCGCGCTGCCCCCGCAGGCCGAGTAGTCCCCACCGGCGGCCCGCCGCAACACCGTGCCGCCTCGGTCCCGTACGGCCTGATCACGTCCGATCGGCGCCCTACGGGACCGAGGCGTTTGCCGTACCGGCCGCCGTCGGCCGTACCGGTCGTACCGAAGAAAGTGAGCCAGTCACCGTGTCCGCAGTCTCCGACCGTCTGCCCGCCTTCCCCTGGGACAAGCTGGAACCGTACAAGAAGACGGCAGCGGCACACCCGGACGGCATCGTCGACCTGTCGGTCGGCACCCCGGTGGACCCGGTCCCCGACCTGATCCAGAAGGCCCTGATCGACGCGGCCGACTCGCCCGGCTACCCCACGGTCTGGGGCACCCCGGCGCTGCGCGACGCGATCACCGGCTGGGTCGAGCGCCGCCTCGGCGCCCGTGACGTCACCCACCGCCACGTCCTGCCGATCGTCGGCTCCAAGGAACTGGTCGCCTGGCTCCCCACTCAGCTCGGCCTCGGCCCCGGCGACCGGGTGGCCTACCCGCGCCTCGCGTACCCCACCTACGAGGTCGGCGCCCGCCTCGCCCGCGCCGGCCACGAGGTCTACGACGACCCGCGCGACCTGGACCCGGCCGGTCTGAAGCTCCTCTGGCTGAACTCCCCGTCCAACCCGACCGGCAAGGTCCTGTCGAAGCGGGAACTCACGGAGATCGTCGCCTGGGCCCGCGCCCACGGCGTCCTGCTCTTCTCCGACGAGTGCTACCTCGAACTGGGCTGGGAGGCCGACCCGGTCTCGGTCCTGCACCCGGACGTCAACGGCGGCTCGTACGACGGCATCGTGGCCGTCCACTCCCTCTCCAAGCGCTCCAACCTCGCCGGCTACCGCGCGGCCTTCCTGGCCGGCGACCCCGCGGTCCTCGGCCCGCTCCTGGAGATCCGCAAGCACGGCGGCATGATGACGTCGGCCCCGACGCAGGCGGCGGTGGTGGCGGCCCTCTCCGACGACACCCACGTCCAGGAACAGCGGGAGCGCTACGCCGCCCGCCGCACGGCCCTGCGCGAGGCGCTCCTGTCCCACGGCTTCCGCATCGAGCACAGCGAGGCGAGCCTCTACCTGTGGGCGACCCGCGACGAGTCCTGCTGGCAGACCGTGTCCCACCTGGCCGACCTGGGCATCCTCGTCGCACCGGGCGACTTCTACGGCGAGGCAGGCGACACGTTCGTCCGCGTGGCCCTGACGGCAACGGACGAACGCATCCGGGCAGCGGTGGCACGCCTGGCCTGACGGGGCTGCCTGGAGCGCCCGTCAGGGGCGCGGGGAACTGCGCGACCAGCCCCCCACCGGCCCGCAGCCGAGGCACAACGGGAAGGGGCCCGGGGAAACCCCCGGACCCCTTCCCGGCAAGCGGCTGAGCCACTCACCCGATCGGCAGCCCCTTCACCGGCAGCCCACCCGTCGGCAGCCCACCCTTCGTCGCGGTGGCCGCCGTCTGACCCAGCAGCCCCCCTGCGGAGCCCGCCGCGTCGCCCGCGGTGTGCTGCACCACCGGCGCCGCCTTCTTGACGGCCTTGCCGCCGGTCTGGCCCGCGGCGGGCACCGCCGACTCGATGGCCGCGCCGCCGGTGCGGCCGACGGTCCCGGTGACGGTCTGCGTCGCCGCGTCGGCGGTGTTGCCGACGCTCGCCCCGTCCAGGGCGGTCAGGCCGCCGAGGTTCGGGGTGGTGGCCGGCAGGCTCGGGGCCGCGCCGGCGGAGCCGGCCGCACCGACCCCGGCTGCCGCCCCCGCTGCGACGAGCAGCGCGGCACGGGCGATCCGGCGGGTCAGGGGGAGGGACATGGTGCTCCATTCGACGGGAGGGAACGTGATCGCCGTGACTACCGACGCGAAGCCCGCGAAGGTTGCGGAAGCCCAAGGTAAAGAGTTGATAACGCATCGCATTATCGGGTGTGGGGAAAAGCGGGCAAACGGCGCACTGTCGGCGCTCCCGCAGAATCCTTACCGCCCAACGCTCCCAAGGGATTTCACGCGTGCGCGAGTGACCGTGCGAAAACGTGCGCACACCACGCGTCCGGCGTGTCCCGGCTGACCCGCCGGAGGGACCCCCCGAACTACTGCCCGGTCACGATCCGCACCGAGCCCGCGGACTTCTCCGCTCCGCCCGTGCTCTGCGTACCGGAGGCCGCCTGCCACTGGCTGTCCGTGCTCCCCGCGGTCCACTCCCGGCCCGCGTACGACACCCGCTCGATGTGCAGCGCCGACGAATTGGCCACCGCCCAGTGCGCCAGCTGCCAGCCCCGCTCGCTCTCGGTGCGCCCCGACTTGTCGGTCTTCTTCCCCTCCGGCACCGGCACGGTCACGGTCCGCCCGTGCGCCGTGGCGGTCACGCTGGGCGTGGGTGTCGGCGTGGCCGACCCGCTCACCTCGGCGCCGGCCTCCTCGACCGCGTCCCGTCCGAAGTCCCGCACGAGCGCGGTCCGCACCGCGTCCGGGCCGGTCGCCGTGGCCGCCGTCGCGGTCCTGGCCGGCGGACGCCCGTCGCAGGTCAGAGTGGCCGCGGCCTGCCCGGTCAGGGCCGCCGCGAGCAGCGTGGCGTCGGTCTCGTGCTTGGCGTACGCCTCCGGGTAACCGCTGCGCTGCACGCGCTGCGCGGCCACCGTCAGCGGCAGGGTCTCGTAGTCGCGGACCTTGGCCAGGTGGGCGTAGAACATGCCCGCCGCGTACGCCGGGTCCAGGATCTGCTTCTCGGTGCCCCAGCCCTGCGAGGGCCGCTGCTGGAACAGGCCGAGGGAATCCCGGTCGCCGTGCTCGATGTTGAGCAGCCCCGACTCCTGGATCGCGGTCGCCAGGGCGATGGCCACGGCCCGCTCGGGCATGCCGCGGCCGGTGCCCACGGCGGCGATCGTCGCCGCGTTCACCGCCTGCTCGGGCGTGAACTGGTACGTCTCGTCGTCGCTTCGGCCCGAGACGACCTTGCAGCCCTCGGCGCCACCGCCGCCGGTGACGTACTGGACGACCAGGTAGGCCGCGACGGCGGACAGGATGAGCAGGCCCGACACGAAACGCAGGACACGGCCGCGACGCTTGGGGCGGATGGGGGACGGCTCTGGCACGCGTACAACATACTGGAGGGTACGAGGTGCTCACCCCCGGGTCCGGAAGCCTGTGAACCCGCCCACGGAATCGCGCGCGCTAGGGTCGAGGCCATGGCCGACACCTCCCTTGACCTCACGCTGGACGCCGCCGCGCTCACCGCACGGCTCGTCGACCTCCCCTCCGAGAGCGGCACCGAGAAGCCGCTCGCGGACGCGATCGAGAGCGCGCTGCGCGCCCTGCCGCACCTGACGGTCGACAGGTTCGGCAACAACGTGATCGCGCGGACGAACCTCGGCCGCCCCGAGCGCGTGATCCTGGCCGGCCACATCGACACCGTCCCCATCGCCGAGAACGTGCCCTCCCGCCTCGACGAGGACGGCGTGCTGTGGGGCTGCGGCACCTGCGACATGAAGTCGGGCGTCGCGGTCCAGCTGCGCATCGCGGCCACCGTCCCGGCCCCCAACCGCGACCTGACGTTCGTCTTCTACGACAACGAGGAGGTCGCCGCCGACCTCAACGGGCTCAAGCACGTCGCCGAGGCCCACCCCGAGTGGCTGGCGGGCGACTTCGCGGTGCTCCTCGAACCCTCGGACGGCGAGGTCGAGGGCGGCTGCCAGGGCACCCTGCGCGTCCTGCTGAAGACCTCGGGCGAGCGGGCCCACTCGGCGCGCTCCTGGATGGGCTCCAACGCGATCCACGCCGCCGCCCCGATCCTGGCCCGCCTCGCCGCCTACGAGCCGCGCTACCCGGTCATCGACGGCCTGGAGTACCGCGAGGGCCTCAACGCGGTCGGCATCTCCGGCGGGGTCGCCGGCAACGTCATCCCGGACGCCTGCGTGGTCACCGTCAACTTCCGGTACGCCCCCGACCGTTCCGAGGCCGAGGCGATCGCCCACGTCCGGGAGGTCTTCGCCGACTGCGGGGTCGAGGAGTTCGTGGTCGACGACCACAGCCCCGGCGCCCTGCCCGGCCTCTCCCACCCGGCCGCCGCCGCCTTCATCGAGGCGGTCGGCGGCACGCCGATGCCCAAGTACGGCTGGACCGACGTCTCCCGCTTCTCGTCCCTCGGCGTCCCCGCGGTCAACTACGGCCCCGGCAACCCGCACTTGGCTCATAAAAGGGATGAAAGGGTGGAAACGGCAAAGATCCTGGCGGGTGAGGAACGGCTGCGTGCGTGGCTGACCAGCTGAGTCACACGGTGCCGCTGCGCACCGGACACGCCGACGTCCCGCGCCTGTAACCCGCGCGGATCTACGCTGAGGTGGAAACACCTGCAAGCGGAGGGAGCGCGCATATGCCTACCGGGAACCCCGAGGGGAAAAAGGTGCCGCCGGACGAGCAGCGCCTGGGACCGGTCCTCCGACGGCGCGGTCAGGTGACCGCGAGTACGACGGACCAGCGGCTGCTGGACGCGGGCGGTCCCTCCGACTGGGTCCACACGGACCCCTGGCGGGTGCTGCGCATCCAGTCGGAGTTCATCGAGGGCTTCGGCACGCTCGCCGAACTCCCGCCCGCGATCAGCGTGTTCGGCTCGGCGCGGACGCCGGTGGACTCGCCCGAGTACGAGGCGGGCGTGCAGCTGGGCCGCGGCCTGGTCGAGGCGGGCTGGGCCGTCATCACGGGCGGCGGGCCCGGTGCCATGGAGGCGGCGAACAAGGGTGCCCTCGAAGCGAGCGGCGTTTCGGTCGGCCTCGGCATCGAGCTCCCCTTCGAACAGGGCCTCAACCCGTACGTCGACATCGGCCTCAACTTCCGCTACTTCTTCGTGCGGAAGATGATGTTCGTCAAGTACGCACAGGGCTTCGTGGTCCTGCCCGGCGGCCTCGGCACCCTCGACGAGCTCTTCGAGGCCCTCACCCTCGTCCAGACCCAGAAGGTCACCCGCTTCCCGATCGTCCTGTTCGGCAGCGCGTACTGGGGCGGCCTCGTCGACTGGCTCCAGAACACGCTGGTGGCCCAGGGCAAGGCGGCCGAGAAGGACCTCCTGCTCTTCCACGTCACGGACGACGTGGACGAGGCAGTCGGCCTCGTCTCGAAGGAAGCGGCCCGCTAGAACCTTCTCGCCCACCCACCCGACTCGCTCCGCTGAGAAACCGAGGCCGAGAGGCCCTGCCGCCCCACCGTCCGCCAGAGCCCCTTGGCACACCTCTCGATCCGCCGAGTCGGGTGGGGCGGTGTGCCTCTTGGCCGACCGGGTCGGGTGGGGTGGTTTACCTCTCGGCCGACCGAGTCGGGTGGTGGGTGGGCGAAGGGGGTGGGGGTCTGGGGGCGGAGCCCCCAGGGGCGGTGGCTAGGCCAGGCCTCGTCGGGCCACCGCCGGGGGCCGGTGGCCGGCGATCGACGCCACCATGTCCAGCACCTGGCGCGTCTCGGCCACCTCGTGCACCCGGTACACCTGCGCCCCCAGCCACGCCGACACCGCCGTCGTCGCCAGCGTCCCGATCACCCGCTCCTTCAGCGGCCGGTCCAGGGTCTCGCCCACGAAGTCCTTGTTGGACAGGGACACCAGCACCGGCCACCCCGTCTCCACCATCTCGCCCAGCCGCCGCGTCGCCTCCAGGCTGTGCCGGGTGTTCTTCCCGAAGTCGTGCCCGGGATCGATCAGCACCGACTCCCGCGGCACCCCCAGCGCGACGGCCCGCTCGGCCAGCCCCAGGGTCACCCGCAGGATGTCGGCCACGACGTCGTCGTACGTCACCCGGTGCGGTCGCGTCCGCGGTTCGGCCCCGCCCGCGTGCGTGCACACCAGCCCCACCCGGTGCCGCGCCGCGACCTCGGCCAGCCCCGGGTCGACCCCGCCCCACGCGTCGTTCAGCAGATCCGCCCCGGCCGCGCAGACGGCCTCGCCGACCGACGCCCGCCAGGTGTCCACGCTGATCACGACGTCCGGGAAGCTGCCGCGCACCTCCGCGACGAACCCGACGATGCGCCGTTCCTCCTCCTCGGCGGTGACCTCCTCGCCCGGCCCGGCCTTCACCCCGCCGATGTCGATGATCGCGGCCCCCTCGGCGACCGCCTGCTCCACGCGCGCGAGGGCCGGCTCGTCGCGGAACGTCGCCCCCTGGTCGTAGAAGGAGTCAGGCGTCCGGTTCACGATGGCCATGACCACCGGTTCGTTCGGCCCGAATTCCCGCCTGCCCAGCCTGAGCATCGCCTGTGACCTCCCGTAGTAATTCCCTCGGTACGACCGCCTGCGACCCTAACTGTCAGACTCGCATGGCACGATCGGACACAGACACATTCGTCATCGAGCACGCTGAGCACACTGAGCACACGAGTGCTGCTGCACCGAGCTCCACCGAGCCTGGGGGCCCACCGCGATGGTTATGTTCCTGTTCCTCGTCGTCGCGCTGGCGGTCGTGGTCGCCGCGGTCACCCTCTCCGTGGTGAGCGGCGGGGAGAGCGGACCGCTGCCCGAGGTGGCGCCCGAGCGCTTCGAGGACCCGCTGCCCCCGGACCGCCCGGTGAACCGCGCGGACGTGGAGAGCATCCGCTTCCCGCTCGTCCCGCGCGGCTACCGCATGGCGGACGTCGACGACGCGCTCAGCCGCCTCGGCGCCGAGCTCGCGGAGCGCGACGCCCGGATCGCCGACCTGGAGTCCGCGCTGGCCGGCGCCCAGGCCGGGCCGCGCGGGCCGCACGGCCCGCACATGTCGCTGGACAAGCCCGAGCCGGAGGACCGGCCGTGAGCGAGACGCCCGGCGTGGTCGAAGGAGCGGCGGTTCCCGGGCCGGACGGCAGACTGCGCTGCCCCTGGGCGCTGTCCACCGAGGACTACGTGGCGTACCACGACGAGGAGTGGGGCCGCCCGGTCCACGGCGACGGCGCCCTCTACGAACGCCTCAGCCTGGAGGCCTTCCAGTCCGGCCTCTCCTGGATCACGATCCTGCGCCGCCGCCCGGGCTTCCGGGCCGCCTTCGCCGACTTCCACATCGACAAGGTGGCCGCGTTCACCGACGAGGACCGCGAGCGCCTGCTGGCCGACCCCGGCATCATCCGCAACCGGGCGAAGATCGACGCGACCATGGCCAACGCGAAGGTCCTGGCGGAGTGGCGGCAGGGCGAGCTGGACGAGCTGATCTGGTCGCACGCCCCGGAGCCGGGCACCTACCCGGCTCCGAGGACCATCGCCGACGTCCTCCCTGTGACCCCGGAGTCGACGGCCCTGTCCAAGGCCCTCAAGAAGCGCGGCCTGCGCTTCATCGGCCCGACGACGGCGTACGCCCTGATGCAGGCGTGCGGCCTGGTCAACGACCATCTCGAAACCTGCGTGGCCCGAAAAACCCCGTGAGGGACAGCGCCCCGCAAGGGGCGCGGGGAACTGCGCGACGAGCCCCCACGCAGCCGCAGTCCCCCACAACCGTCACCGCCCCAAGTACTTCGGCTTCTCCTTGTTCACAAAAGCCTGCACGGCGATCCCGTGATCCTCGGACGCCCCGGCCCGAGCCTGCAGCTCGTCCTCCTTGTCGAGCGTCTCGTCGAAGGAGTGCGTGAGCCCGTAGGCGACGGCCTCCTTCAGCGCCGCGTACGCCACAGTCGGCCCTTCGGCCAGTTTCCGGGCCACCTTCTCGCCCTCGGCCCGGAGCTCGGCCGAAGGCACCACCTTGTTCGCGATGCCCAGCTCGTACGCGTCCTGCGCACTGATGCTCCGGGGAAAGAGCAGCAGGTCGGCGGCGCGGCCCGGTCCCACGACCCGCGGCAGCGTCCACGAGACGCCGGAGTCCGCGGTCAGCGCCACCCCCGCGAACGACGTGTTGAACGCGGCCGTGTCGGCGACCACCCGGTAGTCCGCCGCGAGGGCGAAGCCGAGACCGGCGCCGGCGGCCACCCCGTTCACGGCGGCGACGACCGGCTTCGGCGCCGACACCAACGCCCGGACGATCGGGTTGTAGTGCTCCCGGACCGTCGTCATCGTCTGCCCCGCCCCGGTCTCCCGGTCGGACGCGAGCAGCGTGATGTGTTCCTTGAGGTCCTGGCCCACGCAGAACGCCCGGTCCCCGGCGGCGGTCAGCAGGATCGCCCGGACGGCCGTGTCGGCCGCCGCTTCCTGAGCGGCCTCCCGGAGGGCCACCTTCGTCGCGATGTTCAGCGCGTTCATCGCCTCGGGGCGGTTCAGCGTGATCGTCGCGAGCCCGTCGCCCACCTCGTAGAGCACGGTGTCGGTCATGGAGCGTCCCCTCCGTCGTCGCGGCTGACGTACCGCTCAGTACGTCCCGTCCGAAGGACAGCATGGCGGAGTTCGCCAGCGGGGGACCGGAGCGGCCGTGTGACCTGCGTCAAAGAATTCCGAAGCCGACTCGGTCGGCGTAAGGACACGAGGTGGCGAAGTATCGCAGTCACATCGCCGAATTGGGTGGTTTTGCTCGCGTGCGTTGCCCAAGCGATGCCGACTGATGTTGGTCATCGGGTCCTGAGATGCGGGATAATGGCTTGGAAGCAATGTGTTCGATGCCGGAGTCGCGTGTCCCGCCAGAGACCGCGCGTGCCCTCGGGGGCCGTCGGCAGACGATGAGCTGTTTTCAGGAAGGGGAACCAGCATGGCGGCCATGAAGCCGCGGACGGGTGATGGCCCGCTCGAGGTGACCAAGGAGGGGCGGGGCATCGTCATGCGCGTTCCGCTCGAAGGCGGCGGTCGGCTCGTCGTCGAGCTGACCCCTGACGAGGCCGCGGCGCTTGCCGACGCCCTCAAGAACGTCGTCGTCTGAGGCGTCAGCGACCACACCCTTTCGGCCGCCCCGGCAACCCAAGCGGTGCCGGGGCGTTGCCGTGTTCCCGGGCCGTTTCCGTGCCCGCGAGATCTACCGCGCGAGGTGTAGCGCACGAGGGCTGTCGCGCGAGGCCTACCGCTTGACCGCGCACAGCAGCCCGTCGCCCACCGGCAGCAGCGACGGCACCAGCTCCGGGCTCTCCCGGACCGTGCGCAGCAGCTCGCGCAGCCGCAGTACCTCGGTCGGCTGCGGCCCCGAGTCGACGGTGCGGCCGTTGGCGAAGACGCCCTCGAAGACCACCAGGCCACCCGGCCGCAGCAGACGCAACGATTCAGCGAGGTAGTCGGAGTACTCCTGGCGGTCGCCGTCGCAGAAGACGAGGTCGTAGCCGGCGTCCGCGAGGCGGGGCAGCACGTCGGTGGCCCGGCCGGGGATGAAGCGGGCCCGGTTGCTGGCGAAGCCGCACGCGCGGAAGGCCTGCCGCGCGAACTGCTGGTGCTCCGGCTCCGGATCGACGGTGGTCAGCACGCCGTCCGGACGCATGCCGTGCAGCAGGTACATCCCGGAGACCCCGCACCCCGTGCCGATCTCGGCGACCGCCTTGGCGTCCACGGAGGCGGCGAGCATGCGCAGCGCGGCGCCCGTGCCGGGCGACACCGAGCGCAGCCCTGCCTCGCGGGCCCGGTCACGGGCCCACCGCAGTGCTTCGTCCTCGGCGACAAAGGCGTCGGCGAACGCCCAGCTCGTCTGCCGGTTGCCGGTAATGACCCTCTCCTGTCCCCGTGGTTGCCTGGGCGTGACTGTATCCGTTGGTGTCGGGAACCCGCAGATGGGACCGGGCGTTTAGAGGGGTGGAAGACAAGGCGGGGGGACACGAATGGATCACGGTGACGAGACGGCGGCCGACCACCCGCTGTCGCAGGTGGACGGGCCGTACCAGCACAGATCAAATTCTTGTAAAACCGCTTATCCGGTGCTAACGGGCGAGGTGGCTATGGTAGGGGCTCCACTGGACACCACCAGAGCCGACAGGGGAGGTGCGGCCGCGCCTGGGGATCGGGGAGGAGTGCTGAGGCGCTTTCTCGGATCGGCAGGCAGGCCGAAATCCGTGAACGACACCGCTGCTGACCCCAGCCACGCCGCCGCCCTCGCCATGGGCGAGGACCGGACCGCGACCTTCTCCACCGACGCGGACGGGCAGGCATGGACTCCGCCCACGTGGGAGGAGATCGTCAGCACGCACAGTGGCCGCGTCTACCGCCTGGCCTACCGTCTGACCGGCAACCAGCACGACGCCGAGGACCTCACCCAGGAGGTCTTCGTCCGCGTCTTCCGCTCCCTGTCGACCTACTCCCCGGGCACCTTCGAGGGCTGGCTGCACCGCATCACCACCAACCTGTTCCTCGACATGGTCCGCCGCAAGCAGCGCATCCGCTTCGACGCCCTCGGCGAGGACGCGGCCGAGCGCCTGCCCAGCCGCGAGCCCACCCCCTCGCAGGCGTTCAACGACGCGCACTTCGACGCCGACGTCCAGCAGGCCCTGGACACCCTCGCGCCCGAGTTCCGCGCCGCCGTCGTGCTCTGCGACATCGAGGGGCTGTCGTACGAGGAGATCGCCGCGACCCTCGGCGTCAAGCTCGGCACGGTCCGCTCGCGTATCCACCGCGGCCGTTCCCAGCTGCGCAAGGCCCTCGCGCACCGCTCCCCGGAGGCCCGCAAGGCCGAGCGCCGCTCCTTCGTGCCCCGTGTTCCCGCACTGGGAGGAGGGGGCGCGACCGCGTGAGTGGATCACGACCGAAACCGGCCGAGCGACAGCTCGCCGAACAGCACCTGGGAGACCGACTCTCCGCCCTGGTGGACGGAGAGCTCGGTCACGAGACGCGTGAGCGCGTCCTGGCCCACCTGGCGACCTGCGCCCGGTGCAAGGCCGAGGCGGACGCCCAGCGCGCCCTGAAGAGCGTCTTCGCGGCGACCGCCCCGCCCGCGCCCTCCGAGAGCTTCCTCGCCCGCCTCCAGGGGCTGCCCGCGGGCGGCGACCCGGACGGCGGCGGTTCGCCGTTCGGCGGGGGAGACCCCTCGGGACGCGGATCCGACGGGGGGGTCTTCGGCCTGAGCCGGGACGACCGCTTCGAGTTCGGCTACGTCCCGGCCCGTCCCCACGACCCGGCCGCGGCCGTGGGCCGGGGCTTCCGCATCCACCCCGTCGGCCGCCCGGACGGCGACCGCTCCGCCTCGCGCGGCATGCGGTTCGCGTTCGTCGCCGCCGGCGCGGTCTCGCTCGCCGCCGTCGCCCTCGGCGGCGTCACCGCGGGCCTCCCCGGCACCCCGGCCGCCGACGCCCGCACCGGCGGCGGCAGCGTCGCCCCGGCCGGCACGGCGGGCTCGGGCACCGTGGGTACCGCCGACACACAGCGCCGCCGCCTGCTCACCCCGCTGCTCTCGTCCGGCGCCATGCTCGGCGGCGGCCCCGCCATGCCCACCTCGGTCTCCGCACCGCTGCTGCCCGGAGTGCCCTCCCCGGCCGTCGCACAGCAGAGGCTGCGGGAGCTGACCGCACCGGTGATGGCCGGCGCGGCGGCGGTCTCCCCGCTGATACGGCCGCTGAGCACCAATCCGCCGTTCGCCCTCACCTCGTGGACCACCGTCCCCGAGGCGACCGGCACCAGCCTGCTCGCCGCACCCGTCCCCGACACCGTCTCGGCTCCCTCCGCCCCCTCCGCGTCCCCGTCCCGCTCCTCCCGCGCGGCCCACTGACCGGTCGCGGCCCGTCGGCCGGTCGCTGCCCACCTGCTGAACGCCCCTGCGCGGCGACTCGCGAACCTGGTTGAATCCTGTGAGCCAGCCATGTCCGTCGCACCCGTGCGGGCACGGAGCCGACCTTCCGCGAGCCCGCCCTAGCGCAGGGCCGCGTCGAGCCCGCGAGGAGACCATGGACGAGGGGATACCGACGGCACCGGCGACGCCCGGCGACACCACCGGCAGCGCCCCGTCCCTCCCACGGGAGGATGCGGCAGGGGCCGCGGGACAGCGGCGGCGGTCGCGGAGCCGGCGGACGTTCGCCGCGGGGGCGCTCGCGCTCTCCCTGCTCTCCGCCGCGGCCGGCGGGCTGATCGGCGGCTACCTGCAGCGCACCGGCGGCCTGGAGTCCGTACAGCTGCCGCAGCCCGGTCCGCCCCCGCACGGTGCGTCCGAGCAGGGCCCGCCGCCCGGGCCGCCGCCCGGCGGCGCCGCCGGGATCGACGCGCGGGCGCTGCCCAGCGTCGTCACCCTGCGGGTCACCGGCACCGGAACCGGCGAGCAGGCCACCGGCACCGGCTTCGTCATCGACACCCGCGGGCACATCCTCACCGACAGCCACGTCGTCGCCCCCGCGACCGCCGCGGGCGGCCGGATCACCGTGACGTTCAGCAGCGGAGCCACCGCCCGGGCGACCGTCGTCGGCCGGGACGCCGGCTACGACCTCGCCGTCGTCCAGGTGAACGGCGTGCAGGACCTCACCCCGCTGCCGTTCGGCCGGCCCGGCGACCGCTCCGGTTCCTCGGACAGGAACTGACAGAAACGTCATAGGCGGGGCCTCACCCGTGCCCCGACTAGGCAAACAACCTGGAAAACCGGTCGTACACGCGCAGTCGGACACCCCGGGGCAGTACCGGTCGGACAGGTCCGGCGGGTACCGTGGACCCGGCCCGGACCACGGAACACCCGCAACAGCGACCGGAGGGCCGAGGACCGAGGACATCGCAAGGAGCTTCAGGTGTTCAATGACATAGGACCGCTCGAGCTGGTGACGATCGTCGTGCTCGCCGTGCTCGTCTTCGGTCCGGACAAGCTCCCGAAGGTCATCCAGGACGTCATGCGGACCATCCGCAAGATCCGGGAGTTCTCGGAGAGCGCCAAGGAAGACATCCGGCAGGAACTCGGCCCGGAGTTCAAGGACTTCGAGCTGGAGGACCTCAACCCGAAGACCTTCATCCGCAAGCACCTGGACAGCGACGAGATGGGGCTGAAGGAGATCCGCAACGGCTTCGACCTGAAGAAGGAGATGGCCGAGGTCACGGAGGCGGTGAACAGCCGCGAGACCGACGCCTCGCCGTCGTCCTCCGGGAGCGGCTCTTCGGGGAGCGGCCGGCTCGACATGACCAAGAAGCCGGAGGATCCGGGCAAGGACGACCGTCCGCCCTACGACGCGGACGCCACCTGAGTCCGGATCACCGACCCGCGCATGAGCGGCGCACGTGACGCGTTTCATACCGCGTGTGCGCCGCTCATTCGTCTCTTACGGCCCGAACCAGCCGCCCGTGCGACCCACGCACCGGGCGGTTTCACGGCTGGTCCCGGCGGGGTCGATATGCTGCCGAGTTGTTGTGCGGACCGGACGAGTGCGCCCGAAGGGGGGCGGGCCGCCCCGGACCGACGAGAGCTAGGAGGCGTCCGGGCAGATGGAGACGACAAGTCGGGTGGACGGACAGGCACCGGTCGTGGAGGGCGTGCAGCAGGCCCCCTCCGCCCGCCGCACGGTCGACGGCTACCTGGAGGCGCCCTTCCCCTGGTACGGCCTCGACGAGGCGTTCACGGGGCCGCGCTGGCTCATGCAGGTGGGTGTGGCGGCCGACGGCGCGGTGGAGCACGGGTCGATCGGGCACGGCGACGAGCCGTCGGTCCGGAACGAGCACCTCGCCTCGGCCGTCGGTGAACCGCGGGAGAAGTTCGCGGTCGTCGTGACCGTCGCGGCGAGTCCGTCCCGGCGGAGCGCCGACGGGACGGGGCTGCTGGAGGCCACGTCGGTGTCGTCCGCGGCGTGGCTGGCCGGGGTCGGGCTGCTGTCCTTCACCTGGCCGGGGCAGATGGACCACAGCCTCCGGGACGACTGGCTGGAGCAGCAGACCGAGACGGCGTGGGAGCTGGCGGACGAGCTGAGCGGGCCGGAGTGGTCGACGCTGTCGCTGCCGGTGGACGGGGTGGCGACGCCGTTCCACTACCGGGAGTCGGAGTTCGGGTGGGTGCTCGCCGGGTCCACGGAGGAGGGGGTGCACCTCGGGGCGTACGGGCGGGGGATGTCCGCGTACGGGCTGGGGTTCGCCGTGATCAAGGACGTTGCCGCGTACGCATGAGAAAAGGGGCGCCGGTGGTTTGGCGCCCCTTCGCCGTAGGGGGTGCGGTGCGTTCGCGACTGCGGACGAGCGGTGGTTGCTCGCGCCCACGCGGCGGAGCCGCATGATGAACACAGCCCCGCGCCCCTGACGGGGCGCTCGCTGCGGGCGTCTCAGAACTTGTTGCGCGGTGTGATCCCCAGGGACAGTCCCGAGAGGCCGCGCTGCCTGCCGCCCAGTTTGCCGGCGATGCCCCGCAGGGCCGCGCCCGCCGGGCTGTCGGGGTCGGTCAGGACGACCGGCTTGCCCTCGTCGCCGCCTTCGCGGAGGCGGACGTCGATGGGGATGGATCCGAGGACGGGGACCGTCGCGCCCGTCGTGCGGGTCAGGCCGTCGGCGACGGACTGGCCGCCGCCCGTGCCGAAGACGTCGACCATCTCGCCGCAGTGCGGGCAGGGCAGGCCGGACATGTTCTCGACCACGCCGACGATCTTCTGGTGGGTCTGGACCGCGATCGAGCCGGCCCGCTCGGCGACCTCGGCCGCCGCCTGCTGGGGCGTCGTCACGACCAGGATCTCCGCGTTCGGGACCAGCTGGGCGACCGAGATGGCGATGTCGCCGGTGCCGGGCGGGAGGTCGAGGAGGAGGACGTCGAGGTCGCCCCAGTAGACGTCCGCGAGGAACTGCTGGAGGGCGCGGTGCAGCATCGGGCCGCGCCAGACGACCGGGGCGTTGCCCGGGGTGAACATGCCGATGGAGATGACCTTCACGCCGTTGGCCGACGGCGGCATGATCATGTTCTCGACCTGGGTCGGGCGGCCGTCCGCGCCGAGCATGCGCGGGACGGAGTGGCCGTAGATGTCCGCGTCGACCACGCCCACCTTGAGGCCGTCGGCGGCCATCGCGGCGGCCAGGTTGACCGTGACCGACGACTTGCCGACGCCGCCCTTGCCGGAGGCGACCGCGTAGACCCGGGTGAGGCTGCCGGGCTTGGCGAAGGGGACCTCGCGCTCGGCCTGGCCGCCGCGCAGGGCGGTGGCCAGCTCCTTGCGCTGCTCGTCGCTCATCACGTCCAGGGTGACGTCGACGCGGGTGACGCCCTCGACCCGGGAGACCGCGTCGGTGACGCGCTGGGTGATCGTGTCCCGCATGGGGCAGCCCGAGACCGTCAGGTACACGGTGACCGCGACCGCGCCGTCCTCCCCGATCTCCACCGATTTGACCATCCCCAGTTCGGTGATGGGTCGGTTGATCTCGGGGTCGTTCACCGTCGCCAGTGCCTCGCGCACCGCGTCTTCGCTAGCCATACCCCCGATGGTACGGCGCGGCGCGCGGCCCCTATAACGCCCCTCAGCGGTCGTCTACGTCACGCCCGGGCGACCGTTCTGCCGGGAATACGGCATGTTCGTGATGACCGTCCCGCCGTTCGTCCATCTCCTTCAGCAGGTCCTGGAGCTCGGAGCGGATCCAGTCCCGGGTCGCCACCTCGCCCAGGCCCATGCGCAGGGCGGCGATCTCCCGGGTGAGGTACTCGGTGTCGGCGATGGACCGCTCGTTCTGCTTGCGGTCCTGTTCGAGGTTGACCCGGTCGCGGTCGTCCTGCCTGTTCTGCGCGAGCAGGATCAGCGGGGCCGCGTAGGAGGCCTGCAGGGACAGGGCCAGGGTCAGGAAGATGAACGGGTACTCGTCGAAGCGGAGCCCTCCGGGTGCCGCGATGTTCCACAGCACCCAGAGGATGATCACGAACGTCATCCAGACGATGAACCGCCCGGTGCCCAGGAAGCGGGCGATGCGCTCGGAGAGCCGTCCGAAGGCCTCCGGGTCCCACTCGGGCAGCAGCCTGCGCCGCGGGGCGCGCGGCTGGTCCAGGCGGTGACCGCGCGACCGGCCGGCGGCGGTGGCGCCGGCGGGCGTCCGCTCACGGGTGCCCTCACGCTCAGGCGCCATGGATCCCCGCCCCCTTCTCCGCCGTCCGCTCCTTCTGGCCCCTCTGTCCCGCCTGTCCCCTCTGTTCCGTCTGTCCCGCCTGTTCCTTCTGGTCCCCCTCGTCCAGGTGGAACTCGGTCTCCCGCCAGTCCTCCGGCAGCATGTGGTCGAGGACGTCGTCCACGGTCACCGCGCCGAGCAGCGACCCCGCCTCGTCCACCACGGGCGCCGCGACCATGTCGTACGTGGCGAAGAACCCGGCGATGACCGGGAGCGTGGCGTCGGGGTCGAGGGGTTGCAGGTCGTCGTCGCCGACCAGCGAACTGACCAGGGTGTACGGGGGATCGCGCAGCAGCCGCTGGAAGTGCACGGTGCCCAGGTACTTGCCGGTCGGGGTCTCGTCGGGCGGCCGGCAGATGTAGACCTGGGCGGCGAGGGCCGGGGAGAGGTCGGGGTTGCGGACCCGGGCGAGGGCGTCGGCGACGGTCGCGTCGGGCCGCAGGACGATCGGCTCGGTGGTCATCAGACCGCCCGCCGTGTGCTCCTCGTACGACATCAGGCGCCGCATCTCGGCCGCGTCCGCCGGCTGCATCAGGCTCAGCAGCCGTTCCTTGTCCTGTTCGGGGAGTTCGGCGAGCAGGTCGGCCGCGTCGTCCGGGTCCATGGCCTCCAGGATGTCCGCCGCCCGCTCCTCCTTCAGCTTGCCGAGGATCTCGATCTGGTCGTCCTCGGGGAGCTCTTCGAGCACGTCGGCCAGGCGGTCGTCGTCGAGGGCCGCGGCGACCTCGGTGCGGCGCTTGGCGGAGAGGTGGTGCAGCACGTTGGCGAGGTCGGCGGGGCGCAGCTGCTCGAAGGTGGCGAGCAGGCTCTCGGCGCCCTGGCCGTGCTCCTCCAGGGAGAACCCGGTGACCTGCGACCACTCGACGGTGAGCGTCTCCCCCCTGGCCCGCCGGAGGGCACCCTTCTTCCCCTTGCGGACGAAGACCCGGTCCACCTCCCAGTCCCGGCGGGCCGGCAGCTGCTGCACGGCCAGGTCGAGGACGGTGACCTCCTCGCCGGTCTCGGCCAGCTGGACGCGGCGGTCGAGGAGTTCGCCGAAGACCAGGCGTTCGGTGGGGCGCTGCTCGAAGCGGCGGACGTTCAGCACACCGGTGGTGATGACCTGGCCGGACTCGACGCCGGTCACCCGGGTCATGGGCAGGAAGATGCGGCGCCGGGTGGACAGTTCGACGACCAGGCCGAGCAGCCGGGGCGGGCGGCGGCCGACGCGCAGCATGACGACGAGGTCCCGGACGCGGCCCACCTGGTCGCCGGTGGGATCGAAGGCGGGGACACCGGCGAGGTGCGAGACGAAGATGCGGGGAGCGCCGGCTGCCATGGTGTTGCTTCCTTTACCTACCGGAGTACCGCTTGCGTGGTTTTCGGTCCCTTCTGCCCGCTCGGTGGGCTTCAGGCTAGCCCGTACCGATCGGATACGCCCTGGTGAGCGGTCCGGACGGACCGGCTCCGGCGGGCGGGTGACGCACCGGTACGCTGCGGTACGCCCTGCCGGACCCCTCAGAAAGGTGGCCCTGTCCGTGACCGCTGTCGCCCCGGGCCGTACCCGCCACGCCGCACTGGTCACCGCAGTGTGCGCCCTGGCCGTCCTCACCGGATGCGGCGGGGATCCGGACGCGGGCACGAACGGGGTGGGCAAGCTGTCGCCGGACGTGATCCAGTCGAGGACGCGGACGGCGGCGTCGTCGGTGGCGACGGTGCGGATGGCGGGCACGGTGGTCACGAGCGGGCGCACGTACGAGCTGGACATGCGCCTGAACAAGGAGGGCGGGACCGGGTCGGTCACGTCGAAGGGATCCACGTTCCAGCTCCTCCGGGTCGGCGGCACGTTGTATCTGCAGGCCGACGCGGGGTTCTGGAACCACGCGGACGGCAGTGACACGACCGCGGCGACCAAGCTCGACGGCAAGTACGTCAAGGTGCCGCGGACGGATCCGGCGTACAGGAAGTTCAGCGGCTTCACGGACAAGGACGTCCTCCTCTCGGGACTGCTGACCCTGCACGGTTCGCTGTCCACGGCCGGTCACCACGAGCAGTCGGGCACCCGCACGATCCGCATCACGGGCGACGGCGGCTCCGGCGGCACCCTCGACGTCTCCCTGGAGGGCAAGCCGTACCCCCTCCGTCTGGAACGCGGCGGCGGCGCCGGCACCCTCACCTTCTCCGACTGGGGTAAGGACTTCAGCGTGGTCGAACCGGAGAAGGGTGAGACGGTCGACTACGGGAAGCAGCTCCCGGCGTCGTGACCCGGCTCAGGTGCCGGCTACTTGGACTTCCGGCCGGACTTCCGGCGCCGCGAGAGCAGCCGTGGCAGGGCGGCCGGGGCCGGGCGCCGGGTGGTGGCGGGGGAGGCGAGCGGGGGCGCCGCCAGGTTCTCCTCCGGCAGCGGTGATGTCGTCCCCGTCGGGGTCAGGCGCAGCACCCTGCACTCCCTCGCCCAGCGGTCGGTCATCGCCTCGCCGTCGGGGGCGTTGAGGCGCTTGCCCTTCAGCTCCGCCACCGCCGCGTCCCACTCCGGGGTGCCGACGGGGAGTTCCGTGACCGTCGCGGTCCAGGTGACCAGCCGGCCGCCCTTGTCCTTGCTGCGGACGGTCACCTCCGCCGAGCCTCCGTCGGCCAGCTCGCCCAGCGGCTGCTCGGCTCCGTCGCCGACCAGGCAGACGCCCCCGTCGGCCCACGCGTGCCACACCGCACGCGCCGTCGGCGCCCCGGCGGCCCGCACCCAGACGAGGCCGGACTTCTTCGTGGCCTCCTCGACGAGGGCCTGGCCGAGCAGCTCGCTTGTCATGGCGCCCACCCTAGGCCGGATCACAGCCAGCCGTTGCGCTTCAGCGTGCGGTGGATGCCGAGGCAGATCACCCCGGTGATGGCCATGATCACCGGGTAGCCGTACCGCCAGTGCAGCTCCGGCATGTGCTTGAAGTTCATGCCGTACACCCCGCACACCATCGTCGGTACGGCGATGATCGCGGCCCACGACGTGATCTTGCGCATGTCCTCGTTCTGCGCGACGGACGCCTGTGCGAGGTTGGCCTGGAGGATCGAGTTGAGGAGTTCGTCGAAGCCGACGACCTGCTCCTGGACGCGGGCGAGGTGGTCGGCGACGTCCCGGAAGTACTTCTGGATGTCGGGGTCGATCAGCCGCATCGGCCGCTCGCTCAGCAGCTGCATGGGACGCAGCAGGGGCGACACCGCGCGCTTGAACTCCAGTACCTCGCGCTTGAGCTGGTAGATCCGCGCCGAGTCGACACCGCGCGAGACGCCGCCGCGGCGGCCCGGCGTGAAGACCTCGGTCTCCACCTCGTCGATGTCGTCCTGCACCGCGTCGGCGACCGCCACGTACCCGTCGACGACGTGGTCGGCGATGGCGTGCAGCACGGCCGAGGGGCCCTTGGCCAGCAGCTCGGGGTCGTCCTGGAGCCGGTGCCGCAGCGCCCGCAGCGAGCCCTGCCCGCCGTGCCGGACGGTGATGAAGAAGTCCCGGCCGGTGAAGCACATGACCTCGCCGGTCTCCACGACCTCGCTGTTGGCGGTGAGCTGGTCGTGCTCGACGTAGTGGATGGTCTTGAAGACGGTGAAGAGGGAGTCGTCGTACCGCTCCAGCTTCGGCCGCTGGTGGGCCTGGACCGCGTCCTCCACGGCCAGCGGGTGGAGCCCGAACTCGCTTGCGATGCCGGCGAATTCGGCCTCGGTCGGCTCGTGCAGGCCGATCCACACGAACCCGCCGTCGCGGCGCACCAGCCGCATCGCCTCGTGCGGGGTCAGCGGCTTGCCGGTCTCGACGCGGGCGCCGTCCCGGTAGACGGCGCAGTCGACGACGGCCGAGGGCGTGCCGGGGTCGCGGGTCGTGTCGTACGCGCCGTTCTCCGGCCGCAGGCTCTTGCGCAGCGAGGGGCGGGAAGGGCGGACCACGGCACGGAGGTCGCGGATCATCGACATGGGCAGGCTCCTTCGCGACAGGCAGCGGAAGACCGCCGAGGAACGGGTGGAACTACCCGGAATGAGGACGTCCTGGCTTCGGATGTTTGGCACGTCCACAAAGCGGGGAGCACCGCACCGTTGCGGTGGCGACTTCGCTACTGATTCAGATCAGACGAACGGATCCAGACAGATCCGGAGCGGACCGGTCAGAGGGATCAGGCAAGCGAAACGAAGTGCTCTTCCGAACGACAACGCGCACGAAAAGGCGGCAGCCAGCCAGAGAAAGAGATTCAGAGGCCGGAAGAGCGAGTGGTACTGCACGGGTGACTTCGATCCATGACAGCCCCACCTCCTCCAGCCGGTCCCTCGTAAGGGAGTCCTGTCGGTGTCAGGGTCTGACCGCGACGCACTGCGTGCTGCCCCGAACCACCGCGGTCAGAGTAGCAGCAGCCCTCAGTGTCAAGGCGCCGCTTTGCCCGGTACTGACGAGTTCTATGCTCACGACATGGCTGAAGTTCTTCCTCTGGTAGAAGCCCGGTTGACCACCGCACTGGGCGAACCGGACGCGCGCGCGGCGGTCACCTTCCTCGGCACGGACCGCATCGAGGTGCTCCGTTTCCACGAGGATCTCCAGGGCGAGAACGTCGTCCGCTACGCCACGCTCGGCATGTCCGCGCACCCCATGGCCGACCCCACCGCGGTGGTCGCGGACCCCGTCAAAGGGCCGCGCGCCGAGCTGGTCCTGTCGGTCCGCGCCGGGCTCGCCGAGACCGACAAGGTGCTCCGCGCGCTCGCCGTACTCGCCGCGTCCCCGCAGGTGGAGGGCCTGGTCGTGACGCCGGGCGCGTCGCTGGACGTCGGCGGCCCGCTGTGGCCGGGCGCGCCCTTCACCTCCGTCCTGGTCGGCGAGCCGGGCGGCCTCGTCGAGGACCTGGAGCTGGACGGGCCCCTCGACCCCGTACGGTTCCTGCCGCTGCTGCCGATGACGCCGAACGAGGCCGCCTGGAAGCGCGTGCACGGCGCCGGCGCCCTCCAGGAGCGCTGGCTCGCGAACGGGGCCGATCTCCGGGACCCGCACCGGAAATCCGTGCCGCTGGACTGACCCGGGGGTGAGCAAGCTCACCAAGCGGCCTGCGTCGCCGGGCAGTTGGCAAAGCGGGTGACGCCGTCGCCGCCGGCGTGCCGTGCGGCGGGCGCCGGCCGTCCACGCGGCCGGGTGCGCTGGACGGGTGATCGTCCTTGACGTGGGGGACCCGGGGTAGGACCGTGGGGCTCTATGAGGGGCGAACCCAGTTGCCCGAAGTGTGGTGGCCGGGTCAGGGCTCCCGGACTCTTCGCCGACACCTGGCAGTGCGATGTCCACGGGACCGTGCATCCGGTACAGCCCGTGATCCCGCCCAGCGTCGAGGCCCTCGGTGTGGTGGTGCACCGCACCCAGGTTCCGGTGTGGATGCCCTGGCCGCTGCCGGTCGGCTGGCTGTTCACGGGCGTGGCCTGCGCCGGTGACGACCGCAGCGGGGGCCGCGCGACCGCCGTCGCCTGCTCCGGACCCGCGCCGCTCGGCGGCATAGGGGAGATGATCCTGGTCGCCGAGGAGCTGGGGGTCGGTCTCGGCGCCCGGTACGCGGGGATCGACGGACCGGACCCCGGGCCGTACATGAACGTGGAGAAGCCGCCCCAGACGAAGGTGCTGGCCGCGGGGCGGCCCACACCGCTGTGGCACGTCTCCGGGGCCCCCGACGACCGGGCCGTCTTCGCGGGCGAGGCGCGGGGACTGTGGCTCTGGACCGTGGTGTGGCCCGAGCAGACGGGGCTGCTGATGTACGACGAGCTGGTGCTGACCGATCTGCGCGATGCGGGGGCCGAGCTGGACCTGGTGCCGTGCGGGGCGTTGTCGCCGCGGTTGCTGGAGCCGTAGCGCCGTAGGCGCCGTAGAGCCGGTGCGAAGGTCGTCCGCGTCCCGGTGCGATGGTCGTCCGCAGGCCGGTGGGGGCTGGTCGCGCAGTTCCCCGCGCCCCTGGGTGGGACAGGTAAAGGGTGCTCACCAGTTGCGGGTGTGACAGGGGCACCCTGCGTCGGCCGTTATCCTTGACGCGTCCCTTGCCGTCCCGTCCCGCTGGAGTCCGTGTCGTGCGTATCGATCTGCACTGCCACTCCACCGCCTCCGACGGTACGGACACCCCGGCCGAGCTGGTGCGCAACGCCGCCGCTGCCGGTCTCGACGTCGTAGCGCTGACCGACCACGACACCACCCGCGGGCATGCCGAGGCCGTCGCCGCGCTGCCCGAGGGGCTCACCCTGGTCACCGGGGCCGAGCTGTCCTGCCGTGTCGACGGCGTCTCCATGCACATGCTGGCCTACCTCTTCGACCCCGAGGAGCCCGCCCTGCTCGCCGAGCGCGAGCTGGTCCGGGACGACCGGGTGCCGCGCGCGCAGGGCATGGTCGCCAGGCTGAACGCGCTGGGGGTGCCGGTCACCTGGGAGCAGGTGCTGCGGATCGCCGGGGACGGTTCGGTGGGACGCCCGCACGTCGCCTCCGCACTCGTCGAGCTCGGTGTCGTACCGACCGTGAGCGACGCCTTCACCGATCAGTGGCTGGCCGACGGCGGCCGGGCCTTCGTGGAGAAGCACGAGACCGACCCCTTCGAGGCGGTCCGGCTGGTCAAGGGCGCCGGCGGGGTGTGCGTCTTCGCGCATCCCGGGGCCGCGAAGCGCGGGCGTACGGTGCCCGAGTCGGTGATCGCCGAGCTGGCGGCGGCCGGTCTCGACGGCATCGAGGTCGACCACATGGACCACGACGAGGACACCCGCGCACGGCTGCGGGGTCTCGCCGGGGAGCTGGGGCTGCTGGTCACGGGGTCCTCGGACTACCACGGCAGCCGCAAGACGGTGACGCTGGGCGAGTACACCACCCACCCCGACGTGTACGGCGAGATCACCCGCCGGGCGACCGGGGCGTTCCCGGTGCCGGGGACCGGCGGAGCCTGAGGCCCGGTCCTCGCCCGCCCAAGTCCCTCCTCCCGCAAGGCCTGTAGCACCCCCATGTTCGATCTCGCCGTCTTCGGTTCCCTCTTCCTGACCCTCTTCGTCATCATGGATCCCCCGGGGATCACCCCGATCTTCCTCGCCCTCACCGCCGGCCGGCCCGGCAAGGTGCAGAAACGGATGGCCTTCCAGGCCGTGTGCGTGGCGGGCGGTGTCATCACGGTCTTCGGGCTGCTGGGGCACCAGATCCTGGACTACCTGCACGTCTCCGTGCCCGCGCTGATGATCGCGGGCGGGCTGCTGCTCCTGCTCATCGCCCTGGACCTGCTCACCGGCAAGAACGACGAGCCGAAGCAGACCAAGGACGTCAACGTGGCGCTGGTGCCGCTGGGCATGCCGCTGCTGGCCGGCCCCGGGGCGATCGTGTCGGTCATCCTGGCCGTCCAGAAGGCCGACAGCGTGGCCATGCAGGTGTCCGTGTGGACGGCGATCCTCGCCATCCATGTCGTGCTGTGGCTGGTGATGCGCTACTCGCTGCTGATCATCCGGGTCATCAAGGACGGCGGTGTGGTCCTGGTGACGCGGCTCGCCGGCATGATGCTCTCGGCGATCGCCGTGCAGCAGATCATCAACGGCGTCACCCAGGTGATCAAGGGCGCGTAGCGCGGCGCGACGGGCCCGCAGACGCAGAACCCCCGTACGGCATCGGTGCCGTACGGGGGTTCTGAAGACTGTGCGGTGCTCCGCGCGTCGTCGGTGTGGCTGTTCTCGTCCGTCGTTGTCGCGTCGTCGTGTTACGAAACCTGGGTCTCGGCCGGTCGGATCCACAGGCGCTGCCCCACGGCGGCGGCCTGCTGCACGATCCTGCTGACGGAGGCGGCGTCCACGACAGTGCTGTCCACGGTGGTGCCGTCGACCTCGTCGAGTCGCATGATTTCGAAGCGCATGGCCTCTCCCTTCGTCGTCCTGTTCCGTAGGAGTCAACGGCTTGCGTGTTACAAACATTCCCTACGCTAAAGAAATTTTTCGAACGTCTAATTACCGACCGGTAAGAGTCTGCGGGAGACTGACCGGGACCGGTTGTGTTCGCAGCGTGACCGCCGGGACAATGGAGGCGATGAACGACGACCTCGCCGCCCTCCAGGCCCGTATCGACCGCACGAACGAGCTGCTCACCCGCATGCTCGCCGAAGTGGCCAAGACGCCCTCGACGCATGCCATCTTCGTGGACGCGGGCTACCTCTACGCGGCCACGGGCCGGCTCGTCGCCGGGACGGAGGACCGCCGCGCCTTCGACCTCGACGCCGAAGGTTTGATCGAGGCGCTCATCGACAAGGCGCGCCAGATCTTCGCCGACAGCCGCCTGCTGCGCGTCTACTGGTACGACGGCGCCCGCCGCCGCATCCACACCGCCGAGCAGCAGGCCATCGCCGAACTCCCCGACGTCAAGGTCCGCCTCGGCAACCTCAACGCCAACAACCAGCAGAAGGGCGTCGACTCCCTGATCCGCACGGACCTGGAGTCACTCGCCCGGCACCGCGCCATCAGCGACGCGGCCCTGCTCGGCGGCGACGAGGACCTGGTCTCGGCGGTCGAGGCCGCCCAGGGCTACGGAGCCCGCGTCCACCTCTGGGGCATCGAGGCCCCCGAGGGCCGCAACCAGGCCGAGCCGCTGCTCTGGGAGGTCGACAGCCAGCGCACCCTCGACCTCGAGTTCTTCAAGCCGTACGTCTCCAGACGCGCCGCCCCCGCCTACGAGGCCGGTGCCACCAGACCCACCCGCGAGGACGTCCGTTTCATCGGCGCGCAGATCGCCGCGAAGTGGCTCTCCTCGCGAGGCCGCGAGGCCCTCGTCGAACTGCTGCCCGGCCACCCCTACCTGCCCGGCCCCGTCGACCAGGACCTCCTCGTCGAGGCCGAGGGGATGCTCCAGTACTCCCTGCGCGGCCAGGCCGACCTGCGCCGCGCCCTGCGGGACGGCTTCTGGGAGCACCTCCAGACGCAGTACTAGACCCGGTCCCGGGTGCTGTCCCAGAAACCGGCGATCGCCTCGGCGGTGGCGGCGGGGCGGTCGGTGTTGGGCGAGTGCTCGGCCCCCTCGACGACCGTCCGGTGCGCGCGCAGCCGCAGTGCCATCTCGTCCAGCAGCGGTACCGGCCAGGTGTCGTCCCGCGCGCCCGACAGGACGTGGAAGGGCAGCGGCACGGCGGCGAGCTCCGCGACGCGGTCCGGTTCGGTGCACAACTGGCGTCCGGTGGCGATGAGTTGGGCCGGCTTGTTGCCCAGCCAGCGGCGCCGCAGATCCTCGCCGTCCTCCAGGCCCTCCGCCGCGCCGTCCGGTTCCTCCAGCTCTTCCGGTGCCTCCATGGCCTGCATGGCGTCCCACACCTCGGCCATCGACATCACGGCGAGCGCGTCCCGGAGCAGCTTCACGCGCTGCTGCTGGGAGGAGGAGATCTGTGCCGGGCCCGACGCCATCAGGGTCAGCGAGCGGAACGGCGTGCGGTCGAGGAGCACGGCCGCACGGGCGATCTGACCGCCGAGGGAGTGCCCCAGCAGATGCACTGGCCCGCCCGCGCCGACCGCCGCCGCCTGCGCGAGCACGTCCCGCGCCAGCTCCTCCCGGGCGTAGGCCGATTCGTCCTGCGCGGGCCCGTCCGACTCGAACTGCCCGCGACCGTCCACGGCGACCGTCCGGTACCCGCGCCGGCCCAGCGGCACGAGCAGCCGGTTGAAGTCCTCCTTGCTCCCGGTGAACCCGGGCAGCAGCAGCGCGACCCCCCTGGGCTCGACCCCGGCGGCCACGGGCGCGTCGACGACGGCGAACTCACCCCGGTCGGTGGTGAGCGCGTACGCGCGGGCGCCGGCGGGCGGGACGAAGGTGCGAGGCCTGCTCATGGGGGAGAGGGTATCCGCAGCCCGGTGACCGACCGGGAGCCGGTGGGTGAATCCCGGTGCGGGTGCGGGTGCAGGTGCGGGTGTGGGTGTGGGTGCGGGCGGGCGGTGCGGACATGCGGACGGCCCGGACCACACGGGGTGGTCCGGGCCGTCGTCACGCGTGTGCTCAGGCCTCCGGGGCCGCGGCGGTCGCCTTCCGCGTCCGGCGGACCTTCGGCTTCGCCTCCGCGTCGGCCGCCTCGGCGGATGCAGCGGTCGCCGTGGACTCGGCCGCCTTGCGGGTGCGCCTCGGCTTCGCCGCCGGCTCCTCGGTCGCCTGCGCCGGGATCTCCGCGGTGGCGGCGGCTGCCGTCTTGCGGGTGCGGCGGGGCTTGGCCTCGGTGGCTTCGGCGGTGTCGACCGCGGCTTCGGCGGCTGCGGCCGTCTTCCGCGTGCGGCGCGGCTTGGGCGCGGCCTCGGCTTCCGCCACGGCGGTCTCGGCGACGGCGGCTGCCGTCTTCCGGGTCCGACGGGGCTTCGCCTCGGTGACCGCCTCGGCCGGCTCCGCCTCGACGACGGCCGCCGTCGCCTTGCGGGTGCGGCGGGGCTTGGCCTCGGTGGCTTCGGCGGTGTCGACCGCGGCTTCGGCGGCTGCGGCCGTCTTCCGCGTGCGGCGCGGCTTGGCCGCCGCTTCGGCCTCGCCGGCCTCCGGGACGGCGGCTGCCGTCTTGCGGGTGCGGCGGGGCTTGGCCTCGGTGGCTTCGGCCGTGTCGACAGCGGTCTCGGCGGCTGCGGCCGTCTTCCGGGTGCGGCGCGGCTTGGTCGCGGCCTCGGCTTCCGCCACGGCGGTCACCGGTTCCGCCACGGTGGTCACCGGCTGCGGCTCGGCCGCCACCGGCTCGGCCGGCTCCGCGACCTTGCGGGTGCGGCGACGGGCCGGGGCCGCCGGGGCCTCGACGGCCTCCGCGGGAGCCTGCGCGACCTCGGTCACGGGCTCGGCGGCCTTACGGACACGGCGGCGCGGCTTCGCCTCGGTGGCCTCGGCGGTGTCCACCGCGGCCTCGGCCGCGGCGGCTGCCGTCTTCCGGGTGCGGCGCGGCTTCGGCTCCGCCACGGTCTCGACCGCCTCGACGGCTGCCACGGGGGCGACCGCCTCGGGTGCCTCGGCCGTCTTGCGGGTCCGGCGGCGGGCGGGGGCCGCCGGCGCCTCTTCGGCCACCGGTGCCTCGGTCACCACCGGAGCCTCGGTCACCACGGGTGTCGTCGCCTCCGCGACCGGCGTGGCCTCCGCGGACCTGCGGGTGCGGCGGCGGCGCGGCGTCTCCGCCACGGCCGGTTCCACGACGGCCTCGACCGTCTCGACGACGGCCTCCGGCGTCACGGTCACCGGGGCGGCGGCCGTCACCGGCTCCTGCGACGCCCCGTTGCGGGTGCGGCGACGGCGGCGCGGGGTCCGGGTGGCCGCGGGCTCCGACGCCGCGAGAGCGTCGTCGGCGGCGGGCGGCGCGGCCTCGGCGGCGGGCGCCGCGGACGTCGTACCGGAGGCCTGGTCCAGGGCCGTACCGTTGCGCGTGCGACGGCGGCGGCGCGGGGTGCGGGCCGGACGCTCGCGCTCCTCGGTACGGGCCTCCTGACGGGCGTCGGTGCGACCGCCCCGGCCACCGCGACCGCGGGCACCGCGGCCACCGGTCTCGCCCAGGTCCTCCAGCTCCTCCGCGTCGAGCCCGGCGCGGGTGCGCTCCGAGCGCGGCAGGACACCCTTGGTGCCCGCGGGGATCTTGAGGTCCTCGAAGAAGTGCGGGGAGGTGGAGTACGTCTCCACCGGGTCGGGGAACTTGAGGTCCAGCGCCTTGTTGATGAGCTGCCAGCGCGGGATGTCGTCCCAGTCGACGAACGTGATCGCCGTACCCGAAGCGCCCGCGCGGCCGGTACGGCCGACCCGGTGCAGGTACGTCTTCTCGTCCTCGGGGGACTGGTAGTTGATGACGTGCGTCACGCCCTCGACGTCGATGCCGCGCGCGGCGACGTCGGTGCAGACGAGGACGTCCACCTTGCCGTTGCGGAACGCGCGCAGCGCCTGCTCGCGGGCGCCCTGGCCGAGGTCGCCGTGGACCGCGCCGGAGGCGAAGCCGCGGCGCTGGAGCTGCTCGGCGATGTCGGCGGCCGTGCGCTTGGTACGGCAGAAGATCATCGCGAGCCCGCGGCCGTCGGCCTGCAGTATGCGCGCGATCATCTCCGGCTTGTCCATGGAGTGCGCGCGGTAGACGAACTGCGCGATGTTCGCGACGGTCGCGCCCTCGTCGTCCGGCGCGGTGGCGCGGATGTGGGTGGGCTGGCTCATGTACCGGCGCGCGAGGCCGATGACCGCGCCCGGCATGGTCGCCGAGAACAGCATGGTCTGGCGCTTCGCCGGAAGCATGTCGATGATCTTCTCGACGTCGGGCAGGAAGCCCAGGTCGAGCATCTCGTCGGCCTCGTCGAGGACGAGCGACTTGATGTGCTTGAGGTCGAGCTTCCGCTGGCCCGCGAGGTCCAGGAGCCGGCCCGGGGTGCCGACGACGACATCGACGCCCTTCTTCAGGGCCTCGACCTGCGGCTCGTAGGCACGACCGCCGTAGATGGCGAGAACGCGTACGTTGCGGACCTTGCCGGCCGTCAGGAGGTCGTTGGTGACCTGGGTGCAGAGCTCGCGCGTGGGGACGACGACGAGCGCCTGCGGGGCGTTGGTGAGGGCTTCGGGGGCGGCGCGGCCGGCCTCGACGTCGGCGGGGACGGTCACGCGCTCCAGGAGCGGCAGGCCGAAGCCGAGGGTCTTGCCCGTGCCGGTCTTGGCCTGGCCGATGACGTCGGTGCCGGACAGGGCGACCGGGAGCGTCATCTCCTGGATGGGGAAGGGGTTGATGATGCCGACGGCTTCCAGGGCCTCGGCGGTCTCGGGGAGGATTCCGAGTTCACGAAACGTCGTAGTCAGGGTTTTGCCTCTTCTGTGTGGCGCGGCGCGAGGCGAGCGCGGGGGTCTTTGACGGACCGTGCCGGGGACGTCGGCTGCCTTACGGGCGGGCCGTGGGGGGCACGCCGTAGTGCACGGGACCTCTGCCGACGCTCTAGCGCTCGTACCGCTGAGGGTGTGTCCCTCCGGTCGTCGTACGCACAGTGCCGTACGAGCCGGGAGGGCTGTCGGGTCGGAGCCGATCGGGCCACCGACCGGGCATCCTCATACGTGCGGCCTGTCGAGGTACGTCGGAATTCGACGGCGTACCAGCAGGCGCATTACCACCATACCCCGGAATCGTGCACATGTGATGGCCGATTTGGTCACGTCGTGGTAGTCACAGTGGTTGACCAGGGGCTTCCCCGGCACTTCTCCGGGTCTCCCTGAGATTTCCCGGGGGCCTTCTCGTGGCTTCCCGGGGCTTCCGCGAGGCGGCGGGCGGGCTATTGTGCGCTTCATGACGAGCTCTGACAAGCCTGAGACCGCCTCCGCCGAACCGACCGGTGTCGCCGCCCAGGACTGGGCGCAGGCGGCTGCCGACCCGCACTACCGTGCCGCGGTCGTGGATCTGCTCGGCGCCCTCGCGTACGGCGAGCTCGCGGCGTTCGAGCGGCTCGCGGAGGACGCCAAGCTGGCGCCCTCGCTGGTGGACAAGGCCGAGCTGGCGAAGATGGCGTCGGCGGAGTTCCACCACTTCGAGCGGCTGCGGAACCGGCTCACGGAGATCGGCGAGGACGCCACGCAGGCGATGGAGCCGTTCGTCGCGGCCCTGGACGGCTTCCACCGGCAGACGGCGCCGTCCGACTGGCTGGAGGGCCTGGTCAAGGCCTACGTCGGCGACTCGATCGCCAGTGACTTCTACCGGGAGGTCGCGGCCCGCCTCGACACCGACACCCGCGAACTCGTACTGGCCGTCCTCGACGACACCGGGCACGCAGGGTTCGCGGTGGAGAAGGTCCGCGCGGCCATCGACGCCGACCCGCGGGTGGGGGGCCGACTGGCCCTGTGGGCGCGGCGGTTGATGGGGGAAGCGCTGTCCCAGTCCCAGCGGGTGGTCGCCGACCGGGACGCGCTGTCGACCATGCTGGTCGGGGGCGTGGCCGACGGGTTCGACCTCGCCGAGGTGGGGCGGATGTTCTCGCGGATCACCGAGGCCCACACGAAGCGGATGGCGGCGCTGGGGCTGGCGGCGTAGCGCTCTGTGGGGGGTGGTTGCGGGGGGTTGCGCGGCTGCGGGTGCGTTGTGGCCGGTCGCGCAGTTCCCCGCGCCCCTTTCGGGGCGCTTCGGCTCGGGCGCTCGGAACGTGCTCGGCGTGCGAGTGGACGCTACGCCGGGATCGATCGTCGGCGCAGGTGGCGGCCCGCCGGGCGGAGCAGCAGGGACAGGGACGCCGCCGAGACGATCGCCGCGCCCAGAAGAGTGACCAGGACCGTGCCGGGGCCGAGCGCGCTGTGGGTGACGAAGTCACCGAAGAGGGCCCCCGCGACGCCCGTGCAGAACACCAGGGGACGCGCCGGGAGCCGGTGGGACAGGCGGCTGGCGGCGGCCCACGACAGGGCCAGGCCGAGCAGTGCGGATCCAAGGACTTCCAGGAGCATCACGAGTGGTCCCTCCCACGGCCGGCCGGTGCTTCACGGTCGTAGCCCGTCATACCCGTGACCTGCGGAATGCAATCCTCCTCTGTGGACGACTTGTGGGCCACATGTGGAGGGGCGACATGACGAGGGGCCGGGTGGACACACGTCCACCCGGCCCCTCCGTGCTGCTGTGGTCAGACCGCGCTGAAGCCGACCTTGCGCACCGTCGGCTCACCGAGCTCGATGTACGCCAGGCGGTCCGTCGGGACCAGGACCTTCCGGCCGCGCTCGTCCTCCAGGGACAGCACCTGTGACTTGCCGGCCAGCGCGTCGGCGACGAGGCGCTCGACCTCCTCGGCGTTCAGACCGCTCTCCAGAACGATCTCGCGAGGCGCGTGCTGCACGCCGATCTTGACCTCCACGGCTATGTCCCTCCGACGGTCAGTGAAGTGCGCGACCTTCCGCGCCGTACGCAGCACACATTAGCCCGGTGAGGGGAGGTACACGCTGCGCACGTGCACGCCAGGAGCGAACAGCGAACGGGAATTCGCCGTCGGGCGGTGTCAGTGGTGGCCGTCGAGGCCGTGCAGCGGGAATCCCGCGATGCCCCGCCAGGCGAGCGAGGTCAGCAGCTGGACCGCCTGGTCGCGCGGGACCGAGCGGTCGCTGTGCAGCCAGGAACGGGCCACCACCTGGGCGAGACCGCCGAGGCCGGAGGCGAGCAGCATCGACTCGGCGCTCGGCAGGCCGGTGTCCTCGGCGATGACCTCGCAGATCGCCTCGGCGCACTCGTTGGTGACCTTGTCGACGCGTTCGCGCACCGCCGGCTCGTTCGTCAGGTCGGACTCGAAGACCAGGCGGAAGGCCCCGCCGTCGTCCTCGACGTACGCGAAGTACGCGTCCATGGTCGCCCGGACCCGCTGCTTGTTGTCGGTCGTCGACGCGAGCGCGCCGCGCACCGCCCCGATCAAGGCCTCGCAGTGCTGGTCCAGCAGGGCCAGGTACAGGTCGAGCTTGCCCGGGAAGTGCTGGTAGAGCACCGGCTTGCTGACGCCCGCGCGTTCGGCGATGTCATCCATGGCAGCCGCGTGGTACCCCTGCGCGACGAAAACTTCCTGGGCGGCGCCCAGCAGCTGGTTCCGTCGGGCACGGCGCGGCAGGCGGGTGCCCCGCGGGCGCGCCGCCTCTGTCTGCTCGATGGCTGTCACGCCGCCTCCCAAAGTCGTCCACATGAGTCGTCCACATGCGGATCGCTCCGCGCGGCCATCGTACTTTTCGGTAACCGTGCTGTGCGCGGTGCGAGCGCAGAATTTCACGTACCGGACGACGGCGAAAGCCGCACCGGGAAATTACCGGGACATACGAACAGGCCAGGTGGGCACACCGGAGCCCGGTCGGTCGGTCACGGTCAGCGGTAGTCGTCCTCGTCCAGGGAGACCACGCGCGCCTGCTCGATCAGATCGGCCTCGTTCGCGCGGGCCGGATCGACACCCGTGAGCGGGTCGTCGTGGGACGGCGTGACGTCCGTGTGCTGCTCGGCTGCGTCGCCCTCAGGGGCCTCGACGTCGATCTCCGGGGGGTCCAGCGCCTCCAGATCGCCGAGTACGTCGGGGTCGGTGGGGTCATGGGCCATGGTGGGCTCCCTTCCTCGGAAGATCCCTGGCGGAAGCAGGGGGCCACATACGGGTGCCCTGTCTACGAGCGTAGGAGACACCGGATGCGGACGCTATGCCGTCACTGTGCTTCTGCTGTGCCTCGATCGTGCCGTCGCCGTGCGTCGCCGAGCCGTCGCCATGTCACTGTCGTGCCGTCCGGGGCCGTCCGGGGCCGTTCGCGGCCGTCCGGGGCCGTTCGCGGCTCGCGCGGCCGGGGCCGGGCACGGCCCGCGCACGGCTCGCCCGGTTAATTCTGTGACGGCGAACACATGAATCACGGTGTGATCGTCTCGTAACATTGGCGCATGTCTTCGACCGAACTGCCCTTCGTGCCGCCCACCAGCGTGCTCCCCGAGGCGGCGGCAGTCAGAGTCGCGGAGGGCGAACGGCTGCGGTCGGTGGGACTGCCCGGCGTGACCCTCTCGGTGCGTTCACGCCCGCCCGCGCGCGAGGGCCTGCCGCCCGCGCTCTACATCCACGGGCTCGGCGGCTCCTCGCAGAACTGGTCGGAGCTGATGGAACAGCTCGAAGGCGTCGTGGACGGCGAGGCGATCGACCTGCCGGGCTTCGGCGACTCGCCGCCCCCGGACGACGGCGACTACTCGGTCACCGGCCACGCGCGCGCGGTCATCCGCTATCTCGACGCGGTCGGCCGCGGCCCGGTCCATCTCTTCGGCAACTCCCTGGGCGGCGCGGTCGCCACCCGGGTCGCCGCCGTCCGCCCGGACCTCGTACGCACCCTCACGCTCATCTCGCCGGCCCTGCCCGAACTCCGCGTGCAGCGCACCGCCGTGCCGACGGTCCTCCTCGGCCTCCCCGGCGTCGCCGGGCTCCTCACCCGTACGACCGGCAAGTGGACCGCCGAACAGCGGGTACGGGGGGTGCTGGCCCTCTGCTACGGCGATCCCGGCCGGGTGACGCCAGAGGCGTTCGAGCACGCGGTCCAGGAGCTGGAGCGGCGGCTGCGGCTGCCGTACTTCTGGGACGCGATGGCGCGGTCCGCGCGCGGGATCGTCAACGCGTACACGCTGGGCGGCCAGCACGGGCTCTGGCGCCAGGCCGAGCGCGTCCTCGCCCCGACCCTGCTGATCTACGGCGGCCGTGACCAGCTCGTCGGCTACCGCATGGCTCAGAAGGCCGCGCGCAGCTTCCGCCACTCCCGGCTGCTCTCCATGCCGGACGCCGGGCACGTGGCGATGATGGAGTACCCGGCGGCGGTCGCCGGGGAGTTCCGTGAACTTCTCGCCTCAGCCGACAGGTTGGGCGACCGGCCGGCTGCCGGGACCCTCGGCGGCGGTCCGGTCGCGCCGGGCGCGGGGAGCTGAGGGACGCGTGGGACGCCACAGCCGCCGCAGGCCGGCAGCCAAGGGTGACGCGGCGGACATAGGCAACGCGCGCGCAGTCCGGAAGCAGGGCCCGGGGGGCTCGGGGGACGGCGCGCGCGGTTCCGCGGGGCCTGCGGGTCCTACCGGGCCTGCGGGGCCTACCGTGCCGCGCCCGGCCGACGGGACTCCCGCGGGCGGGGCACCGCGGTTCACGGACGGCACACCCGCGCAGGGCGTTCCACGGCTGCCCGACGGCACGCCCGCCCGGGGGGTCCCTGGGTTCGCCGGCGGGCCGGCGGCCGGTGCCGTGCCTCGCCACGCCGACGGGACCCCGGCGCACGGTGTCCCGCGTCTCCCGGACGGGACCCCGGCGCACGGGGTCCCACGAGTCCGTGGCGGGCACCCGCAGCAGCGTGAGGCAGGCGGCGGCTGGGGCCGGCTGGGCGGGCCGGACGGTGCCCCCGGCGGGCCCGCCGGTGCCGCCTTCGGGGCGACCGGTGTGTCGATACCGCGGCAGCGGCGGGGCGGGCCCGGTGGGCCGCGGCAGGACTACGTCGACGCCTTCGACGAGGAAGTCGACGTCTTCGCACCCCGCCCCGGCATCGGCGCCCAGCGCGCGGAAACGTATCCGCCCGGCTCGGGTCCGCACACGTCCCCGCTCCCGTCCGGCAACGACGGGGGTGCGGGCGAGGCCGGCGACGCGCTGCCCACCGGCGAGCCCGCGCAGCCCAAGGGCGGCAAGAGCCGGGCCTTCGCGGGGGTCGCGGCAGCCGCCGTCACGACCGTGCTCGCGGTGATCGTCGCCGGGCAGGTGATCGACGGCCGGGACGGCGCCGCCGTACGGTCGCAGTCGGCCGTGGGCGGGACGCGGGCCACCGACGGCGCCGCCTCGCGCGGGGACGGCCGCAGCACGCCGTCCGCGTCGGCCTCCGCCTCGCCGGGCGTCGTGACGCTGTCGTACGAGCAGGCGATGGGTGAGAAGTACCCGCTGAGCGCCGAGCTGGCCGGGTCCGGGAAGTTCAGCACCGTGCCGGGGAGCGCGAAGGCGCCGGGCAAGGGGCGGAAGTACACCTACCGCGTCGACGTGGAGCAGGGGCTGGGGCTGGACGGGAAACTCTTCGCCGAGGCCGTGCAGAAGACGCTCAACGACGACCGCAGCTGGGCCCACGACGGCACCCGTACCTTCGCGCGCGTGTCCACCGGCAAGCCCGACTTCGTGATCACGCTCGCCAGCCCCGGCACCACCGCCGACTGGTGTGCCAAGTCCGGCCTCGACACGACCGAGGACAACGTGTCCTGCGACTCGGCGTCCACCGAACGCGTCATGATCAATGCATACAGATGGGCCCAGGGCAGCAAGACGTACGGCGACAAGATCCATGCCTACCGGCAGATGCTGATCAACCACGAGGTCGGCCACCGGCTCGGCTACGGCCATGTGACCTGCGACAAGGACGGCGAGCTCGCGCCGGTCATGCAGCAGCAGACCAAGTTCCTGGACCACGACGGAATCCACTGTCTGCCCAACCCCTGGCCGTATCCCAAGAGTTGACAGGTGGCTCATACATCACATTGACATGCGCAGAAAGTTCGTACATATTTCTGGGCATGTCGTCCCTTCACGCCTCCGCGCGCGCCGCCATCGAGCTGGCGCTCATCGGCGTGACCGCGCTCTGCGTGGCCGACATTCACTGTCGCTGACGCCCGCCTTCAGGCGTTCGCGTCGCGATCCCTCTCTGCCGCCGTGACCTGGGTCACGGCTCTTTCGACGACCTGGCGCCCGGGCAGACGTCTGTTCACTTTCGTCTCACTCCTCGTCAATCTGTCTCGCCAGTCGAGACTCGCCTTCCGAGAGGTCGTCATTCCGATGCGTCACCCGTCCGTGAACAGCGCCCGCGCGGCGTACGTTTCGCTCGCCCTGGTCGTGGCGGCGGGCGCCGCCGCCTGCGGGCCGAAGGACAACGATGCCAACGGCTCGAGTGGCGACGCCACGCCGCACAAGGGCGGCACGCTCACCGTCCTGAACTCCGACCCGCAGTCGGACTTCGACCCGGCCCGCCTGTACACCTCCGGCGGCGGCAACGTGCCCTCCCTGGTCTTCCGTACGCTCACCACCCGCAACCGCGCTGACGGCGCCGCCGGCACCAAGGTCGTCCCCGACCTGGCCACCGACACCGGTCGCCCCAGCAAGAACGCGACCTTGTGGACGTACACCCTGAAGGCGGGCCTCAAGTACGAGGACGGCACCCCGATCACGTCCGCCGACATCAAGTACGGCATCGAGCGCTCCTTCGCCCCCGAACTCAGCGGCGGTGCGCCCTACCTGCGGGACTGGCTGGCCGGGGCGGCCGACTACCAGGGGCCGTACAAGGACAAGAAGGGGCTCTCGGCGATCGAGACGCCGGACGACCGCACGATCGTCTTCCACCTGAACAAGCCCGAGGGCGAGTTCCCGTTCCTGGCCACGCAGACGCAGTTCACGCCCGTCCCGAAGGCCAAGGACACCGGCACCAAGTACGAGGAGCACCCGGTCTCGTCGGGCCCCTACAAGGTCGTGAAGAACGAGAACGACGGAGAGCACCTGGTCCTGGAGCGCAACACGTACTGGTCCGCGTCCGTCGACGACCAGCGCAAGGCGTACCCGGACAGGATCGACGTGCAGTCCGGCCTCGACTCGTCCGTGATCAACCAGCGGCTGTCGGCGTCCCAGGGGACGGACGCGGCGGCCGTGACGACGGACACCAACCTGGGTCCGGCCGAACTCGCCAAGGTGACCGGCGACAAGGAACTCGCCGCGCGCGTCGGCACCGGCCACTTCGGCTACACGAACTACATAGCGTTCAACCCGAAGGTCAAGCCGTTCGACAACCCGAAGGTGCGCCAGGCGATCTCGTACGCCGTCGACCGGTCGTCCGTGATCAACGCGGCGGGCGGCAGCGCCCTCGCCGAGCCCGCGACCACCTTCCTGCCGAACCAGAAGTCCTTCGGCTACACGCCGTACGACCTCTTCCCGGCGGGCGACACCGGCAACGCGGCCAAGGCCAAGGAGCTGCTGAAGGAAGCCGGTTACCCGAACGGGCTCACCGTCACGCTGACCCACGACAACGCCGACAACTTCAAGACGAGCCCCGAGATCGCGACCGCGATCCAGGACGCCCTCAAGAAGGCCGGCATCACGGTCAAGCTCCAGGGCCTGGAGGACAACAACTACTCCGACACGGTCCACAGCGTGAAGACCGAGCCGGGCTTCTTCCTCGCCGCGTGGGGTGCCGACTGGCCCTCCGGCGGTCCCTTCCTCGCCCCGATCTTCGACGGCCGGCAGATCGTCAAGGACGGCGCGAACTTCAACGCCTCCCAGCTCAACGATGCTTCGGTCAATGCCGAGATTGACGCGATCAACAAGTTGACCGATCTTGACGCGGCTGCCAAGCGGTGGGGTGCACTGGACAAGAAGATCGGCGCGCAGGCCCTGACCGTGCCGCTGTTCCACCCGGTCTACAAGCGGCTCGTCGGCAAGGACATCAAGAACGTCGTGATCAGCGACTGGACCGGTGTCCTGGACATCTCCCAGGTCGCGGTGAAGTAGCGCCGTGAGCGAGGCACTTGTCGCCACCCTGGCCCCCGAGGCGTCCGCCTCGGGGGCTTCGGGGGCCCGTCAGCTCTGGCGGCGGCTGCGTGTGCAGCGGGCCGCCGCGGTCGCGGCCGGCGTCGTCGCGCTGCTCGTCCTGGTCGCGCTCGCCGCGCCGCTGCTCACCGCCCTCGAGGGCCAGGACCCGACCACCTACCACCCCGCCCTCATCGACTCCGCGCGCGGCGGCGTGCCGACCGGCTCCCTCGGCGGCATCTCCGCCGACCACTGGCTGGGCGTGGAGCCGCAGACCGGACGGGACCTGTTCGCACGGCTGGTGTACGGGGCGCGGGTGTCCCTGGGGGTCGCGTTCGCGGCGACCGTGATCCAGGTCCTCCTCGGTCTGCTCGTCGGCGTGACGGCCGCGCTCGGCGGCAGGTGGATCGATCAACTGTTGAGCCGGATCACGGACATCTTCGTCGCGCTGCCCCTGATGATCATGTCGCTGGCACTGCTCGCGATCGTGCCGCAGAGCTTCCCGCGGCCCGTCCTGGTCACCCTCGTCATCGGGTTCATCTCCTGGGGCACCATCGCGAAGATCGTGCGCGCCCAGACGCTCACCCTGAAGGGGCTCGACTACGTCGCCGCCGCACGGCTCAGCGGCTGGGGTGCCTGGCGCATCGCCCGCCGTGAACTGCTGCCCGGCCTGGCCGCGCCCGTCATCACGTACGCCTCGATCCTCATCCCGGTCAACATCAGCGTCGAGGCGGCCCTGTCCTTCCTCGGCGTCGGGGTGAAGCCGCCGACGCCCTCCTGGGGCCAGATGCTCACCGCCGCCGACGTCTGGTACCAGGCGGCCCCGCAGTACCTGCTGCTGCCGGCGGGCGCGCTGTTCGTGACCGTCCTCGCGCTGACCGTCCTCGGCGACGGCGTCCGCACCGCCCTGGACCCGCGCGCCGCCTCCCGGCTCGGCGTCGGCACCGGCCGCAGGCGCGCGGCCGGGACGACGGCGACGGCGACCGCGACGGCAACCGCGAAGACGACGGCCCCGGCGAAGGAGGAATCCGCGTGAACGGCTTCGGCGGCTTCCTGCTCCGCCGCATCGTCGGCGCCCTGGCGACCCTGCTCGCCATCTCGGTGATCGTCTACGTCGTCTTCTACGTCACCCCGGGCAACGTCGCCCAGATCACCTGCGGCCCGCGCTGCTCCCCGGAGCAGGTGCACCAGGTGGCCCAGCAACTGCACCTCGACGACCCCCTGTACGTGCGCTACTGGCACTTCCTGGAGGGCCTGGTCGTCGGCCAGGACTACTCCACCGGCACCTCCGTGGAGCACTGCTCGGCGCCCTGCCTCGGCCTGTCCTACCAGACCGACCAGCAGGTCCTGAGCATCATCCTGACCAGGCTTCCGGTCAGCCTCTCGCTGGTGTTCGGCGCGATGGTGCTGTGGCTGCTCCTGGGCGTCGGCACGGGAGTGCTCTCCGTCTGGCGGCGCGGCCGGCTCACCGAGCGCGTGCTGACCGGCCTCACACTGGCGGGCTGGGCCACACCGGTCTTCGTCATCGGCCTGGTCCTGATGATCGTCGTCTGCGGAGAACTGCAACTCCTGCCCTTCCCGCAGTACGTGAAGTTCACCGACGACCCCGAACAGTGGGCGTGGAACCTGCTGCTGCCCTGGTTCTCGCTCGCCCTCATCGAGTCCGCCGCCTTCGCCCGGATGACCCGGGCGTCGATGCTGGAGACCCTGGCGGAGGACCACATCCGCACCTTCCGCGCGTACGGCGTCGGCGAACGGTCGATCGTCGGGCGGCACGCCCTGCGCGGGGCGCTCGCACCGGTCATCGCGCTGAACGCCAACAACTTCGGCTCGGCCGTCGGCGGCGCCGTGCTCACCGAGTCGCTGTTCGGACTGCCCGGCCTCGGCCAGGAGCTCGTGCACGCCGTCAGCGTGGTCGACCTGCCCGTCGTCGTCGGCATGGTCCTCGTCGTCGGCTTCTTCGTGGTCCTCGCCAACGCCGTCGCGGACGTGCTGTACGCGGTGGCCGACCGACGGGTGGTACTGACGTGAGTCTCGTCCAAGTCACTGATCTGACCGTCGACTTCGGCGACCTGCGGGCCGTCGACGGACTGTCGTTCACCCTGGAGCGCGGCGCCGCGCTCGCCCTGGTCGGCGAGTCCGGCTCCGGCAAGTCCACGGTCGCCTCGGCCCTGCTGGGCCTGCACCACGGCACGGGGGCCCGGCTCGGCGGCTCGATCGAGGTCGCCGGCACCGACGTACAGGCGGCCTCGGACGCCGAGCTGCGGAAGCTGCGCGGGGGGAAGGCGGCGATGGTCTTCCAGGACCCGCTGTCGTCCCTCGACCCGTACTACGCGATCGGCGACCAGATCGCCGAGGTGTACCGCGTGCACACGCGCGCGTCACGACGCGCCGCACGCGCGCGTGCCGTGGAGGTGCTCGACCGGGTCGGCATCCCGGACGCCACGCGCCGGTCCCGGTCCCGTCCGCACGAGTTCAGCGGCGGCATGCGGCAGCGCGCGCTGATCGCCATGGCGCTCGCCTGCGAGCCCGAACTGCTCATCGCGGACGAGCCCACCACCGCCCTCGACGTGACCGTCCAGGCCCAGATCCTCGACCTGCTGCACACCCTGCGCGAGGAGACCGGCATGAGCCTGCTGCTGGTCACCCATGACGTGGGCGTCGCCGCCGAGAGCGTCGACCGGGTGCTCGTCATGCGGCACGGGCGCGTGGTCGAACAGGGGCCGGTCGCCGCCGTGCTCGGCGCTCCCGCCGAGCCGTACACGCGGGAACTGCTCTCCGCCGTCCCGCGCGTGGACGCGGTGCGCGCGCCGTCGCAGGCCTCCGGGGAGGCCGTCCTGGAGGCGAAGGGCCTGCGCCGCGAGTTCGGGCGCGGGAAGCGGGCGTTCGCGGCCGTGGACGACGTGACCCTGACCGTGCACCGGGGCGAGACCCTCGGCATCGTCGGCGAGAGCGGCAGCGGCAAGACCACCCTCGGCCGGATGCTGGTCGGGCTGCTGGAACCGACGGCGGGGGAGGTCCGTTACGACGGGCACGCGCGCGTGGGCGTGAACCCGGCCGTCCAGATGGTCTTCCAGGACCCGGTGTCCTCCCTCAACCCGCGACGCAGCGTCGGCGAGTCGATCGCCGATCCGTTGCGGGCGCGGGGCGAACGGGACGAGGGGCGCATCCGGGGGCGCGTGATCGAACTGCTGGAGCGCGTGGGGCTCGAAGGGGCGCACTACCAGCGCTATCCGCACGAGTTCAGCGGCGGCCAGCGCCAGCGCGTGGGTATCGCGCGGGCGCTCGCGGCCGACCCGCGCGTCATCGTCTGCGACGAGCCGGTCTCCGCGCTGGACGTCACCACGCAGGCCCAGGTCGTCGCGCTGCTCGGTGAACTCCAGCGGGAACTCGGGCTCGCGCTCGTCTTCGTCGCCCACGACCTCGCCGTCGTGCGTCAGGTGAGCGACCGGGTGGCGGTCATGCGGCGCGGCCGGATCGTCGAGACCGGGCCCGCCGACGAGGTCTACGACAACCCCCAGGACCCGTACACCAGGCAACTCCTGGCCGCCGTGCCCGCCCTCGACCCCGAGGCCGCGGCCCGGCGGCGGGCGGCGCGCCGGGAGTTGGCGTCGGCGTGACGTTTCCGCAGATCCGGACGTGACGTTCCGCCGCCGATCGGTTGCCTAGCGCGACAGAACGCGACCCGCACGGGAAAGTTACGACCGTTCACCCCTTTTGGTGGCGCGATGGACAACCGTCCGTCGCGCCACCGTCTTGTCCGCATACCGTTCGTCCCGCTGCGAGCCACCGAGCCACGGTGGCTCCCATACGGGAGATCGATCGGGGGTGCACACGTGCGCATCGGACTCGTTACGGAGGGTGGTTATCCGTATGTGAGCGGTGACGCCGGACTCTGGTGCGACCGGCTCGTGCGCGGGCTCGGGCGGCACGAGTTCGACCTCTACGCGCTCAGCCGCACCCGGCGCCAGGAGGACGAGGGCTGGCTGCCGCTGCCCTCGCACGTCAGCCGGGTCCGGACGGCTCCTCTGTGGACCGCCGACGAGGACGGCGCCAGGTACGGACGGCGCGCGCGCCGGCGCTTCGCCGAGAGCTACGGCGAGCTCGTGGAGGTGCTGTGCGCCGGTCCTGCCGCGGACGGCACGGACGGCGCGGGCGACTCGAACGCCACGGACGGGCCGGTCGGTGCGGGCGCGCCGACCGGTGCGGGCGGCCTCCGGGCCGTGCCGGATTCTCTGACGGACCGTTTCGGCAACGCGCTCCGCGGGCTCGCCGAACTCGCCCGTGACGAGGGCGGCCTGGCCGGCGCGCTCCGCTCCGACACCGCCGTACGCGCACTGGAGCGCGCCTGTCGCGCGCCCGGCGCCCTCGGTACGGCGCACGAGGCACGCGTGCCCGATCTGCTCGCCGTCGCCGCCCACCTCGAACGCGCCCTGCGCCCCCTCTCCCTGGACTGGTACGGCGACGACGGCCTCGGCGCGGCCGATCTCTGCCACGCCACCGCCGGCGGCCCGGCCGCCCTGGCCGGCCTGCTCGCCGGGCACTTCTCCGGCGTGCCGCTGCTGGTCACCGAGTACGGCGTGCACCTGCGCGCGCACTACCTCGCCGCCGGCCCCGACGCGGCCGGCCCCGCCGTACGCGTGCTGCTCGCCGCCTTCCACGGCCGGCTCGCCGCCGAGGTCTACCGGCGCGCCGCGATCATCACCCCGGCCAACGCGCACGCCCGTCGCTGGCAGGAGCGCTGCGGCGCCGATCGGGCCCGCATCCGTACCGTGCATCCCGGCCTGGAGGCCGCCCGCTTCACCGAGGTGGGCGAGGCCCCGGACCGCGCCGATCCGGACACGCTCGTGTGGGTCGGCCGGATCGAGCCGGCCAAGGACCTGGTGTCACTGCTGCACGCCTTCGCCGAGGTCCGCAGGGCGGAGCCCAAGGCGCGACTGCGGGTCGTGGGCGCCCCGGCGGGGCCGGACGGCACGGCCTATCTGGGACATTGCAGGGCGCTCGCCGCACAGCTCTTCCCCGACGAGGCCGAGGGTGTGCACGCCGTCGGCGACAACCCGGTCTCCTTCGAGGAGATAGGCGGCCCGGAGGCGCCGACCCTCGCCGACGCTTATGCGTCCGGCGCGGTCGTCGTCCTGTCCAGCGTCGTCGAGGGCTTCCCGGTGGGACTCGTCGAAGCGATGTTCTGCGGCCGGGCGACCGTCTCCACGGACGTCGGCGCCGTGGTCGAGGCCATCGGCGGCACCGGGCTCGTCGTGCCCCCGCGCAATCCGCGGGCGCTCGCGGAGGCGTGCGTGGCGCTGCTGCGCGACCCCGAGCGCCGTGAGCGCCTCGGAGCCGCCGCGCGCGCCCGGGCGCTCGAACTGTTCACCGTCGAGCAGAACATCGCGGCATTTCACAGCATTTACCTGGAGATCGTCTCGCACTGCCCGGTACGCCGGGTCGTTCTCGACCAGGCGGGCGAGCCCCTGCCGTTCGCCTTCCCGGCCGAGGCCCACGTGCCGGGCCGCTGGACCGGCCCCACGGCCCGCGTCGCGCATCGCAGGGTGCCCGGCTGGGCCCTGGGCACCGCCATGAAGCCCGGCCCCGCACGGGCCACCCCGCTCACGGCCGCCGAGGGGGCGCTGTGAACGGCGACGAGGGCAGCACGCCCAACGGCGGCCCGGGAGAGCTGGACCGGCCCGGACGGCCCGCCGCGGCCGACGCCTGGGACACACGGTCGCAGGGGTGGCTCCTGGAAACGGACGAGGCCGGCCCGGGGCACGCCCTCCCCGCGCGCCGCACCCCGGCGTCCGGCGCGGTCCCCGCGGTCGGCCTGCGGGAGGCCGGGGACACCGTCGGCAGCCGCAGAACCGCACCCCGCCGAGGCGGTGCCGCCGACCCTGTGAAGGCGCTGCTGCACCGGCACCGTGCGCTCTGCGAGCGGGCCGTGGACCCGCTGGAGATCGCCGCCGGCCTCGAGGCGCACGGCGTCACCGACCGCACCGCGGCCCGCTTCCGGCACCGCGACGTCTTCTCCCTCGCCGAAGAGCTCTACGCGCGCGTGCCCCGCGACGGCGACCGACGCACGCCCCCCGAACCGGAGCCCGCGCCGCCCGTGCGCGCCGACCGGGTCCTGCTCGCGCTCCTCCCCGGCGCCGTGTGCGCGGCGGCCGTGACCGCCGTACGGCTCACCGAGGGCCGCCCCCGCCTCCTCGCGGCAGCCGTCGGCGTGCTCGCCGTCGCCCTGGCCGTACGCCCGGTCCTGCGTCGCGGCCCCCTGGCCGCACCGGCCCGGACACCCGCCTGGCGCGCCGCCACCGGCACCCGCGCCTCCACCTGCTGGCTCCTCGCCTACGCCCTGCTCGGCGACGGCCTGCTGCGGGCCCTCGTGGACGGCGGCCCCGACGGCCTCCCGACCGGTGCCGCCGACGGCCCCTGGCCGGTGGCCACGGCCTCGGTCCTCGCGCTCACCCTGGCCTGCGCCCCGGCCGCCTGGAGCACCCACCTGTTCACCGCGGGCGCCCGCCGCAGGCTCGCGGTCAGCCGGGGCCTGGAGGAGTTCACCGGAGCCGTACAGCCGTTGCTGCTCGGCATGTTCGCCGTCTTCCTCGGCGCCCTCACCGCCCTGCTCGCCCTGTGCGGCGCCGCCCTCGGCGAACCCGCCGGCTACCCGGCGGCCCTCACCCTCGGCGCCCTCCTGCTGCTCGCCCGCCTCCTCACCGTCCACAACGTCCCGCAGGGGCCCGCCCTCCCCGTCGCCGCGGCCACCGAAGCGGCGGCCCCGGCCTTCGTCCTGGCCGGCCGGCTGCCCGGCTGCGCCTTCCTGGCCGTCCCCGTCGACACCCTGGTCGACGCCTGGGGAACGGGGGCCGTCCCGGCCCTCGGCTGCGGCGGCGCCGCCCTCGCGCTGCTGATCCGGGCGACCCGCACCCTCACCCGGGCCCCGGCCCACGCGCCGACGGGAGACCCGGCATGAGCAGAGCCGCCGACGACCACGCACTCCGCGCCGAGCCGTCCCGGCGGCGGGCCCCCGGCACCCCGCCTGAGGCAACCGCACCACCCCTTGAAGGAGACCACCACATGACCACCTCCCGACCCGGACCCGGAGCGTCCGGAACCACCGGAAGCGCCGGAACCACCGGAGTCGCCGGAGCGCACACCCCGGGAGCCGCGCGATGAGGGTTCTGCTGATCGGAGCCAACGGATACCTCGGCCGCTTCGTCGCCGACCGCCTGCTCGCCGACCCGGCCGTCCAGCTCACCGCGCTCGGCCGGGGCGACGACGCCGACGTCCGTTTCGACCTCGCGACCGGGAGCCCCGGCGCGCTCACCCGCTTCCTCGACGCGGTCCACCCGGGCGTCATCGTGAACTGCGCCGGCGCCACCCGCGGCGGGGCCCGGGAACTCACCCGGCACAACACCGTCGCCGTCGCCACCGTCTGCGAGGCCCTGCGCCGCAGCGGCTGCGGCGCCCGCCTGGTGCAGGTCGGCTGCAGCTCCGAGTACGGCCCCAGCCAGCCCGGCTCCTCCACCGCCGAGGACGCCGTGCCCCGCCCCGGCGGCCCGTACGGCGTGAGCAAGCTCGCCGCCACCGAACTCGTCCTCGGCTCCGGCCTCGACGCCGTCGTCCTGCGCGTCTTCTCGCCCGCCGGACCGGGCACCCCGGCCGGCTCACCGCTCGGCCGCCTCGCCGAGGCGATGCGCCGCGCCATGCAGTCCGGCGACGGCGAGCTCAAACTCGGCGGCCTCGGCGCCCAGCGCGACTTCGTCGACGTACGCGACGTCGCCCGCGCCGTCCACGCGGCCTCGCTCTCCGCCGCCCAGGGCGTCATCAACATCGGCTCCGGCCGCGCCGTCCGGCTCCGCGACGCCGCCGCCGTCCTCGCCCGGGTCGCCGGATACGGCGGCGCCCTGCACGAACTGGACGGCCCGCCCGGCCCGCTGCGCGGCGCCATCGGCCACCCCCGGACCGACGGCGAGCACACCGGCCCCGTCGCGTACCCGTACCCGGACGGCTGCGGCAGCTGGCAGCAGGCCGACGTGCGCTGCGCCCGCGACCGGCTCGGCTGGCGCCCCCGCATCAACCTGGAGGAGTCCCTCGCGGACATCTGGATGGAGGCCGCGTGCCGCATCTGACCAGCACCAGGGCGGGCGCCGCGACCACCGGCGTCCGCACTGCCGTCGGCGTCCCCGGCTACGCCCACCCCCTCCTCGCCCCCGCCCAGTGGGCCGAACTCACCCGCCCGGGCACACCCCTGAACTGGGTCGTCCTCAACGTGGCGAACGGCCCCGGCAGCCTCCCCGACCCGCACTGCCTGGAGGCGGTCGGCCGGCTCCGCAACGCGGGCGTCCGCGTCCTCGGCCACCTCGACACCACCTACGGCGCCCGCTCCCACGGCGACCTGCTCGCCGACGCCCGCCACTTCCACGACTGGTACCGCGTCGACGGCTTCCTGCTGGACCGCTGCCCCACCGAGCGCACCGCTCTCCCCGAGATCCGCCGCGCGGTCGCCGCGCTCCGCGCCCTCGGTGACGGCACCCACATAGTCCTCGGGCACGGCGCCCACCCCCATCCGGGCTACGCCGAGAACGCCGACCAGCTGGTGACCTTCGCCGGTCCCTGGAGCGACTACCGCTGGTCCCAGGTCGCCGAGTGGACCGCCGACTACCCGCCCGACCGCTTCTGCCACTTCGTGCACGGCGTACCCCTCGGCCACCTCGACGAGGCGCTGCGCATCGCCCGCTGGCAGGGAGCCGCCACGATCTACTTCACCGACCGGACCGACCGCTGGGGCCGCGCCGATCCCTGGGAGGCCATGCCCGGCTACTGGGACGAATTCGTCTCGCGGATCGGAACAGGTGTCTCGGAATGAAGAAGCCCGTGGCAGTGTTACAGGGAGAACAGACGTAGTGATTGACCGATCAACGGAGTCCCCGTGTCGCTGCCACCCCTGGTCGAGCCAGCCTCTGAGCTCACCGTAGACGAGGTCCGCAGGTACTCCCGCCACCTGATCATCCCGGACGTCGGGATGGACGGGCAGAAGCGGCTGAAGAACGCCAAGGTGCTCTGTGTGGGCGCCGGCGGCCTGGGCTCGCCGGCGCTGATGTACCTGGCCGCCGCGGGCGTCGGCACCCTGGGCATCGTGGAGTTCGACGAGGTCGACGAGTCGAACCTGCAGCGCCAGATCATCCACAGCCAGGCCGACATCGGCCGCTCCAAGGCCGAGTCCGCCCGTGACTCGGTCAAGGGCATCAACCCCTACGTGGACGTGATCCTTCACGAAGAGCGGCTCGAGGCCGAGAACGTGATGGACATCTTCAGCCAGTACGACCTGATCGTCGACGGCACGGACAACTTCGCCACCCGCTACCTGGTGAACGACGCCTGCGTGCTGCTGAACAAGCCGTACGTCTGGGGCTCCATCTACCGCTTCGACGGCCAGGCCTCGGTCTTCTGGTCCGAGTACGGCCCCTGCTACCGCTGCCTCTACCCGGAGCCCCCGCCGCCGGGCATGGTCCCCTCCTGCGCCGAGGGCGGCGTCCTGGGCGTGCTGTGCGCGTCCATCGGCTCCATCCAGGTCACCGAGGCCATCAAGGTCCTCACCGGCACCGGTGAGCCCCTCGTGGGCCGCCTGATGATCTACGACGCCCTGGAGATGCAGTACCGCCAGGTCAAGGTCCGCAAGGACCCGAACTGCGCGGTCTGCGGCGAGAACCCGACCGTCACCGAGCTCATCGACTACGAGGCCTTCTGCGGCGTCGTCTCCGAGGAGGCCCAGCAGGCGGCGGCCGGCTCGACGATCACTCCCAAGCAGCTCAAGGAGTGGATCGACGAAGGCGAGAACATCGAGATCATCGACGTCCGCGAGCCGAACGAGTACGAGATCGTCTCCATCCCGGGCGCCAAGCTGATCCCGAAGAACGAGTTCCTCCTCGGCACCGCCCTGGAGGGCCTGCCCCAGGACAAGAAGATCGTCCTGCACTGCAAGACGGGTGTCCGCAGCGCGGAGGTCCTCGCGGTCCTGAAGTCCGCGGGCTTCGCGGACGCCGTCCACGTGGGCGGCGGCGTGATCGGCTGGGTCAACCAGATCGAGCCCTCGAAGCCGGTCTACTGAGCTTCCGGCTGAACACAGGCTCCGCGAAGGGCGGGGGTTCCGGGCGGCACGACAGGCGCCCGGAGCCCCCGCCTTCGTCATGAGCAGACCGTGCCGTCCTTCGGGACCGTGCCGTCGACCAGATAGGCGTTCACCGCCGAGTCGACGCAGTCGCTCCCGCTGCCGTACGCGCCGTGGCCCTCGCCCTTCCAGGTCAGCTCGACACCGACCCCCTTGCCGAGTTCGTCGGCCATCCTCCGGGCGCCCTCGTACGGGGTCGCCGGGTCGCCGGTGTTGCCGACCAGCAGGATCGGTGCCGCGCCCGGTGCGCTCACCTGAGGGGTGTCCCACTGTCCCGCCACCGGCCAGTCGTGGCACCAGCCGGCCGAGTCCCAGCCCAGGAAGTCGCCGAAGACGGGCGAGACCTTCTCGAACTCCGCCAGCCGCTTCTTCGTCTCGGCGAGCGTCGGCCGCTCCTTGTCGTCCAGGCACGATATGACCCGTTGGGAGTGCGTGGTCGTGCCGTAGTGCCCCGAGGAGTCCCGCTCGTTGTACTGGTCCGCGAGTGACAGCAGCTCCGAGCCGTCGCCCTCCTCGGCCGCCTTGAGCGCGCTGGTCAGCGTCGGCCAGCTGTCCTGGCTGTACAGCGGCAGCACGATGCCGGTGACCGCGAGGCTCTGGGTCAGCTTCCGCCCGGACGACGTGGGCAGCGGCGTGGTGTCGAGCCTCTTCAGCAGACCGGCGATCTTCCGGGAACCCTGGTCCGGGTCCTGGCCGGTGGACTTGAGGTAGTCGTCCAGGGCCCGCTGGAAGCCGGCGGCCTGGTTCTTCTCCTGGCCCACCGAGTCGGCCGTCGGGTCCACCACCGCGTCCAGGATCAGCCGCCCCACGTTCTTCGGGAACAGGTGGGCGTACACACCGCCCAGTTCGGTGCCGTAGGAGATGCCGAAGTAGTGCATCTTCGTGTCGCCGAGGACCTGGCGCATCAGGTCCATGTCGCGGGCCGTGTCGGTGGTCGAGACATGCGCGATCAGCTTGCCGGCGGCCTTCTCACAGCCCTGGCCGAAGTCCGCGGCGTCCTGGAAGTACGCCGTCTCCTCCGCCGCGGTGTCCGGGGTGGCGTCGATCGACTCGGCGCGCTGGATGTCCTTGTCGCTGCGGCAGCGGATCCCCTCGCTGGCCCCCACCCCGCGCGGATCCCAGCTCACCAGGTCGTACCGCGCGCGCAGTGCGGAGACGGTGGTGGCGAAGTACGGCATCGTCGAGACACCGGAGCCGCCCGGTCCGCCGAAGTTGAACAGCAGCGAGCCGATCCGCTTGCCCGAACCCCCGCTCGCCTGCTCCCGGATCAGTGCCAGCCCGATCGTCTCCCCGTCCGGCTTCGCCCAGTCCAGCGGCACCTTGAGGGTCGCACACCGCCACTCGTCGCCGGGCGCGGCCGAGTCCGAAGTGGCCTTGCAGCGGCTCCAGTCGAGCTTCTGGGAGGTGAGGGAAGCCGGCAGGGCCACCGAGCCCGTGGCGGTGGACGTGGCCGCCGACGGCTGCCCGGACGACGCCTTCCCCTCGTCATCGCCCCCACCGGACGACCCGCCGCCGCACCCGGCCACGAGCAGCCCCGCGGCGACAGCCGCCGCCCACCGTACATATCGCAACATGCGCGCACACCCCCCACACAGGCTCTCCGCGCATTCGTTGCGGGAGAGCGGTCAGGCCATACTAGGCGGATCGAGCCGAGGCCGTTCCAGCCTGTGGATAACCCTGTGACCTGCGGTTCTGCTACGTACAGACCGTTCCCGCCCTCGGTACCGTCCCCTCCAGCAGGTAGCCGTTCACGGCACCCTGCACGCACTTGTTCTTGCTGTCGTACGCCCCGTGCCCCTGCCCCTTGTAGGTCAGCTCGACCCCGACGCCCGTCCCGAGCGCGTCCACCATTTTCTTCGCGCCCTCGTACGGCGTCGCCGGATCCCCCGTGTTGCCCACGACCAGGATCGGCGCCGCCCCGGGCGCGCTGACGTCGGGGTGGTCGGCGGCGCCCGGCACCGCCCAGTTCGTGCAGCTGACCATGGACCAGGCGAGGTAGTCGCCGAACAGCGGCGAGGCGGCGCGGAACTCGGGCAGCTTCTGCTGGACGTAGTCGGCGGTGTACCGCGGCTTCTCGTCGGCGCAGTTGATGGCGATGTTCGCGGCCGTGATGTTGCTGTACTCGCCGTTCTCGCTGCGGCCGTTCATCGAGTCGGACAGCAGCATCAGGATCTTCCCGTCGCCGTCGTAGGCCTCTTCGAGTCCTTCGGTGAGGTACTCCCAGAAGTCCTTGGAGTACAGGGACTGCGCGATGCCGTTGGTGGCGGCGGACTGGGTGAGCTGGCGGGGCAGGATGCCCGGGATCGGCTTCCTGTCGAGGTCCGCGAGGAGCTTGGCGATACGGTCCTTCACGTCCTGCGGGGTGTCGCCGATCGGGCACTCCGTCGTCTTCGAGGTGCAGTCCTCGGCGAAGTTGTCGAGCGCGAGCTGGAAGCCCTTCGCCTGCCCGAGCGAGCTCTGCTCCGGGTCCTGGGTGGGGTCGACGACGCCGTCGAAGACGGCCCGGCCCACGTTCTTCGGGAACAGGTGGGCGTAGACGCCGCCGAGTTCGGTGCCGTAGGAGATGCCGAAGTAGTGCATCTTCGTGTCGCCGAGGACCTGGCGCATCAGGTCCATGTCGCGGGCCGCGTCGGTGGTGCGGACGTGCGGCAGGATCGCCTTGGAGTTCTTCTCGCAGGCCGAGTTGAACTGCTTGGTGCGGTTGATCAGCTGGGTGCGCTCGGCGCTGGTGTCGGGCGTCGCGTCCTGCTGGAAGTAGTTGTCGAGCTGGGCGTCGTTCTCGCACTCGACGGGGTCGCTGCGGCCGACGCCGCGCGGATCGAAGCTGACGAGGTCGTAGCGGGTGCGCAGAGCCGCGTAGTCCGAGCCGAACGCGGGGAGCGTGGTGACGCCGCTGCCGCCGGGTCCGCCGAAGTTGAAGATCAGTGAGCCGATCCGCTTGCTCGCGTCGCCGCTGGCTTTGGCCCGGATCAGCGCGAGGCCGATGGTGGCGCCCTTCGGTTTCGACCAGTCCAGGGGCGCCTTCATGGTGGCGCACTGCCAGGTGCCGCCGCTGGGCAGCGGTGACGGGGCGTCGCCGCCGCCCTCGGCCTCGTCGGGCGCCGGGCAGTTCTTCCAGTCCAGCTTCTGCGCCGCCAGATCCCCGCCCGTGGAACCGTTGCTGCACCCGGTCGGCAGGGAAACCAGCACCAGGGCGGCGGTCAGGGCGGCGGCACGGATCCGGAAGGGGTTCGGCATGCTCCCATCCTGGGGTCCCGCACAGCCACGCGCGCGGGGCGCGAGCCGTCCGAGGTACGGCCCTACAGCGCGCCCTTGCGGGAGAGGTGGTTGAAGGCCAGCCAGCCGGGCAGGACCGGCAGCCACAGGGTCAGCAGCCGGTACAGCAGGACGGCGGGTGCCGCGACCTCCTTGGGGAGGCCGACGGCGATCAGGCCGACGGTCAGGGTCGCCTCGACCGCGCCGACACCGCCCGGGGTCGGCGCCGCCGAGCCGAGCGCGTTGCCGGCGAGGAAGACGACGGCGACGCTGGCGATGCTCAGCGAGGTCGACTGGTCGCCGAACGCGCGGATGGAGGCGTCCAGGCACATCACGAAGCAGGCGGTCAGCAGCAGCATGCCGCCGATGCCGGTGACGAGCTTCTGCGGACGCTGGAGCACGTCCAGCATGCGCGGCACGACACCCGCGAAGAGCGACCGCACGCGCGTGCTGACGAACTTCCGCAGGAACGGCACCGAGGTCACCACGAGGACCAGCACCGCGACGGTCAGCAGGCCCGCGATGACCGTGCGGGACGGGGACAGCGACGGGGTCTTCTCGGTGCCGGTCAGGTAGCCGAAGGACAGCAGCATCAGGATGTGACAGCCGAGCGAGAACAGCTGTGAGGCGCCCACACTCGCCACCGCGAGCCCGGGGCGCACGCCCGCGCGCTGGAGGAAGCGCGTGTTGAGGGCGACACCGCCGACCGCGGCGGGCGCGACGATCTTCACGAACGACCCGGCGAGCTGCGCGGCCACGGTCCGCACGAACGGCACCCGCTCCGGCACGAACCCGAGCAGCGACATCGCGGCGGCGACGTAGCTGATCGCCGAGAACAGCACCGCGGCGATCACCCAGCCCCACTGGGCGTTCGCGACCAGGGGGCCGAACTCGATGTGGGTGAGCTGGGTCAGCAGGTAGTAGCCGCCGATCGCGCCGGCGATGACACTGATCAGGGTCCGCGGCCGTACCCGCTCCAGGCGGGCCGGCTCGACGGGCGCCTGCGGCCTGATCCGCAGCACCTGGTGCCGGATCTGGGTGAGCAGGTCCTCCTCGCGGGCCTCTTCCAGCGCGTCGTCCAGGGCCCGCTTCTCGGCCCGCTGCTCGGCGCGCACCGTCTTCTTGTCGGGCTTCTCGGCCTCCGCCGCGCGGGCCTGCTTGGCCTGCCGGGACGCCTCCAGGACCGCGTCCCGCTCGCGCTGGGCGCGCTCCCTGGCCAGTCTGCGCAGCGTCGCGCGCGTGGAGCGGGTGAGCGCGATCGGCTGGAGCATCGGCAGGCAGTCGGCGACGGCGTCGGGGCCGAGCACGCCGACCGCCGAGGCCACCGCCCGCTCGGCGCCCGCCCGCAGCCCGAGCGTGGTGACCAGCTGGGCGATGTCCATGCGCAGCAGCAGTTCACCCGCGGCGATCTCGCCGCCGCGCAGGTCGGTGAGGATCACCGTGCCGGAACGATCCACCAGGATGGCGTCGCCCGCGAGCCTGCGGTGCGCGATCCGGCGCGACTGCAACGCCTGCACCTGGTGCCAGGTGTTGCGCAGCAGTTCGTCGGTGATCTCCTCGTCGGCCAGCGAGTCCAGCGTGCGGCCACCGGTGTGCTCGTAGACGAGCATCACGGCGTCGGGGCCGAGCTCGGAGGTGGCGATCAGCTTGGGCGCGTTGGCGCCGGCCGCGATCGCCGCGTACGCCAGCAGCGCCTCCTGTTCCAGGGCCTGGCGCAGGGACTGGAGGCTGGAGCGGGTGGCGAAGCCGCGCAGGGTCAGGTTGCGCCACGCCCGGTAGAAGAAGCCCTGGGCCTGCTGTTCCCGGTCGACGACCGTGACGTCCAGCGGCGGGCCGTCCTCCAGGGTGACGAAGTAGCGCCGGCCCCGGTCGCCGTTCTCGGTGTCCAGGGCCTCCTCGCGGGCCGCGCCGACCGGGTGGAAGCCGACGTGCCTCAGGCCCGCCAGCAGGGTCCGTCCGGTGGGGCGGACGTTCGGGGAGCCGACGGCGTACAGCGTGCCGTAGGCGACGGTCCAGCCGATCAGCACCGTGAGGATGATCGAGAACGGTGTGGTGTAGCCGGTGACCAGCATGGAGAACGCGTCGAGCAGCAGCACGATCCACAGGACCGAGCGCCATCTCGGCCGCCGGGACATGCCGACGGCCGTCATATAGGCGATGACGGGCGCGAGATAGCCGTGCACCGGGTCGGTGAGGGCGTGGATGTCGCCCGGGGAGGGCTGGGTCAGCGCCTCCTGGATCGAGCCCGGGGCGGCCCGGGCGACCCACAGGTCGGTGGCGAGGGTCACGCCGTGCGCGAGGACGGCCGCGAGCACGCCGTCGGCGATGCGCAGCCCGTCCCGCTTGATCAGCCGCTCGATCGCGAACGCGACCGGCACCAGCAGGATCGCGATGCTGGAGGCCAGCCCCGCGAACCGGATCAGCAGGTCGGGGGCCTGTCCGGTGCCCTTGTTGATGTCCTGTTCGAGCCCGGAGGTGGTGCCGTGCGCGAACGCGGCGATACCGAGCAGCACGGCGACGGCGAGCACGCCGACCAGGAGCCGCATGAGGTCGGAGGGGCGGTGCACGCGCGCGGGGAGCAGCGGTTCGTCGCCCTCCACCTCGTAGGCGTGCGTCTCGTCGCACCCGTGTTCCGCCTCGGCTTCTGCGTCTGCTTCCGCTGCGGTATCGGCTTCGGCTTCGGCTTCGGCTTCTGTTTCTGCTTCGACGGTGCCGGGGCCGGTGGCGTCCGACCGCGCGGTGCCGGGGCGTGCGGGGCCGGACTCCGGCGCGTCCGGGCGTGCGGCGGCGTCAGAGGTGCCGGCCCCGCCCTCGGGGTGCACGCCCTGCTGCTCGGTCGTCTCTTCTTGATCTCGTATCACCAGTCACCGCCCGCACGATGGTGGCATGCTCCACCGACACCCGAGGGCATCAGGGTGCAGATGCGGGGGCGCACAGTCTGCCCCAAGCGGCGCGAGAGGGCGAGGCGGCGGCCCGCCGCGGACCGCGCCGGTTGTCGGTGGGGTGCGGCAGGATGGGGCGAATGAGCGAGCAGAGCCTTCCCGAGGACACCCGAGAGGGGTACGCGGACGAGCTGCCCGAATACGCCGAGCGGGTCCTGGAGGTCGCCGAGCGGATCCCGCCCGGGCGCGTGATGACGTACGGCGACGTCGCGGAATGGCTGGAGGAGGGCGGCCCGCGCCAGGTGGGGCGGGTGATGTCCCTGTACGGCGGTGCCGTCCCGTGGTGGCGGGTGGTGCGCGCCGACGGCGTCCTGCTCCCGGGGCACGAGCTGAGTGCGCTGGATCACTACCGCGCGGAGGGCACGCCGCTGAAGGAGGCGAGCAGGGCCGCGGAGGGCCATCGGCCGCGGCTCGACATGAGGCGGGCGCGGTGGGACGGCGGCGCGGACGCGGGGGCTCACACCTGACAGCTTCCGCCATCGGAGGCCCTCGGGGGGAACCTGTGGCCCGTACGAGGGACATCGGGGACGTGCGTGGCATGGCGTACGTTCGTGAGATGTGCGGCGCAGGTGCCGCGGGCGCCGCACGGGGCGGGCGGGAAGAAGCGGAAGCGCTGCTTCCGTCCGGTTCGTCGGCGTAGCGTCGGCTGCGCGTGTCCCGCTCACCCCGCGGCCACCCCTGCGCACGCGCGACCGCGCACCGACCAGCACACCCACCAGGACCGGCGAACCACGTGAGCTCCTCTTCCTCCACCAGGCGCCTGCCGCACCAACAGGGGCGGCAGGGGAGCCGTGGCGCTTACCGACTGGTCCGTACCCCGCCGGCCGACATGGGTCCCCCTCCTCTGGACGCGGCACAGCGCGCCGTGGTTGACCACGGGTCCGGCCCGCTGCTCGTCCTCGCGGGCCCCGGCACCGGAAAGACCACCACCCTGGTCGAGTCGGTGGCCGCGCGGATCGCCCGGGGCGAGGACCCCGAGCGGATCCTGGTCCTGACCTTCAGCCGCAAGGCCGCCGTCGAACTGCGCGACCGCATGGCCCTGCGGGTCGGTGCCGGCCGCGCGCCCCGGGCGACCACCTTCCACTCGTACTGCTACGCCCTGGTCCGCGCCCACCAGGACAGCGGCCTGTTCGTGGACCCGCTGCGGCTGCTGTCCGGCCCCGAGCAGGACGTCGCCGTCCGCGAGCTGCTGGCCGGCCAGCCCGACCTGGAACGGCTCGGACTGAACCATGTCCGCTGGCCGGACGAGCTGCGCGCCTGCCTGACCACGCGGGGCTTCGCCGACGAGGTCCGCGCGGTCCTCGCCCGCAGCCGCGAACTGGGCCTCGACCCGGCCGCCCTGGACGCCTTCGCCCGCCGCATCGGCCGCCCCGACTGGGGGGCCGCAGCCGCCTTCCTCGCCGAGTACCTCGACGTCCTCGACCTCCAGGGCGTCCTCGACTACGCCGAACTCGTCCACCGCGCGGTGCTGCTCGCGCACCGCCCCGAGGTCGCCCTGGACCTCGCGGGGCGCTACGACGCCGTGTACGTCGACGAGTACCAGGACACCGACCCGGCCCAGGTGCGCCTGCTGCACGCCCTGGCCGGCGGGGGCCGCACGCTGGTCGCGTTCGGCGACCCGGACCAGTCGATCTACACGTTCCGCGGCGCGGACGTGAACGGCATCCTGGACTTCCCGTCGGCCTTCGCGCGCGTGGACGGCCGTCCGGCACCGGTGGAGGTGCTGAGCACGTCCCGCCGGTCCGGGGCCGGCCTGCTGACCGCGACCCGCCTGCTGACCCGGCGGATGCCCCTGACCCGGCTGCCCGCCGACAAGGCGCGCGCCCACCGCGAACTGACCGCCGCGCGGGACGACGGCCGCGTCGAGGTCTACACGTACCCGACGTCCGGCACCGAACTGGAGAACATCGCCGACATCCTGCGCCGCGCCCACCTGGAGGACGGCGTCCGCTGGAGCGACATGGCCGTCCTGGTGCGCGCCGGCTCCCACACCATCCCGACGGTCCGGCGCGCGCTCACCGCGGCCGGCGTGCCCCTGGACATCGACGGCGACGACGTGCCGCTGCGCCACGAACCGGCGGTGGCGCCCCTGCTGACGGCGCTGCGGGCGGTGGCGGAGGCGGAGGCGGCGCACGACGCCGAAGAGGGCGCGGTCTGGCTCGACATCGAGACCGCGCTGACCCTGCTCACCTCACCCCTCGCCGGCATGGACGCCGCCGACCTGCGCCGCCTCGGCCGCGCCCTGCGCGACGAGGAGCGGGCGGCCGGCAACGCGTTCCCGCCCCCGTCGGACGAACTGCTCGCGCGGGCGCTCGCCGAGCCCGGGCGCCTGGCCGTGCACGACCCCGGGTACGCGCGCGGGGCGCAGCGGCTCGGCGCGCTGCTGGCCCGGGCCCGGGAGCGGCTCGCGGGCGGCGGTACGGCCGAGGAGGCGCTGTGGGTCCTGTGGAACGGCACACCCTGGCCCTCCCGCCTGGAACGCTCCGCCCGGCGCGGCGGCGCGGCCGGCCGCAATGCCGACCGTGACCTGGACGCCGTGTGCGCCCTGTTCGCCACCGCCGCCCGCGCGGAGGAACGCAGCGGCGGCCGGGGCACCCTGAACTTCCTCGCGGAGACCGAGGCCGAGGACATCGCGGCCGACACCCTCGCCGGCCGCGCGGTGCGCCCGGACGCCGTGCGCCTGATGACCGCGCACCGCGCCAAGGGCCTGGAGTGGCGCCTGGTCGTCGTGGCCGGCGTCCAGGAGGGCCTGTGGCCGGACCTGCGCCGCCGCGGTTCGCTCCTGGAGGCCGACCGCATCGGCCGCGACGGACTCGCCGAACCGCTCACGCCGGGCGCGCTGCTCGCCGAGGAGCGCCGCCTGTTCTACGTCGCCGCCACGCGCGCGCGTGAGCGCCTCGTCGTCACCGCCGTGAAGGCCCCCGCGGACGACGGCGACCAGCCCTCCCGGTTCCTCACCGAACTGGGCGTCGAACCCCAGGACGTCACGGGCCGGCCGCGCCGTCCGCTCGCCGTGGCCGCCCTGGTCGCCGAGCTGCGCGCCACCACCGTCGACCCGCGCGCGTCCGACGCCCTGCGGGAGGCCGCCGCCCGCCGCCTGGCCCGGCTGGCCGCCCTCGCCGACGAGGACGGCCGCCCCCTGGTGCCGTCCGCACACCCCTACCGCTGGTGGGGCGTGTTCGAGCCGACCGAGAGCAAGGTGCCGCTGCGCGACCGCGACCAGCCCGTGGTGCTCTCCGGCAGCGCCCTCGACCAGCTCGCCAACACGTGCAGCCTGCAGTGGTTCCTCGGCCGTGAGGTGAAGGCCGACGCGCCCGCTACCACCGCCCAGGGGTTCGGCAACGTCGTGCACGTCCTCGCCGACGAGGTCGCCTCCGGGCGCACCCCCGCCGACCTCGCCGTCCTCATGGAGCGGCTGGACTCGGTGTGGAACGCGCTCGCCTTCGACGCGCCCTGGAAGTCGGCGCAGGAGAAGGACAACGCGCGCGTGGCGCTCGAACGCTTCCTGAAGTGGCACGTCCTGGACCGCACCGCACGTACCCCGGTCGCCAGCGAGCAGGACTTCGACGTCACCCTCGGGGCCGGTGACTACGAGGTACGCATCCGCGGCCAGATGGACCGGGTGGAGGCGGACGCCGAGGGCCGCGCGTACGTCGTCGACTTCAAGACCGGCAAACAGGCGCCCAGCGCGGCCGAGGTGGCCCGGCACCCGCAGCTCGCCGTCTACCAGCTCGCGGTCCGCGAGGGAGCCGTCGACGACGCCTTCGACGGCGCCCGGCCCGAGCCCGGCGGCGCCGAACTGGTCCACCTCAGACAGGGCGCCGCCCAGCGGGACGGCGGCGAGACCCTGCCCAAGGTGCAGGCACAGGAGCCGCTGGAGGGGGAATGGGTCGGCGAACTGCTGGCCACCGCCGCCGGCAAGGTCCTCGACGAGCGGTTCGCGCCGACCACCGGGCAGCACTGCACCCACTGCGCCTTCCGCGCCTCGTGCAGCGCGCGACCGGAAGGGCGGCACGTGGTGGAGTGAGCGCAGTGGGTGCAGTGCTGAACGCTGGCAGTGGGCGCAGGGACAGTGGGCGCTGTGGCAGTGAGCGCTGTGTCATCGATTGCGCTGTTTTATCGATTGTCAGTGCTCGCCGCTAGCCTCTTTCCTCATGCCCGCCCGTATCACCGACCCCGAGCAGCTCAAGGAGCTCCTCGGCATCCCGTTCACCCCGGAGCAGACGGCCTGCATCACCGCGCCGCCCGCCCCGCAGGTGATCGTGGCCGGGGCCGGGTCGGGCAAGACGACGGTGATGGCGGCCCGCGTGGTCTGGCTGGTCGGCACCGGACAGGTGGCCCCGGAACAGGTCCTCGGCCTGACCTTCACCAACAAGGCGGCCGGCGAGCTCGCCGAACGCGTCCGCAAGGCACTCGTCGGGGCCGGTGTCACCGACCCCGACGTCATCGACCCCGACCACCCGCCGGGCGAGCCGGTGATCTCCACGTACCACGCCTTCGCGGGCCGGCTGCTGACCGACCACGGCCTGCGCATCGGCCTGGAGCCGGCCTCCCGGCTGCTCGCCGACGCCACCCGCTACCAGCTGGCCGCGCGGGTGCTGCGCGAGGCCCCCGGCCCCTACCCGGCCCTCACCCGGTCCTTCGCCGACCTGGTCAGCGACCTGCTCACCCTCGACTCCGAGCTCGCCGAACACCTGGTACGCCCCGAGGACCTGCGGGCCTGGGACGCCGGACTCCTGAACACCCTGGCAGGCGTGAAGCTCGGCAACGCCGACCTGCGCAAGGTCCCCGAGACGGCCGCCGCGCGCCGCGAACTGGCCGAGCTGGTCGTCCGCTACCGGGCCGCCAAGCGGGAGCGGGACCTGCTCGACTTCGGCGACCAGATCGCGCTGTCCGCGGCGCTGGCCGGCATCGCCGAGGTGGGCAGGCTGCTGCGCGACGAGTTCCGGGTCGTCCTCCTCGACGAGTACCAGGACACCTCGGTCGCCCAACGCGTCCTGCTGGCAGGCCTGTTCGGCGCCGGTACCGGGCACCCCGTGACCGCGGTCGGCGACCCCTGCCAGGCCATCTACGGCTGGCGCGGCGCCTCCGTCGCCAACCTGGACGACTTCCCCGGGCACTTCGCGCACGCCGACGGCCGCCCCGCCACCCGCCAGTCGCTCAGCGAGAACCGCCGCAGCGGTGGCCGCCTCCTCGACCTCGCCAACGGCCTCGCCGAGCCGCTGCGCGCCCTGCACGCGGGCGTGGAGGCCCTCCGCCCCGCCCCGGGCGCGGAACGCGACGGCACGGTCCGCTGCGCCCTGCTGCGCACCCACGCCGAGGAGATGGACTGGATCGCCGACTCGGTCGCCCACCTCGTCCGCACCGGCACGGCCCCCGGCGAGATCGCGGTCCTGTGCCGTACGGCGACCGACTTCGCGGAGATCCAGGGCGCCCTCGTCGCCCGTGACGTCCCCGTCGAGGTCGTCGGCCTCTCCGGGCTGCTGCACCTGCCCGAGGTCGCCGACCTCGTCGCCGTCTGCGAGGTGCTCCAGGACCCGGGCGCCAACGCCTCCCTGGTCCGGCTGCTGACCGGCCCGCGCTGGCGCATCGGCCCCCGCGACCTCGCCCTCCTCGGCCGCCGCGCCCGGCTGCTGGTGTCCCACGCGCGCGTGGGCGACCCCGACGACCCGGACCGCAGGCTCGCCGCGGCCGTCGAGGGGGTCGACCCGGCCGAGGTGATATCCCTCGCGGACGCCCTGGACACGTTCCTGGAGCTGCCGTTCGACGGAGACCGGCCCGGACAGGGCGACGACGGGCTGCCGTTCTCGCCGGACGCGCGCGTGCGCTTCGCCCGCCTCGCCACCGAACTGCGCGAGCTGCGTCGCTCCCTGTCGGACCCGCTGATGGACGTCCTGCACCGCGTCCTCGCCGTCACCGGCCTGGAGGTGGAGCTGTCCGCGTCCCCGCACGCGCTGGCCGCCCGCCGCCGCGAGACGCTCTCCAACTTCCTGGACGTCGCCGCCTCCTTCGCGGCCGGCGACCAGGAGGCGACCCTGCTCGCCTTCCTCGGTTTCCTGCGCACCGCCGCCCAGTACGAGAAGGGCCTCGACAACGCCCTGCCCGGCGGCGAGAACACCGTCAAGGTGCTCACCGCGCACAAGTCCAAGGGCCTGGAGTGGGACGTCGTCGCGGTCCCCGGACTGGTCAAGGGCACCTTCCCGAGCGGCCAGGGCCGCGAGAAGTGGACCGCCCAGGCCAAGGTGCTCCCGCACGCCCTGCGCGGCGACACCGCCACCCTGCCCGACGTCGAGGCCTGGGACTCGCGGGGCATGAAGGCCTTCCACGAGGCCATGAAGGACCACCAGCACACCGAGGAACTCCGCCTCGGCTACGTCACCTTCACCCGCCCCCGCTCCCTGCTCCTCGGCTCCGGCCACTGGTGGGGCCCCAGCCAGAAGAAGCCGCGCGGGCCCTCCGACTTCCTCCGGGCCCTGTACGACCACTGCGCCGCCGGGCACGGCGAGATCGAGGCCTGGGCCGACGAACCGGAGGAGGACGAGGAGAACCCGGCCCTGCACGCGGTGAGCGCGGACCAGGTGTGGCCGCTGCCCCTGGACGAGGCCGCCCTGGCCCGCCGCCGCCAGGCCGCCGCGACCGTCCTCGCCCACCTGGACGCCCTCGCGGCCGGCACCGACGCGGGCGCCGCTGCCGCGGACCACGAGACCGCCGCCGCCGAGGACCCGGACTGGCCACCGCCGCCCGAGGACGAGGAACCCGCCCCCTACGAGGACGACCTCCCGGACGCGGACTCCGCCGACTGGGACTCCTGGAGCACCGACCGCCCCGCCGTCCCGCACCAGGCCGAGCCCGAGGCGGTGCCCGAGGCGCTGCCCGAGGCCGTGCCCGCCCAGCGCACGCCCCCGCGCACGCCGGAGCATGACAGCGCCGGCGCCGACAGCGCCGCCAGCGCCCAGGAACGCGAGCGCGGCCTCCTCACCCCCGAGGAGGCCCGCACCATCGCCTCCTGGGACCGCGACCTCGACGCGCTCACCGGAGAGCTGCTGCGCGCCCGCCGGAACACCACCGACGTCCCTCTCCCCGCCACGCTGTCCGCGACCCAGCTGATGCGGCTGGCCGAGGACCCGGACGGGCTCGCACAGGAACTCGCGCGCCCCATGCCGCGCCCCCCGCAGCCGGCCGCGCGCCGGGGCACCCGGTTCCACGCCTGGGTCGAGGCACGCTTCGAGGAACTCACGCTGCCCATGCTGGAGCCCGACGAGCTGCCCGGCAGCGACGCCGAGATCGCCGACGAACGCGACCTTGAAGCCCTCAAGGAGGCCTTCGAACGCACCGAGTACGCGCACCGCACGCCGTACCGCGTCGAGGCCCCCTTCCAGCTCTCCCTCGCGGGCCGGGTCGTCAGAGGCCGTATCGACGCCGTCTACCGGACGGACCACGGCGCGGGCGCGACGTACGGGACGACGTACGAGATCGTCGACTGGAAGACCAGCCGCACCCGCCCCGCCGACCCGCTCCAGCTGGCGATCTACCGGATCGGTTGGGCCGAGCAGCAGGGAGTGCCGCCCGAGTCGGTCACGGCCGCGTTCGTGCACGTACGCACCGGCGAGGTCGAACGTCCGGACGGTCTGCCGGACCGGGCCGCCCTGGAAAGCCTGATCGTCGGACAAGCCGTCGGGCATCCCGTCGGGCAGGCTGCCGGCCATCCCGACGGACAGGCTGTCGGAGAAGCCGAGTGTGACGAACCGCCCGCCGAGGATGTCGGTCCGGGCCGATAGGCTCGTGACCATGAGCCAGACCCCGGACAGCGCCGTCCGTACGTACATCGAGGAGCACCGCGCCGCCTTCCTCGCCGACCTCGCCGAATGGCTGCGCATCCCCTCCGTGTCGGCCCAGCCCGACCACGCCCCCGACGTACGCCGCAGCGCCGACTGGCTCGCCGCCAAACTGGCGGAGACCGGCTTCCCGACCGCCGAGGTCTGGGAGACACCGGGCGCCCCGGCCGTCTTCGCCGAGTGGCCCGCGGGCGACCCGGACGCGCCCACGGTGCTGGTCTACGGCCATCACGACGTCCAGCCCGCCGCCCGCGAGGACGGCTGGGACAGCGAGCCCTTCGAGCCGGTCGTCCGGGACGACCGGCTCTACGCGCGCGGGGCGGCCGACGACAAGGGCCAGGTGTTCTTCCACACACTCGGCGTCCGCGCCCACCTCGCCGCCACCGGCCGCACCGCACCCGCCGTCAACCTCAAGCTGCTGATCGAGGGCGAGGAGGAGTCCGGCTCGCCGCACTTCCGGGCCCTGGTCGAGCGGCACGCCGGGCGGCTCGCCGCCGACGCCGTGATCGTCTCCGACACCGGCATGTGGTCCGAGGACACCCCCACGGTGTGCACGGGCATGCGCGGGCTCGCCGAGTGCCAGATCGTCCTGCACGGCCCCGACCAGGACATCCACTCCGGCGTCTTCGGCGGCGCCGTCCCCAACCCCGCCACCGTCGCGGCCCGCCTGGTCGCCGCCCTGCACGACGAGCACGCGCGCGTGGCGATCCCCGGCTTCTACGACGGCATCGTCGAGCTCGGCGACCGTGAGCGGCAGCTCTGGGCCGAGCTGCCGTTCGACGAGGAGGGCTGGCTGCGCGAAGCGCATTCGTACGCCACCGAGGGCGAGGCCGGGCACACCACCCTGGAGCGCGTCTGGGCCCGCCCCACCGCCGAGGTCAACGGCATCGGCGGCGGCTACCAGGGTCCCGGAAGCAAGACGATCATCCCGTCCTCGGCGCTGCTGAAGCTGTCGTTCCGGCTCGTCGCCGGTCAGGAGCCCGACCACATCGAGAAGGTCGTCCGCGCCTGGGCCGAGGCCCGGATCCCCGCCGGCATCCGTGCCGAGATCACCTTCCTGCCGGCCACGCGCCCGTGCCTGACCCCGCTCGACCACCCCGGCCTCCAGTCGCTCGCCCGCGCCATGGGCCGGGCCTTCGAGACCCCGATCCGCTTCACCCGATCGGGTGGCTCGGGGCCGGCCGCGGACCTCCAGGACGTCCTCGGCGCACCCGTTCTGTTCCTGGGCATCTCCGTCCCCTCCGACGGCTGGCACGCCCCGAACGAGAAGGTCGACCTGGACCTCCTCCTCAAGGGCGTCGAGACCAGCGCCTACCTGTGGGGCGACCTCGCCGAGAACTGGCGCCATGCCCCCTGAGCCACCGACGCCGTCCGGAGCGGCACCCCGGGCGGGGCACACTGGAAGGGCCGCCCCGCCCGCCCCGCCCCCGCCCCACCCGTTCTCCTGCCGCCCCTTCGTCCCGCTGAACCGCCCGCTGAAACATCCGTTGCACTGGGGGAGTTGGAAGCACCCGTGACCACCTGGACCGACCACACCGCCGACCGACCCATCTCGCTCACCGCCCCGAGCGGTATCGACCGCGCCGCCCACCACCGGCTCGACGAAGCCTGGCTCGCCGCGGCGTGGAGCCACCCCGACACCCGCTGTTTCGTGGTCTCCGGCGGTCAGGTCCTCATCGACGAGACACCCGACGGCCACACCGAACTCGTCATGACGCCCTCCTTCGAGGCCCCCCTCACCGAGGCGCACCGCTACTTCCTGGGCACCGACGAGGACGGCGTCAGCTACTTCGCCCTCCAGAAGGACGCCCTGCCCGGCCGCATCGACCAGTCCGCACGCCCGGCCGGCCTGCGCGAGGCCGGACTGCTGCTGTCCCCGCGGGACACCGGCCTGATGGTGCACGCGGTCGGCCTGGAGAACTGGCAGCGCACCCACCGCTTCTGCTCCCGCTGCGGCGAGCGCACGGTGATCGCCGCAGCCGGTCACATCCGCCGCTGCCCCGCCTGCGGTGCCGAGCACTACCCGCGCACCGACCCCGCCGTGATCATGGCCGTCACCGACGAGGACGACCGCATCCTGCTCGGCCGCCAGGTCCACTGGCCCGAGGGCCGTTTCTCCACGCTCGCCGGCTTCGTGGAGCCCGGCGAGTCCATCGAGCAGGCGGTGCGCCGCGAGGTCTTCGAGGAGGCCGGGATCACCGTCGGCCCGGTCGAGTACGTCGCCAGCCAGCCCTGGCCGTTCCCGTCCAGCCTGATGCTCGGCTTCATGGCCCGCGCCACCACGACCGAGGTGACCGTCGACGGCGACGAGATCCACGAGGCCCGCTGGTTCTCCCGCGACGAACTCCGCGCGGCCTTCGACTCCGGTGACGTCCTGCCGCCGTACGGCATCTCGATCGCGGCCCGCCTGATCGAGATGTGGTACGGCAAGCCACTGCCGACGAGGAGTTTCGTCTGAGACCGGCCGGCACGACCACAGAGGAGTACTGGAACCACAACGTCCACTACCACCCCGTGGTACTGGACGCGGTACCGGACGGCTGCCGCGCCGCCCTGGACGTCGGCTGCGGCGACGGCCTGCTCGCCGCCAGGCTCGCGACCAGGGCGGAGTCGGTGACCGGCGTGGACCGGTCGGCGGAGATGATCAGGCTGGCCCGCAAGCGGGAGGCCGGGAACGTCACCTTCCTGGAAGGCGACTACCTCGACGCCGCCGCCCTCGACGCGGAGAGCTACGACTTCGTCAGCGCGGTCGCCGTCATCCACCACGCCCCCTTCGACGACGCGATCGAACGGCTGGTGGGGCTGCTCGCGCCCGGCGGCCGGCTGGTCGTCGTCGGCCTGGCGCACGACCACACCCTGCTGGACCGGGTCGTCAGCGGCTGCGGGCTCCCCGCGAGCCTCCTGACAGCGCGTCGGCACGGCGGCAACCGGGTCCCCGCCGACATGCCCGTCGAGGACCCGATCATGACCTGGAGAGAGGCCCGGCGGGCTACCGCGCACCTGCTCCCCGGGCGCCGGTTCCGGCGCCGGTTGCTGTGGCGCTACACGCTGGTCTGGGACAAGCCGGACACAACGAGCGAAGGCGGCCCCTGACCGATCCTGACCGATCCTGACGGATACGGAACGAGGCTCTTACGGCCGGGACAGCGGTGCGGAACGCACGATGCGAAATCCCACGTCGTCGATCCGGAAGGTCGGGTGGCTGCGCCGCCGCACCGACGCCCGGCAGCTCCAGTGCTCGTCGGCCCACCCACCACCACGGAGCACCCGGTAGGCGCCGTACACCTCGGCGTCGTAGACGTCCCAGCACCAGTCCCAGACGTTGCCCAGCATGTCGTACAGGCCCCACGCGTTGGGCTCCTTGCCGCCGACCGGGTGGATCCGCTCGTCGGAGTTCCCCTGGTACCAGGCAACCTCGTCGAGCCGTCCGTACCGCGGGCCGGTCGTGCCCGCACGGCAGGCGTGCTCCCATTCGGCCTCGGTCGGCAGCCGGTACCCGTCCGCGGAGGTGTCCCACTCGGCCGTCTCGGCGTCGACGCACAGCTGATACGCGGGCGTCAGCCCCTCGTGCCGGGACAAGTCATTGCAGAACCGGACCGCGTCCCACCACGAAACGCCCTCGACCGGCAGCCGCTCACCCTGGGCACTGCTCGGCCGTCGGCCCGTGACCCGTGCGTACCAGGACTGCGTGACCGGGAACGCCGACATCCGAAGCGGCGCGACCTCGACCGGCCAACTGCTCTGCGTCCGCCGGTCCGACAGCGTCACCTGCCCCGCCGGAACCGCAACCATCCTGTTCTCCGCCCCCGTGTCCACGGCAGGTCACCCTACCGGCGTCCGCCGAGAGCACGCCGGAGCGGCGTCGCGGCCGTGCTCCTGCCGAGCGCTGTACGGGGGCCGGGTGTACAGAACCCCCGATCCGGCGTCAGGCCGGTCGGGGGTCGTGTGTGTCAGGCGGGTCAGACGCCGAGCGCCTGCTTCACCTGGGCGAGGCTCGGGTTCGTCATCACGACCTCGGTGCCGCCACTGGAGGGAACCACCTGAACGGTCGGGACCGTCTGGTTTCCGCCGTTCGCCTTCTCCACGAATGCGGCCGACTCCGGGTCCTGCTCGATGTTGATCTCGGTGTACGCGATGCCCTCGCGGTCCAGCTGGCTCTTCAGCCGGCGGCAGTAGCCGCACCACGTGGTGCTGTACATCGTCACAGTGCCCTGCATCTCGCTCGCACTCCTTCGGCAGGTCGGGGAAGGTCCTCCGGGGAGGCAACGTACGCGACCCGCCCGCCATTCCCGCAGCACGGGCCGCGAGCGACGGCTCCCGCACGGGCGCGCGTGACGCCTGCCGCATTCGTACGACCGCGTGGGGTCGCCTGTGGACAACCGGCACAGTCGTCTCCGGCGACCTGGCAGCATGGCCATGTGACAGCAGCAACGCACTCCTCCCTCTTCCCGCCGGTACCGGACTCTGCCGACGCGGTGCTCGAAGGGCTCGACCCCGAGCAGCGCGCGGTGGCGACCGCCCTGCACGGTCCGGTGTGCGTGCTGGCCGGAGCGGGTACCGGCAAGACCCGGGCGATCACCCACCGGATCGCCTACGGGGTGCGGGCCGGCATCCTCCACCCGTCCAGCGTGCTCGCCGTCACCTTCACCAACCGCGCCGCCGGGGAGATGCGCGGCCGGCTGCGCCAGCTCGGTGCCCAGGGGGTGCAGGCCCGCACCTTCCACTCGGCCGCGCTGCGCCAGCTCCAGTTCTTCTGGCCGAAAGCGATCGGCGGCTCCCTGCCCCGGCTCGTCGACCGCAAGATCCAGCTCGTCGCCGACGCCGCCGCGGCCTGCCGTATCCGTCTCGACCGGGGCGAGCTGCGGGACGTCACCGCCGAGATCGAGTGGTCCAAGGTCACCCAGACCGTCCCCGCCGACTACCCCATTGCAGCTGTGAAGGCGGGCCGGGAGGTCCCCCGCGACCCAGCCGAGATCGCGCAGCTCTACTCGGCGTACGAGGACCTCAAGCGTGACCGCACGGTCATCGACTTCGAGGACGTCCTGCTGCTGACCGTGGGCATCCTGCAGGATCGGCACGACATCGCCGACCAGGTCCGCGCCCAGTACCAGCACTTCGTCGTCGACGAGTACCAGGACGTCAGCCCGCTCCAGCAGCGGCTGCTGGAGCTGTGGCTCGGCGACCGCGACAGCCTGTGCGTCGTCGGCGACGCCAGCCAGACCATCTACTCGTTCACCGGAGCAACCCCCGACCACCTGCTCGACTTCCGCACCCGCCACCCCGGGGCGACCGTGGTCAAGCTGGTCCGCGACTACCGCTCCACACCCCAGGTCGTCCACCTCGCCAACGGGCTGCTCGCCCAGGCCCGCGGCCGGGCCGCCGACCACCGCCTGGAGCTGATCTCCCAGCGCCCCGCCGGACCCGAGCCCGTCTACACCGAGTACACCGACGAGCCCGCCGAGGCCGAGGGCGCCGCCCGCCGTATCCGGGAACTCGTCGACGCGGGAGTCCCGGCCGCCGAGATCGCCATCCTCTTCCGTACGAACTCCCAGTCCGAGACCTACGAGCAGGCCCTGGCCGACGCCGGGGTGCCCTACCAACTGCGCGGCGCCGAGCGGTTCTTCGACCGGCCCGAGGTGCGCAAGGCGGGCGTGGCCCTGCGCGCGGCGGCCCGCTTCGGCGGCAACGACGCGCTGCTCGACGACACCGTGGACCTGCCCTCCCAGGTGCGCGCCGTGCTCTCCGGAGAGGGCTGGACCACCGAGCCGCCGGCCGGCTCGGGCGCCGTCCGGGAGCGCTGGGAGTCGCTGGCCGCCCTGGTCAACCTCGCCCACGACGTCGCCGCCGCCCGGCCCGCCGCCACCCTCGCCGACTTCGTCGCCGAACTCGACGAGCGCGCGGGCGCCCAGCACGCCCCGACCGTCCAGGGCGTCACCCTCGCCTCCCTGCACTCGGCGAAGGGCCTGGAGTGGGACGTCGTCTTCCTGGTCGGCGTCGCCGAGGGCATGATGCCGATCAGTTACGCGAAGACCGACGAACAGATCGAGGAGGAACGCCGTCTCCTCTACGTCGGAGTGACCCGCGCCCGGGAACGGCTCCATGTCTCCTGGTCCCTCTCCCGCACCCCCGGCGGCAGACCCGGCCGCAGGCCCAGTCGCTTCCTGGACGGTCTGCGCCCCGGCTCCACCGGCACCGTCGGCCGTGCGGGCGGCGCCGGTGGCGGAGGTGTCGAACGCGGCTTCACGGGCGGCCCCGTGGCCGCGCCCCGGCGCACCCAGCGCAGTCCCGCCCGGTGCCGGGTCTGCGGACGCACGCTGACCGACGCCGGCGAGATGAAGCTGATGCGCTGCGACGGCTGTCCGTCCGACATGGACGAGGGCCTCTACGAGCGGCTGCGTGAATGGCGTGCCGACCAGGCCCGGCTCAGCGGCCAGCCGGCCTTCTGCGTCTTCACCGACAGGACCCTGATGGCCATCGCCGAGAGCGCTCCGGACGACGACCGCGAGCTGGCCCGCATCCCCGGCGTCGGCATGCGCAAGCTCAACCGTTACGGCGCCGATGTTCTGGCCATATGTGCAGGCCAGGAGCCCGAGGGAGGAGAAGCGGGGGGCTGTTGAGAACTCGTCGAAAAAATAGTTTGCGCATGCCCCAGCAATCCCCATAGGTTCTAGGCACGGAAGCGGCGGCCTTCTCGAAGGCCCGGTTCCGTGTTGTACTTGCATACCCGAGCGGATCGGCTCAACACCGATCCCCTAGACGCCGAGAGGAGGCGAGTCCAGTGATCAGCATCGAGACCAACATCAGCGCGGCCAAAATGACCGATCCCTCGGCCGTCTCCCTGTGCATGCTCGGCGTCTCCAACCTGGGCACCGGTCTGTCCGGCATTCCTGCCGTGCGTCCGGCGTCCTCCGTTTCTCTCGCGGGTCTTCCCGTCCGTGAGCGCAATGAGCGACCGACCAAGGCACTGGAAGCAGTAGCGGCACAGGCCAAGGCCTATGCCTTTACGGCAGCCGGTGCCGGTAGCCGGAAGCAGACGACGCAGCACCACCTGATGTGGGCCTTCCGTGGGCCAGAACCCTGGAGTGATCCAGCCTGATCGATCAGGCCGGCGCCTTCAGGGCCGCGGAACCCCATCCGGGATCCGCGGCCCTTCTGTTTTCCCTGAACAGGGAGAACGGCGCGAAGGGGCCTCGGGGCAAGAGCAGAACCCGGTACCAGCCGCCAACCGGTCCAACCCGACCGGCACGACCAGACGAGGAACAACAGCCGTGCAACTCGAAGCGCACGCCCCGTCCGTACCGCCTTCCGAAACGATCCCCCCGCCCGGCCTCACGGAGGACTCCACCTTGATCCCGCTCACCGCGCTCACCGCGCTCGACGACGCCATCGAGAACCTCGGCGTACCCGTCCCCTGCCGTTCCTACGACCCGGAGGTCTTCTTCGCCGAGTCGCCGGCGGACGTCGAGTACGCCAAGTCCCTCTGCCGCACCTGCCCGCTGATCGAGGCCTGCCTCGCCGGGGCCAAGGAGCGGCGTGAGCCCTGGGGCGTCTGGGGTGGCGAGCTGTTCGTCCAGGGCGTCGTCGTCGCCCGGAAGCGGCCGCGTGGCCGCCCGCGCAAGAACCCGGTCACGGCATGAACATCCTCGGAACGATCGACCGCCCCCTCACGCACGATCCCAAGAAGCAGGCCCCGATGAAGCCGTCCACCAGCGAGCCCGCAGGCTCCGCGATCTCAGACTTCACCACTGCCGGTACCGACACCGGCTCGCGTCAGAACAGGACCCGAGAAATGCAACTCATCCCAGAAGCCCTGGCTCGTGCGCATATGCACGAGCGACTGCACGAGGCCGAGCGGGAACGCCGGGCCGTGCGCCTGGCGACCGCTCGCCGGATGCAGCGCCGGGCCGAGCGCGCCTCGATGCGTGCCCGCCGTGCGCTCGCCATCGCCGTGATGCAGTAACCCAGTACACCTGAAGCGGTGGCCTCCCTACCTCGGGAGGCGAAAGCTCCCCGCGGGGGCCGGTCCGGCCGAACGGACCGGCCCCCGCGGTGCGTTGTGCGCGCTGATCCACCTGCGGCGGAGTTATCGTCACCAGGTGACGAGTCTTCCCGGAGGCAGTGATCACGGCGGCTCCGCCACGGAGCCCCACCCGCTCGCGTGCGCCCGCTGCGGCACTCCGGCCGACGGCCCCCCGCCCGTCACCTGGACCTGCTCCGTGGAGAACGGCGTCCGCCAGTTCTTCTGCGAGGCCTGCTCCAGGGACAACCTCAGAGCGATCGAGGGCCGGCTCGACTCGCCCTGGTGGTGAGCCCGGCCCGCTACTGGACCTCGACGGCCGCCTCGGCCTCTTCGAACTCCTCGGGCAGGAACCCGGGCAGCCATGCCTCCAGTTCCTCCCGCAGCCGTACCGTCGCGCCCAGCTGGCAGAGCACGCCGATGGTGCTCAGGGTCACCCGGTGTATCAGGAGGTAGGCCGGCGGCAGGTTGAGCTGCTTGCCCAGCTGGTGGGCGGGGTTGCGGGGGTCCGCGATGCGGGCCGCCTGGCTGCGCATCCAGGTGCGGGTGAAGGTGAACTCGTCGACCTGTGCCGGTTCGATGATCGGCAGCAGATAGTCCAGGACGGCGTCGGGGTCCAGCTCTATGGACTCCTTGACGAACCCCTCCGCGCACAGCAGCTCGTAGACCGCCTCGGCGTCACCGTCCAGCGTCATCCGCAGCGAGTCGCCGATCGGGCTGGGCAGGCCGCCGGAGAGACGGTCGACGGTGCCGAAGTCCAGCACGCCGAGACGCCACTCCTCCTCGTCCTCCGGGCCGCCGGGCAGCAGGCGGAAATTGCCGGGGTGCGGGTCGGCGTGCAGCAGGCCGGTGCGGGCCGGGCCCGAGAAGAGGAAGCGGGCCAGCAGCTGACCGGCCCGGTCGCGCTGCTCCGGGGTACCCGCCGAGATGATCTCGGAGAGCGGTATTCCGTCGATCCACTCCGTGACCAGGACCTGGTCGCACTGGTGCACCACCGCGGGCACCACCACATCGGGGTCGCCCGCGAACTCCGCCGCGTGCGCGGCCTGGGCCTGGGCCTCCAGCGCGTAGTCCAGTTCCTCGGAGACCCGGTCGCGCAGCTCCGCGATCAGCGGCTTGATGTCCATACCGGGGATCAGCGGACCCAACAGGCGGGCGAAACGGCTCAGTTGCCCCAGGTCGGAGAGCAGGGCCTCGCCGGCTCCCGGGTACTGCACCTTGACCGCCACCGCCCGGCCGTCCTGCCACACCGCCCGGTGCACCTGACCGATCGAGGCCGCCGCCGAGGGCTTCTCCTCGAACTCCAGGAACAGCTCGCGCCAGTCCTTCCCGAGGCGCTCGGTGAGGACCGCGTGCACGGTGCGGGTCGGCATCGGCGGCGCGGCGTCCTGGAGTTTGGTGAGGGCCGCCCGGTAGGGGCCGGCGACCTCCTCCGGGAGGGCCGACTCGAAGACGGACAGCGCCTGCCCGAACTTCATCGCCCCTCCCTTCAGCTCGCCCAGGACCTTGAACAGCTGCTCCGCCGTGCGCTGTTGGAGCTCGCGTCCGACGATCTCCGCGGACTCGCCCACGATGCGCTTGCCCAGACCCCAGGTCGCCCGGCCGGCGAAGCCGAGCGGGAGCGCGGCGAGCTTGGCGGTCCGGGTGACCGCCTTCCGGGGAAGATCAGACATGCGCCCTCCAAGTCCCAGTCGGCCGCGCCGCGTCCGCGTGCTCTCGTCGCTCCGCCGACGGCCGTTGCCTCACCATTGTCGCGTGTGGATCCCCGTTGGTTGAGGAGTGTTCCCCCTTAGCTTTCTCCGCTGCTCCGCACGGGCATGCGGGGTGCGGCCAGACCGGTCGCGCGTGCCAGTGCAGAACCGGCACGGACGCCTCCCAGCGCACTCCCGTCACGGCCGGCGACTCCCCGTCGAGGAAGGCCAGGGCGTGCGCGGCGGCCAGCCCGGCCACGGCTGCGGCCAGCGTCTGATCGCAGGCGCCCACCCGGCGCGCCTGCCCGGACCGCCACTGGGCGATCAGGCGCGGCCAGACCGGGTCCCGGTCCGTGCGGTGCTCGTGCAGACAGCGGGCGCAGCCTGTCCCGCCGGGCAGGACGAGGGGGCCGACCACGCCGGTGCCCTCCACGACACCCGTATAGAGATGAGGGGTCCCCGAGGCCATGAGCGGCTCGGCGGCGCGCGCGTCCGGGGCGTGCACCAGGACGTCGTCGCGCGGGGCGATGATCACGAGTGCCAGGCCGGGCTCCGCCTCGGCCGGGTCCGGGCGGCGGGGCGGGCGGTCCGGGGCCGCCCGGCGGACGACTCTGCGCGCGGCCTCGGCACGGGTCTCGCCGACCGCCTCGGCCGGCAGCCCGCCCGGTGCCACGTCCCACTGCTGGACGCGGCCCACGTCCCGCACGTCGACCTCGCCGACGCCCGCACCCGACAGGAGCGCCGCCAGCGTGACCCCGACCCGGCCCGCGCCCTGCACCCGCACCCGCAGCGCCCGCCGGGCCGCCAGCCGGTCGATCGCACCGCCCGGCTCCGGAGTGATCAGGGAGAGCGCGGCGAGATCGGGCCGCAGCCGCTCCAGCACCTCCTTCTTCCCGCGCAAGGCCTCCGCGGCAGGCCCGCCGCCCTGCGCGTCGTCCACCAGCCCGGCCCGGGACAGCCGTTCCACCAGTGTGTCGACATGGCCGTCCGGCAGGTCCATGCGCCGCCCCTCCGTACGCAGCAGGGCAAGCCCGCGGGCGCCGTCGAGCAGGTCGAGGAAGCTCCCGGTCGCCGTGTCCATCGGCCCCAGTGTCATCGCGTGCGCGGGAGTCATCCCGAACTGCACGGTGTTGAGGTCGCGCCAGCCGCGCCGCAGCGCGGGCTTCACCAACGGATGCATGACAGGCCCCCGTAGCCGTCGAAAGGTCACAGAACGTCCCCGTGTGCCGGTGAAGCCGGTCCCGCTCCGGGCCCGCTCCGCCGACGATTGCCAGCATGCCGGGGCCGCCGGGCGGGCGCCGAAAGTTGTCCACAGGCGGTGAGTATTCGTCGTACAAATCAGACGCATGGTGGGGGATCGGCACCGAACCGTCCCGGACCCGGGACTTCCCCCGTGTGCAGCGGGTAACGTCGGGGCGTGCCCGCCGACCCACTGCACCGCGCCGGAAAGCCACAGCGCAGCACGACGAGCCAGCCGCCCAGCGGCTTGGGGGCGAGCGCGATCGAGGTTCGCAGGAGCGCCCGGCGCCGCCGGACCGTTTCCGCGTACCGCGAGGGCGATCGCACCGTCGTGCTGATCCCCGCCCGGATGTCCGAGGCGGAGGAGAAACGCTGGGTGACCGTCATGCTCAACAAACTCGCCGCGCAGGAGAGCAAGCGAGTGCTGGGCGACACCGAACTGGCGGAGCGTGCCCAGCGGCTGTCGGACCAGTACTTCGGGGGCCGGGCCCGCCCCGCCTCGGTGCGCTGGGTCACCAACCAGAACACCCGCTGGGGCTCGTGCACCCCCTCCGAGGGCAGCATCCGCCTCTCGCACCGGCTGCAGGGCATGCCCGAGTACGTCGTCGACTACGTGCTCTGCCACGAGCTCGCGCACCTGCTGGTGCCCGGGCACGGCCCCCGGTTCTGGCGGCTGCTGGAGGCGTTTCCGCGGACCGAGCGCGCCCGTGGCTACCTCGAAGGGGTGGTCGCGGCCGACCGGCTGCCCCACGTGCCCGGCGCGCGCGATGAGTGACACACGCCGGGAACGCTCCCTTCGGGGTCGCTGAGCGCGGTTGTGTACCGGGTCTGTACCGACTTCTTCCGATGTCCGAGTTAGCCGTTAGCCTGACGCGACGCACTCGTATTCGGGATGGGGGACGGTCGTAACGCATGGCCAGGGAATTCCAACGCGGCCACAAGGCCAGGATCAGTGACCTCACGGCCGGCACGGATCTGTACGTAGGCGTGCAGATCGCCGGCCCCGGGCTGACCTTCGACATCAGCTGCTTCGGCCTCGACGCGGACGAACGGCTTTCGGACGACCGCTACTTCGTCTTCTTCAACCAGCCGAAGTCGCCCGAGGAGTCCATCCAGCTGCTGGGTGCGCAGGCGGGCGACACGGAGTCCTTCCGGATCACGCTGGACCGGATCCCACCGCAGATCCAGAAGCTGGCGTTCACGGCGACCCTCGACGGCGCCGGGCAGATGTCGCAGGTCGCGCCCGGATACATCCGGATCGTCGCGGGCGGCGAGGAGGTGGCCCGGTACTCCTTCAACGGCTCGGAGTTCTCCACCGAGCGCGCCGTGATGCTCGGCGACTTCTACCTGAAGGACGTGTGGCGCTTCGCCGCCGTCGGCCAGGGCTTCGACGGCGGTCTGGAGGCGCTGCTGAAGAACTTCGGCGGCGAGGTGATGGAGGAGGAGCCGCCCGCCGCGCCCGAGCCGCAGCCGTCGCAGGCCGGGTCCGCACCCGGATTCGCGCCGCCCGCGTTCGCCGCCCCGGCCGCACCCGCGCCGGTTCCCACCCCCGCACCGGCCCCGGCGCCCGCCGCTCCAGCCGCCCCCCAGGGCTTCACGCCGCCCCCGGCCCCCGGCCCCGTGCCGGCCCCGAACATGCACGGCGCGCCCACCGTCATCGCCCCGATGACCCCGCCCGTCGGCGGCACCGTGCCGCCCCCGGCCCCGGCGCCCGCGCCGGGTGCGCCCATGCCGCCGCCCGGCTACGGCCGTCCTCCGGCGCCCCCGCAGGCCCCGGGCCCGCCGCCCGGATACCCGCAGGCGCCCCAGGCTCCGACCCCGCCCCCGGGCTACGGTCAGCAGCCGCCGTTCGGACAGGTCCCCGGGCAGGGGCAGCAGAGTTACGCGGTCCCGCAGGGCGCCCCCCAGGGCGGTGCCGGTGTCGGGGCGGCGCTCCAGAAGTTCAAGGAGACGCCCACCGGGCAGCGCTGGACCCCGCAGAACAGCAAGCTCATCCGCGCCGACCTCGGGATGGGCGGGCAGCCGGTGCTGGCCCGGCAGGGCAGCATGGTGCTCTACCAGGGCAAGGTCGACTTCAGTTACAAGGGCGCCGGGTTCGCCGGCCGGATCGTCGGCAACGCCACCGGCCAGGAGATGCAGCTGATGCGCTGCACCGGCCAGGGCCAGGTGTTCTTCGCCGAGAACTCCGCCAACCTGCACCCGATCGAGCTCCAGGGCGACGCGATCTGCGTCTCCGCCGAGAGCGTCCTCGCCTTCGACGAGGGCCTCCAGTACGAGGTCCGCCGCATCGAGGGGCACGGCATCCCCGGCGGCGCGCTGTTCACGATGCAGTTCCAGGGCACCGGCACGATCGTCGTCAAGACGCACGGCACGCCCGTGGTGCTGCCCGTGACGCCGACGACCTTCGCCGACTGCAACGCGATCGTCGCCTGGTCGGCGGCGTCCCAGGTGATCGTCTCCAGCCAGGTGCGGATGCGCCGCAACGCCTATCCGGGCGACACCGGGGAGAGCGTCAACCTGCAGTTCCGGGGCGCGCCCGGCAACTTCATCGTCGTCCAGCCGTACGAGGTCTGAGGGAGCCCGTCATGAACCAGCCGCTCGCGGGCTACGCCCCCGCACCCGTCACCGCCCGCATGGACAACCACGGCGACCACATGCTGAAGGTCGCCATGCAGACCGGGAACGACCTCCTCGCGCGCGTGGGGTCGATGGTCGCCTACGAGGGCTTCGTCCAGTACGAGCCCAACCCGCCTGCCGTGCGCCAGATCGCCCGCGACTGGATGACCGGCGAAGGCGCACCCTTGATGAAGTGCTCCGGTGACGGCCTGCTCTACCTCGCCGACTACGGCGCGAACGTCGTCGTCATCAACCTCAACGGCGACGGCATCTCGGTCAACGCCACCAACCTGCTCGCCTTCGACGCGCACCTGACGTGGGGCGTGGAGCGGGTCAAGGGGCTCGCGAAGTTCGCCGGGCAGGGCCTGTGGAACACCAAGATCTCCGGGCAGGGCTGGGTCGCGCTGACCTCCCGGGGCAAGCCGATCGTCGTGGACTGCGGCGGCGGCGAGGACGAGACGTACGTCGACCCGGACGCGCTGGTCGCCTGGTCGCCGAACCTCAAGGTCAAGGGCAAGCGCAGCTTCAAGGCGCAGTCGCTGATCGGCCGGGGCAGCGGCGAGGCCTACCAGATGGCCTTCTCCGGCCAGGGCATCGTCGTCGTCCAGCCCAGCGAGGACAGCACCGACCGCCTCCGGTTCCGGGGCTGAGGGGGAGTCAGGAAACCATGCAGAGCCCGCTTTTCGCCTTCAACGACTCCCAGGCCAGGGATCGCTACAGCCTGCAGAACAAGCAGATGCTGCGGGTCGTCCTGGAGGGCCACGACGACATCCTCGCCCGCAAGGGCACCATGGTCGCCTACCAGGGGCTCGTCGAGTTCGACGCCGAGTACCAGGGCCGCAACCAGGCACGCGCGCGTGCGTACACCGGCGAGGGCCTGGACCTGATGCGCTGCCACGGGCAGGGCACGGTCTACTTCGCCAACCTCGCCCAGCACATCCACGTCCTGGACGTCGAGCAGGACGGCCTGACCGTGGACAGCAGCTACGTCCTCGCCATGGACTCCGCACTGCACCACGAGGTCGTCGCCGTCGACAGCCTCTACGGCATCTCCGGGTCCGGGAAGTACCAGCTCAACATCACCGGACGCGGGCAGGTCGCCCTGATGACCTCCGGCGCGCCGCTGCTGATGCAGGTCACGCCCGACAAGTACGTGAACTGCGACGCCGACGCGATCGTCGCCTGGTCCACCGGGCTGCGCGTCCAGATGCAGGCCCAGACGCATTCCTCGGGAGTGTGGCGGCGCCGCGGCAGCACCGGGGAGGGCTGGGAGCTGAGCTTCATGGGAAGTGGCTTCGCGTTGGTCCAGCCGAGTGAACTGCTGCCGCCGCAGCACGCCCAGATCGGTCAGGGCGTCGCCGCCCAGTTCGGGATGGGCCAGCAGGGAGCGCGCGGGATGAACCAGGGCAACGTCTGGAGCTGACCGTCACCATGTAAGGGGCGCCCGCACTGGCCGGCGCCCCTTACCCGCGTCCGGCTCAGAGCCTCGCGCGGGTCCCTTCCAGCAGCCGTACGACCGACTCGTCGGCGACTTCCGGCACCTCGTCGTAGGCGAACCAGCGCAGGTCGAGGGACTCGTCGCTGATCGCGTGGGCGGCGCCGCGCGGGGCGAGGGCCGCGTACTGGACGTCGAAGTGCCAGTGGCACGGCGCCGGGATCGCGTGCCGGTCCAGGCGCACCGGGCCGCCCGGCAGCAGCGTCAGCCCCGGGATGCCGGACTCCTCGGTCGCCTCCCGCAGGGCCGCCGCCGCCGGCGTGGCGTCGCCCGGCTCGCAGTGGCCGCCCATCTGCAGCCACATCCGCAGCTTCCTGTGCAGGGTCAGCAGCACCCGGCCGTGCTCGGGGTCGACGACCAGCGCGCTCGCCGTGACATGGCCGGCGTGACAGGCCTTCCACATGCCGTCCGGGTGGGCCGCGAGGTGGTCCAGGTAGGCCTGGCGCAGCTCGTCCTGGCCCTCGTACCCCTTGAGGACGAGGACCGCGTCGTCGTGCAGGCTCACTCGGTGTCGTCGCCCTTTTCCTGGTCGTCCTTCTTGCGCAGGTCGGGCTTCTCCGCCGCCTCGCCGAGCATCTTGTCCAGCTCGGAGAAGTCCAGCTGCTCGCGGTGCACGAAACCGTCCGGGTCGTCCAGGTCGGACGCCGTCGGCAGCATGTCGGGGTGGGCCCAGAGGGCGTCCCTGCCGTCGACACCGCGCGCGTCGGTGAGCGAGGCCCACAGGCGCGAGGCGTCGCGCAGCCGGCGCGGGCGCAGCTCCAGGCCGATCAGGGTGGCGAAGGTCTGCTCGGCGGGCCCGCCCGTGGCACGGCGGCGGCGCAGGGTCTCGCGCAGCGCGTCGGCGGACGACAGACGCGGTTTCGCCGCCGCGTGGACCACCGCGTCCACCCAGCCCTCGACGAGCGCCAGAGCCGTCTCCAGACGGGCCAGGGCGGCCTTCTGCTCGGGCGTGTCCTCCGGCTGGAACATGCCCTGCTGGAGTGCGTCCTGGAGCTGCTCGGGGTTCTGCGGGTCGAACTGGCCGACCACGTCCTCCAGCTTGGCCGTGTCCACCTTGATGCCGCGGGCGTACCCGTCGACCGCCCCGAACAGGTGCGAGCGCAGCCACGGCACGTGCGCGAACAGGCGCTGGTGGGCCGCCTCGCGCAGCGCGAGGTACAGCCGCACCTCCTCCTTGGGCACGCCGAGGTCCTTGCCGAACGCCTCGATGTTCACCGGCAGCAGCGCGGCCTTGCCGGCCGGGGTCAGCGGCAGGCCGATGTCGGTCGAACCGACGACCTCGCCCGCGAGCACGCCCACGGCCTGCCCGATCTGGGTGCCGAACATGGCGCCGCCCATCGAGCGCATCATCCCGATCAGCGGGCCCGCCATGGCCTGCATCTCCTCCGGGAGGACGTCGCCCATGGCGGCGCCGACCCGCTCGGCGACCGGGTCGACCAGCTCCTGCCAGGCGGGCAGCGTCGCCTCGACCCACTCCGCACGCGACCACGCCACGGCCGAACCGGAACCCGACGGCAGCGACGTCGCGTCGTCCAGCCACAGGTCCGCCAGCCGGACGGCCTCCTGGACCGCGGTGCGCTCGGCGGGGCCGACGCTCGCGTCCTTGACGCCGTCCGAGGTGCCCTGGGAGACCGTCTGGCGGGCGATCTGCTTGGCCATGTCCCAGTTCACCGGGCCGCCCTCGTACGAGAGCATCTGGCCCAGCTGCTGGAAGGCCGCGCCCAGGTCGGTGGGGTTCAGCGAACCGAACATGGCAGCGAACGGATTGTCGGCGCCGGGGCTGCCGAAGCCGCCGGCTCCGGGCGTGCCGAAACCGAACGGGTTGGCCGGTCCCTGCCCACCACCGCTCTGCTGGTCCCTCTTCTTGCCCTCGTCGCCGTCTTCCGGCTCCTCCGGCGGAAGGCCGAAACCGAATGGGGTGTCACTCACGGGAATCCTCGGCTGGTAAGGCCACCGGTTCTCTCCGGCGGCGCGGCTGCCCGACAACACCACCCAGCGTAGACACCCTGACCCGATCGGGCCTCGGTGCTTCGCCGACAGTCGGCCTGCGGCAGGATGGATGCCACCTGGTACGTACGCGTCACTCACGCTCGTACTGAAGACAACCGCTGGAGACGCCCGGTGAGTTCCCCAGATCCGCAGGTTCGCGCAGCGCGAAACCACTCAACCCCTCCCGCGGTGCGCGGGCCCGTCGTCGCCGTGACCGGCGCCGCGACCGGGGTCGGCGCGCTGCTCACCGAGCGGCTGGCCGCGTCCGGGGAGGTCAGGCAGGTCATCGCGATCGACGAGCGGCGCGGGGAGTGCGCGGACGCCCAGTGGCACATCCTCGACGTGCGGGATCCGGCCATCGCGGACAAGCTGCGCGGGGCCGACGTGGTGGTGCACCTCGCGCTCGACCTGGACCTGGAGACCGATCCGGCGGCGCGCACCGCGTACAACGTGCGCGGGACGCAGACCGTGCTGACCGCCGCGGCTGCGGCCGGGGTGCACCGCGTCGTGCTGTGCACCTCCGCGATGGTCTACGGCGCGCTGCCGGACAACGAGCTGCCGCTGTCGGAGGACGCGGAGCTGCGTGCCACCGCGGAGGCCACCGGGGTCGGCGACCTGCTGGAGATCGAGCGGCTCGCGCGCCGGGCGCCCCGCGCGCATCCGGGGCTCAATGTCACGGTCGTGCGCCCCGCGGTGCTGGTCGGGGGCACCGATACCGCGCTGACCAGGTACTTCGAGTCGCCTCGGCTGCTTGTCGTGGCCGGGTCGCGGCCCGCCTGGCAGTTCTGCCATGTCGAGGACCTGTGCAGTGCGCTGGAGTACGCCGTCCTGGAGAAGGTCGAGGGGGAACTCGCCGTCGGATGCGACGGCTGGCTGGAGCAGGAGGAGGTCGAGGAGCTCAGCGGGACCCGGCGGATGGAGCTGCCGTCGGCGGTCGCGCTGGGGGCCGCGGCTCGGCTGCACCGGATCGGTCTCACGCCGTCGCCGGCCGGGGATCTCGCGTACACGATGTATCCGTGGGTGGTGAGCGGCAGCCGGCTGCACGACGCCGGGTGGCGGCCGGGGTGGACGAACGAGGAGGTGCTGGCCGAGTTGCTGGAGGAGGTGGCCGGGCGGCACACGGTGGTGGGGCGGCGGCTGGGGCGGAAGGACGCGACGGCGGCGGGGGCCGCGGGGGCGACGGTGGCGTTGCTCGGGGCGGCGGCCGTGGTGCGCCGGGCGCGGAAGGCTCGGCGGCGGATCTGAGGGCAGGGGCTGCCGCCCCCGGACCGCCGCGCTTCGGCCTCCGGCCTCGTCCTCGAACGCCGGACGGGCTGGAGGGGGCGTGGAGAGCTGTTGAAAGCAGTGCGGGGGACAGGGCTGTAGAAGTCTCCAAAGCCGTACGCGCGTGTGCCTGGTGTTGGTCGTATTCCGTGTGGTCGTGGGCTTGCGGCACGATGGGGGTATGACTGGTGTGAGTGATCATCCTGGGGAGCGCGGCGCCGACGATCCCGTGAAGCTGATCGGGATCCGGGAGGGTGCGCTCTCCGTGGACGAGGTGTTCGCGGCGGTGGGGGACGACGCGGCCGGTGGGATCGCGCTGTTCGTGGGGACCGTGCGGAATCACGACGGGGGCGCCGATGTGGACGCGCTCGGGTATTCGTGTCACCCCAGTGCCGAGGACGAGATGCGGCGGATCGCCGAGAAGGTCGTCGCCGAGTACCCGGTGCGGGCGCTGGCCGCCGTGCATCGGGTGGGGGACCTGCGGGTGGGTGATCTCGCGGTCGTCGTCGGTGTGTCGTGTCCGCATCGGGGGGACGCCTTCGAAGCTTGTCGAAAGCTGATCGACGACCTCAAGCACGAGGTGCCCATCTGGAAGCACCAGAAGTTCTCGGATGGGACGGAGGAATGGGTCGGGGCCTGCTGAAGGACCCTTGAGGACCCTGTCCTGCCTCCGCTTGCGTAACCGTACCCCTCGCGTGAGCGTTGTCAGTGCGGATGATTAATCTGCTGATCAGTCAGTCGCGGACGCTCATGGGGTTGGGAGGTCGGTATGGCGGCGCTCGTCTGGTTGCTGATTCCGCTTGTGGCGGCGGTCGGTGCCGGTGTGTGGGGCAGCTGGGCCAACCGGACCAGGAGGGCGCGCAGCGACGGGCCGGAACTCGACGGGTACGCGCGCTTCCGCGAGGCCATGGAGAAGTCCCGCTCCGGCGGCTGAGGGGGGCCGGGGCGCGTGTGACGGGTGGCCCTGACGGTGCGCTGACAGACCCGTCCCGTACTGTCTTCGCATGCCACGCCGCACCGCGACGATGCTCGCCTCCACTCTGATGCTGATCGCGCTCCTGTGCGCCGGAGTGCTCATCAACGTGCCGTACTCGGAGATGTCTCCCGGCCCGACCGTGAACACGCTCGGGGACCACGACGGCGAGCCGGTGCTGCAGATCTCCGGCCACAAGACCTACGCGACCTCCGGGCATCTGAACATGACCACGGTGCGGGTCACCAGTGCCGACTACAAGATGAACCTCGTCGAGGCCGTCTACGGGTGGCTCTCGCACGACAACAAGGTCGTGCCGCACGACACGCTCTACCCGGACGGCAAGACGGAGCAGCAGTCCACCCAGGAGAACGCCGAGGAATTCAGCGAGTCCCAGGAGAGCGCCAAGGTCGCCGCGCTGAAGGAGCTGGGCGTCCCGGTGAAGTCCTGGGTGATCGTCTCCACGGTTCTCAAGGGCTCCCCGGCCGAGGGCAGACTGCACGCCGGTGACGTGATCAAGGCCGTCGACGGCACGGCGGTCAAGCAGCCGGCCGACGTCGCCACCCTGGTGACCAAGCACAAGCCCGGCCAGGACGTGGTCTTCACCGTCGTGCCGGTCAAGGCGCAGGCCGCCGCCGAGAAGGCGAACAAGACGGCCACCGAGACCGAGAAGGTGACGGTCACCACGACCACCTCGGACGACAGCGGCGAGAAGCGCGCCATCGTCGGGATCTCCGCCGGGACCGATCACACGTTCCCGTTCTCCATCGACATCAAGCTCGCCGACGTCGGCGGACCGAGCGCGGGGCTGATGTTCTCGCTCGGGATCTACGACAAGCTCACCCCGGGCAGCCTCACCGGCGGCAAGTTCGTCGCCGGCACCGGCACCATCGACGACGACGGCACGGTCGGTCCGATCGGCGGCATTTCGATGAAGACCATCGGCGCGCGCAGCAAGGGCGCCCAGTACTTCCTGACTCCGGCCGACAACTGCGCCGAGGCCGCCAAGGACACCCCGAGCGGGCTCACCCTCGTCAAGGTGAAGACCATCGGCGATGCGCTCGGCGCCCTCAAGGACATCCGCAGCGGGGACACCGGTGCCCTGCCGAAGTGCACCGCCAAGGGCTGAGCGGGCCTACCGGCAGCCGGGGGCGCCCCTCCTGACGAGGGGCGCCCCCGGCGCCGTCCGCAGACATCCGCAGCCGCCGGGAGCCGTCCGCGGCCGTTCGGCGACTGCCTCAGTCCTCAGTCCTCGAAGGTCGCCCTCAGCGCGTCCGCCAGGCCCGGGACCAGGTCGGGGCCGGTGAGCACCTCCGTCGGCGAGTCCTTCTCGCGCAGCCGGACCGCCGAGTCGCGGCTGCCGTCGCGCAGCACCGCGACGGTCATCCGGACCTCCTGGCGCTCGGGGTGGCTCGCCACCCACGTGGCCAGCTTCGCCTCGCTCAGCCCCTCGGGGACCTGGGACTCGGCGGACGGCGGCAGCATCAGCCGCTCCACCGTGAGGGCGCAGCCGACCACCGGGTCCGGCCAGGCGATGGTGCCCAGGAACTCGTCCAGCGCCTTGTCCGTTGGCACTTCGTCCTGCTCGATCGGGGTGAGGCCGGTGGTCGCGGACTCGTCCTCCAGACCGAGCTGGGCGGCGAGAGCCGGTTCCTGGGCGCGCAGCCGTGCGGTGTCGACGAGGGCGAAGAGGCGAGCGGGCTGGTCCCAGCCGAGGCCGGAGGTGTACTCGTCGATCTCGAGTACGGCTCGGGTGAGCGGGTTCGCTGCCATGGGAGTGTTGGACATGGTCACAATCCTGCCTCGTTCATGGCCGGAATCGGGAACCGAGTAAGCCGTGAGTAAGTTGCATAGGTGTGGCCCCGCGATCACAGGGGGCCACGTCCGGCCCGTGAACAAGAGGGCCTGACGCAACAACAACGGATCAACAGCGGATCAAACAGCGAACTTCGAGGTGCGCACCTTGGCTTTCCAGATGCCGGACCGCGGCGGAGGCCCGACGGGGCCACGGATCAGAGCGACCGGACGTCCGTCCCGGCGGGTCCGGACCCTGCTCCTGACACTGGGCGTCCTTGCCGCGCTCGGCATGGCGTTCACCATGTTCGCGGGCTTCTGGACCGACTGGCTCTGGTACCGGTCGGTGCACTACTCCTCGGTGTTCACCAAAACCCTGTGGACCAAGATCGGGCTGTTCTCCGTCTTCGGTCTGCTGATGGCGGCTGCGGTGGGCTTCAACGTCTGGCTGGCGCACCGGCTGCGCCCCCCGCTGAGCGCCATGTCCATGGAGCAGCAGAGCCTCGACCGCTACCGGATGGGCATCGCGCCGTACAAGAAGTGGCTGCTGCTCGCGGTCACCGCGCTGGTCGGGCTGATCGCCGGCGCGTCCGCGGCCGGCCAGTGGCGCACCTGGCTGATGTGGGTCAACGGCGTGCCCTTCCACCAGAAGGACCCGCAGTTCCACCTCGACGTCTCCTTCTACGCCTTCGACCTGCCCTGGTACCGCTTCCTGCTGGGCTTCGGCTTCGCCACCGCGATCCTCTCCCTGATCGCCGCCGCGCTCACCCACTACCTGTACGGCGGGCTGCGCGTCACCAGCCCCGGTGCGCGTGCCACCGGTGCCGCGACGGGCCACCTGTCGGTGCTGCTCGGTCTCTTCGTCGCCCTCAAGGCGGTCGCCTACTGGCTCGACCGCTACGGACTGGCGGTGAAGTCCAGCGACTTCAAGGCCACCGGCAACTGGACCGGCCTGAGATACGTCGACGCGAACGCCTATCTGCCCGCCAAGACGATCCTGTTCTGCATCGCCGTCATCTGCGCGCTGCTGTTCTTCGCCACCCTGTGGCGGCGCACCTGGCAGCTGCCCGTGATCGGCTTCGGCCTGATGGTCCTGTCCGCGATCCTCATCGGCGGCCTCTACCCGGCGATCGTCCAGAAGTTCCAGGTCCAGCCCAACGAGCAGGCCAAGGAAGCCCCGTACGTCCAGAAGAACCTCAAGGCGACCCGCGAGGCGTACGGCATCGACGACACCAAGGTCACCGAGTACAAGGGCACGAGCACGACCACGGACAAGACCAAGCTCCGGGACGACGTCGACGCCACGGCGAGCATCCGGATCATGGACCCGAACATCGTCTCGCCCACGTTCCAGCAGCTCCAGCAGATGCGGAACTACTACGCGTTCCCGACCAACCTGGACGTGGACCGCTACTCCAAGGACGGCAAGGTCCAGGACACCGTCATCGGGCTGCGCGAGCTGAACCTGGCCGGCATCCCGAAGAACAACTGGATCAACGACCACTTCCGGTACACCCACGGCTACGGCGTGGTCGCCGCCAAGGGCACCGAGGCCGACGACCAGGGCCAGCCGGTCTTCACCGAGTCCGACCTGCCGTCCACGGGCGACCTGGGCACGTACCAGCAGCGCGTCTACTACGGCGAGAAGACGAACACGTACTCGATCGTCGGCGGTCCCCAGAAGGAGATCGACTACTCCGACGACGACGGTGAGAAGCTCACCAGCTACGCGGGCAAGAGCGGGGTCAGCCTCTCCAGCCCGATCAACCGCGCCGCGTACGCGGTGGCGTTCAACGAGCCGCAGATCCTGTACTCGGGCGCGATCGGCGAGGGCTCGCGGATCCTGTACAACCGCACGCCCAAGGAGCGGGTCGAGGCGGTCGCCCCCTGGCTGACCATCGACGGCGACGCGTACCCGGCGATCGTGGACCACCGTATCCAGTGGATCGTCGACGCCTACACGACGTCGAACGGGTATCCCTACGCCTCCCGTACGACCCTCGGCGACACCACCGCCGACTCGCTCACCGCGACCAACAACTCGCGCGCGGTGGTGGCCCAGCAGAACCAGGTCAACTACATCCGCAACTCGGTCAAGGCGACCGTCGACGCGTACACCGGCGAGGTCAAGCTCTACCAGTGGGACACCGAGGACCCGGTGCTGAAGACCTGGATGAAGGCCTTCCCGGGCACGGTGCAGCCCAAGAGCGCCATCTCGCAGGACCTGATGGACCATCTCCGGTACCCGCAGGACCTGTTCAAGGTGCAGCGCGAACTGCTCACCCGCTACCACGTGACGGACGCCCAGACGTTCCTGACCGGCAGCGAGGTGTGGCAGGTGCCCGACGACCCGACCAACAAGTCGGGCGACGCGGTGCCGCCGTACTACCTGAGCATGAAGATGCCGGACCAGAGCGCCCAGACGTTCTCGCTGTCGACGACGTTCACGCCCAACGGCCGGGACAACCTCAGCGCGTTCATGTCGGTCGACTCCGAAGCCGGTTCGAAGGACTACGGCAAGATCAGAATCCTGAAACTGCCGACCAGCACGACCGTCGACGGACCCAAACAGGTCCAGAGCAAGTTCAACTCCGAACAGGAGATCGCCGCCGCCATCAAGCTCCTCAAGGGCGGCGACTCCGAGGTCGAGTACGGCAATCTGCTGACCGTGCCACTGGACGGCGGCCTGCTGTACGCGGAGCCGGTCTACGTCCGCGGTGCCGGGGTCAAGTACCCACTGCTGCGCAAGGTGTTGGTCACCTACGAGGGCAAGACCGTCTTCGAGAACACCCTCGACGAGGCGCTCAACAAGGTGTTCGGCACGGACGGTTCCGATACGGGCTCCTCGGACACCGGGACGACCTCGCCGCCGACGTCGTCCGGCAACCCCACGGTCCAGGCGGCGCTGGACGACGCCCAGAAGGCCTTCGAGGCGGGCCAGGAGGCCCTGAAGAAGGGCGACTGGACGGCGTACGGCAAGGCGCAGAACGAGCTGCAGGACGCGCTGAAGCGGGCCGAGGAGGCGCAGTCGAAGGCCGACAAGGCCGGCGGCGGTACGACGGCGAGCAGCAGCCCCAGCCCGAGCGCAAGCGCGAGTGCGGGCGCCGGGAGCAGTCCGAGTCCCAGCGGGAGCGCCAGTCCGAGCGGATGACCCCCGGCGCGTGATCAAGCCCGGCCCGCGCCGTGATACGGTTGCATCACAACGGCGCGGGGTGGAGCAGCTCGGTAGCTCGCTGGGCTCATAACCCAGAGGTCGCAGGTTCAAATCCTGTCCCCGCTACTGAAGTCGAAGGCCCGGATCCTCTTGGGATCCGGGCCTTCGTGCGTGCGCGTGGGCGGACGGCCGCGCCTCCGCGATGTCCGGCCGAACGGCTCCCGGTGTCCGGACGGGCGGCGAACGCATGTACCGATGGCCGGGTCGCCGTGCCGCTGTGGGGAGTTGGCGGAGATGTGTTTGACTTGTCGTTCTGTGGGCATGTCGACAAAACGCTGAAGTGACCTCACGGTCTGCGGTATACGTGGTGTACCCAGGTTGCAGGTGGTGCGACGATGAACGTTATGGGGGACAAGGCAACTCTGTTCGAGACAGGGCGATTTGTGCAGCCTTCGGGCGAGGAGCCTACCCGCGACGAGGCCGCCGAGGCCGCTGAGGAGGCACGTCACCGGCTCCAGGCCGAGGCCGGTGACGTCGAGTCGATGAGTGTGCTCGGCGCCATGCTGCTGCGCCGTGGCGACCTCGACGGAGCCGAGCCCCGGCTGCGCGCGGCCACGGCCGCCGGTGACCGGGCCGCCGCCAACAACCTCGGTGTGCTGCTGCACCAGCGCGGCTACCCCGATGACGCCGCCGGCTGGTGGCGGATCGCTGCCGTCGCCGGATCGGCCGCCGCCGCCCACGCACTGGGCCGCCACCACCGCGAACGCGGCGACGAACCCGCCGCCGAGTACTGGCTGCGCCAGTCCGCCGAACAGGGCCACGCACTGGGTGCGTACGCCCTGGCCGACCTGCTGGAGCACCGGGGGGACGCGGGCGCCGGACAGTGGATGCGGGCCGCCGCCGAGCGCGGGCACCGGGAGGCGGCGTACCGGCTGGCGCGCGCGCTCGACCGCAGAACGGCCGTGAACGAGGGCGAGACCGGGGCCGACAACGGTGTCGACACGGAGACCGCCGGGATTGCCGGGATCACCGGGGCCGCCGGGACAGCGGGCGGCGGGACCGCGGAGGCCGACGAGGCCGAGCAGTGGTACCGGCAGGCCGCCGCCCGCGGCCACCGGCGGGCCGCGCTGCATCTCGGCGCGATCCTGGAGAGGCGCGGCGAGCTCAGGGAGGCCGGGCGCTGGTACCTGACCTCGGCCAAGGACGGCGAGGCCCGGGCCGCCTGCGCCCTCGGCTTCCTGCTGCGCGACGCCGGGGACACCGAGAGCGCCGCCGTGTGGTGGCTGCGCGCCGCACAGGACGGCGACGGCAACGCGGCGAACGCGCTCGGCGCGCTGCACGCGGAGCGTGGCGAGACGCAGACCGCCGAGCGCTGGTACCGGGCTGCGATGGACGCCGGCGACGACAACGGGGCGTACAACCTCGCCCTGCTCTGCGCCGAACAGGGACGGACCGCGCAGGCCGAGCAGTGGTACCGGCGGGCCGCGTACGCCGGGCACCGCGAGGCCGCGAACGCGCTCGCCGTCCTGCTGCTCCAGGTCGGCGACACGAGCGGTGCCGAGCCGTGGTTCTCCAAGGCCGCCGAGGCGGGCAGCGTGGACGCCGCGTTCAACCTCGGGATCCTCTACGCCGGGCGCGGCGAGGACCGGGTGGCCCTGCGCTGCTACGAGCGGGCTGCTGCCGCCGGGCACACGGAGGCCGCCCTCCAGGTCGGCATCGCCCGGCTCCGCGAGGGCGACGAGGCGACGGCCGAGCGCCATCTGCGGTGCGCGGCGGGCGGCGGCAGCGCCGAGGCCGCCTACCGGCTCGCCGCGGTCCTCGACGCACGCCGTCCCGCGGTCTCCGAGCACGAGCTCGGGGAGTCGTCCCTGAACGTGAAGACCGAGTGCGAGGAGTGGTACGAGCGGGCCGCCACGCAGGGGCACCGGCGGGCCCAGGTGCGGGTCGGGATGCTGGCCGCCGCCCGCGGGGACGTGGTGGAGGCGGCGCGCTGGTACCGGACGGCGGCCGAGGCCGGGTCGCGCAACGGCGCGTTCAACCTCGGGCTGCTGCTGGCCCGGGAGGGCAGCGAGCCGGAGGCGGCCGTGTGGTGGGAGCGGGCCGCCGACGCGGGGCACGGGCGGGCGGCGTTGCGGCTGGCCCTGGTCTACGCGCGTCGTGGCGAGCTGGCGGTGGGGCAGCAGTGGGCCGACCGGGCGGTGGCGCTGGGACCTGCGGAAGTGAGCGAGCGGGCGGGGCGGCTCCGGGACGCCCTGCGGGAGGAGCTGTCGGCGTAGGCCGGCGTTCCCGCAGGGCGTTCTCGCAGGTCAGGATGGTAGACCGGTATGGATTTGCCTCCGCACGCGTCCCTCACGTAATGTTGCATTCACCGACGCGGGGTGGAGCAGCTCGGTAGCTCGCTGGGCTCATAACCCAGAGGTCGCAGGTTCAAATCCTGTCCCCGCTACTGAAGGCCGAGGGCCGGAATCCGGAAACGGGTTCCGGCCCTCGGTTTTTTGCGGCCCGACGCCCGTCAAGGCGGCGCGCGACATCCCCGCATGACGAAGGCCCCGGTGCTCATCGTGAGCGCCGGGGCCTTCGGGAACGTCCGTTCGTCGGCGTCAGACGGCCGCCGCGCAGTCCGGGCACAGGCCGCGGTACGTCACCTCGACGTCGGAGACCGTGAAGCCGAACCGCTCCGAGGCGGGGAGGTCGGCCATCGGGTTGCCGGTCGGGTGGACGTCGCGGATCGAGCCGCAGCGGGCGCAGACCAGGTGGTGGTGCGGCTGGTGCGCGTTCGGGTCGTAGCGCTTGGCGCGCTTGTCCGTCGAGACCTCGATGACCTCGCCGAGCGAGACCAGCTCACCCAGCGTGTTGTAGACGGTCGCCCGGGAGATCTCCGGCAGCTTGACGACGGCCCTGGCGTGCACCTCGTCGGCCGTCAGATGGACGTGCTCGCCGTCGAGTACCTCGGCCACGACGCGTCGCTGCGCGGTCATCCGCCATCCGCGTCCACGCAGCCGTTCCAGAAGGTCACTCATGGCATTCAGCCTAACAGCAGGGGCTCCTTTTTCCGAACAGGTGTGACTTTGGAACCTTGCTCGACTTGGACTAAGTCCAGTGTGGATGGGCGGGCGGGCCGGGGGTCGTCAGACGGGTTGTGGTGTGCGGGCCGGGGCCCAGCAGCGGATGATGTCGCGGACCGAGACGATGCCGGCGGGTTCGCCGCCGTCCAGGACGATCAGGTGGCGGAAGCCGCCGTGGGCCATCGCCCGGGCCGCCTCCTCCAGCGTCCAGGTCGGGGTGGCGAACACGACGTCGTTGGTGGTGTGGGCGTGGATGGGCTCCGTGTCGGGGTTCTGGCCGAGGCCCACGGAGTTGAGGATGTCGCGTTCGGTGAGGATCCCGATGCCGCCTGCGTCCGGGTCGTGGACGATCGCCGCGCCCACGCGGCGCGCGGACATCAGGGCGGCTGCCTGGCGGAGGGTGTGGGCGGGGCCGACGGTGAGGACCACCGTGCTCATGGCGTCACGGACGAGCATGGAAGGTGCCACCTCCTAGAGAAATCGCTGGGCTAGTTCAGCGATTCACAAATGCACAAGTGAGGGTTCTCTCAGGGTGGCAGGTAAAGCGCGGGTCAACAAGGGGGTGCGCGCAGCCAATTGAGGGCGCACGCGCTCATATGTGAGGGGAGCGATGCGCCCGTTTGGGCTTGTTGTGCCTCAGAAGACCGTTTCAGTAACGCTGGGTGAGGTACGACAGCAGCTCGTCGTGGAGGTGGCCGTTGGACGCCGCCGCGTTGCCGCTGTGCGGGCCCGGACGGCCGTCGAGGCCGGTGAAGGTGCCGCCGGCCTCCGTCACCACGATCGCGTTGGCCGCCATGTCCCACAGGGACAGCTCCGGCTCGGCGCAGATGTCGACGGATCCCTCGGCGACCATCATGTACGGCCAGAAGTCGCCGTACGCGCGCGTGCGCCACACCTCGCGGGTCAGGTCCAGGAAGCCGTTCAGCTGCCCGCGCTCCTCCCACCCGCTGAGCGAGGAGTACGCGAAGGAGGCGTCGGCCAGCTTCGAGACGTTGGAGACGTGCATGCGGGTCGCCGAGGACAGGCTGCGGCCGGTGAAGGCGCCGTGCCCCTTCGCGGCCCACCAGCGGCGGCCGAGCGCGGGCGCGGAGACCAGGCCGACGACCGGCTGGTAGCCGCCCTCGGCCGCCTCCGTCAGGGAGATCAGGGTCGCCCAGACCGGGACGCCGCGGACGTAGTTCTTGGTGCCGTCGATCGGGTCGACCACCCAGCGGCGCGGCCCTGTGCCCTCGATGCCGTACTCCTCGCCGAGGATCGCGTCCCGTGGCCGGGCGCGCTGCAGCTGGCCGCGGATCAGCTCCTCGGCGGCCTTGTCCGCCTCGCTCACGGGGGTCATGTCCGGCTTGGTCTCGACCTTGAGGTCGAGTGCCTTGAAGCGTTCCATGGTCAGGGCGTCGGCCGCGTCCGCGAGTACGTGGGCGAGACGCAGGTCATCAAGGTAGTCCGGCATGTGACGAACGGTATCTGCCGGGGCGGGCGCGGGGCTACCAGGGGAGGCCGGGTGATGCCGGCAAGTGATCGGGCGGTGACCTCCGTTGACCCCCGGCAGGCCTGCGGCGCGCCCGCGCGTGTTGGCCGAAGGGCGCCCCCCGGTGCCTTCGCGAACCCTTGACAGTCGATTCGTGCGCGTCAAATCTGGGCGCAGAGTCGCTCGCCCCAGGGAGGCGATGATGCCTGCAGCCCGGGAATCCCTTCTGGACGCCGCGTACGCGGCGCTTGCGCGCCGGCCGTGGGCGGCCGTGCGGATGGTCGACGTGGCGGCGGCTGCCGGGGTGTCCCGGCAGACGCTGTACAACGAGTTCGGCAGCAAGGAGGGCCTGGCGAGGGCGCTGGTGCGCAGGGAGGCCGACGGGTATCTCGCGGGCGTGGAACGGGCGTTGGCGAGCCATGCAGAGGTACGGGAGCGCCTTGCGGCGACGGCCGAGTGGATGGCGGTGGCGGCTCGGGACAACGTGCTGGTACGGGCGATGCTCACGGGGTGCTGGAGCGAGCGGTTGCCGTCGCCGACGCTGTCCGCGGTGCCGTCGTCCTCGGCGGTGCCGGCGCAGCGGAGGGCGGACGGGCCGTTGCCTTCTCCCGGGGACTTCGTGCAGATCGTGCGGGACCGGGCGGTGGCGGTGCTGTCCGGGGCGGGGGCCGGGAAGGGGAACGGCGAGCTGGTCCGGTCGTGCGAGCTGGTGGTGCGGCTGGCGTTGTCTTGTGTCGCGGCGCCGCCAGAGGGGGCGGGGGCGGTGGCGGAGTTGGTGCGCGGGGCGCTTTATCGGCAACCGGTGTGAAAGTGACGAGGGGTGGTGCGGGTCGTGAGTACCCGCGGGTGCGTGGGGGCTGGCCGCGCAGTTCCCCGCGCCCCTTTGGGGCGCGTTTCAGTGAGCCCAGCCCCAGAGGCGGACGTCGGTCAGGGCGCGTTTCAGTGGGCCGAGCCCGAGAGTTGGAGGCCGATTACTCCTGCGATGACCAGGCCGATGGAGATGATCTTCAGGGTGGAGACCAGGTCGCCGAGGAAGACCATGCCGTAGATCGCCGTGCCCGCCGCGCCGATGCCGGTCCAGACCGCGTAGGCCGGGCCCACGTCGAGTTTCTTCAGGGACAGGGTCAGCAGGCCGAAGCTGCCCAGGGCGAAGGAGGCGAAGGCTATCGTCGGCCATAGTCGGGTGAAGCCGTGGGAGAGCTTGAGACACACGGCGAAGCCGGTCTCCAGGATCCCGGCCACGATCACCAGCAGCCACGCCATGTGCTGTCCTCCCGTATGTCCAGCTCGGTGCGATTATGCACTTACCGAACTCCGGTCAAGACAAACACCCCGGTGGTCAGTCGCCTTCCTTGCGGTCCCGGGTGGCCAGCAGCCGCCGCAGCGAGTAGAGGCGGGCCGGGTCCGCGTGACCCTCCGCGACCCACTCGTCCAGCGCGCAGTCCGGCTCGTCGTGGCTGCACGCGCGCGGGCAGTTCACGGTGCCCGGCTCCAGGTCGGGGAAGGCGTGGATCACGCGGGACGGGTCGATGTGGGCCAGGCCGAAGGAGCGGACGCCCGGGGTGTCCACGACCCAGCCGCCGTCGTCGGCCAGCGGGAGGGCCAGCGCGGAGGTCGTGGTGTGGCGGCCCCGGCCGGTCACCGCGTTGACATGACCCGTCGTCCGACGGCGGTCCTCGGGGACGAGCGCGTTCACCAGGGTCGTCTTGCCGACGCCCGAGTGGCCGACGAACGCCGTGATCTTGCCGTCGAGAAGGTCCTGGACCCGGCGGGCGGCCTCCCCCGCCGCCAGCTCCTCGCGGCTCGTGACCACGTACGGGATATCCAGGTCGCCGTAGAGCTCAAGCAGCTTGTCCGGCGGGGCCAGGTCCGACTTGGTCATGACCAGCAGGGGGGTGAGCCCGCCGTCGTAGGCCGCCACCAGGCAGCGGTCGATGAGGCGGGGGCGGGGCTCGGGGTCGGCCAGGGCGGTGACGATCGCCAGCTGGTCGGCGTTGGCGACGACCACCCGCTCGAACGGGTCGTCGTCGTCGGCGGTCCGCCGCAGCACGGAGGAACGGTCCTCGATGCGCACGATCCGGGCCAGGGTGTCCTTCTTGCCGGACAGGTCGCCGACCAGGGCCACCCGGTCGCCCACCACCGCGGCCTTGCGGCCCAGCTCGCGGGCCTTCATCGCGAGGATCGTCCGGTCCTCGACCAGACAGGTCAGCCGGCCCCGGTCGACGGTGAGGACCATGCCCTCGGCCGCGTCCTCGTGCTTGGGGCGGATGTTGGTCCGCGGCCGGTTGCCCTTGCGGTTGGGGCGGGCGCGGATGTCGTCCTCGTCGGTGTGCTTGCCGTAGCGGCGCATGTCTACGCCCCTACGCCCCGTCGCTCCCGAGCATCCCGGTCCACAGGTCGGGGAAGTCCGGCAGGGTCTTCGCCGTCGTCGCCACGTTCTCGATCTGCACGTCGGCCACGGCCAGGCCGATGATCGCACCGGCCGTCGCCATGCGGTGGTCCTCGTACGTGTGGAAGACGCCGCCGTGCAGCCGGCGCGGGCGGATGCGCAGGCCGTCGGCGGTCTCGGTGACGTCGCCGCCGAGCTCGTTGATCTCCTTGGTGAGCGCGGCCAGCCGGTCCGTCTCGTGCAGCCGCAGGTGGGCGACCCCGCGCAGGGTGGAGGGGGTGTCCGCGAGGGCGGCGACCGCCGCGATGCCGGGGGTCAGCTCGCCGACGTCACCCAGGTCGACGTCGATGCCGTGGATCCGGCCCGAGCCGGTGAACTCCAGGCCGTACTCGGTCAGTTCGCAGGTACCGCCCATCTCCGTGAAGATCTCGCGCAGCCGGTCACCCGGCTGGGTGGTCCGGGACGGCCAGTCCGGGATCACGACCCTGCCGCCCGTCACCAGGGCCGCGGCGAGGAAGGGCTGGGCGTTCGAGAGGTCCGGCTCGACGGTCAGGTCGCGGCCCAGCAGGGCGCCGGGCGTGACCCGCCAGACGTTCGGCTCGCCGCCCGACTCGGGGGTGTCCACCTGGGCGCCCACCGCGCGCAGCATGTCGACGGTCATCCGGATGTGCGGGAGGGAGGGGAGGCTGCGGCCGGTGTGGCGGACCTCGACGCCCTGGTTGAAGCGCGGGCCGGAGAGCAGGAGGGCCGACACGAACTGGGAGGAGGACGAGGCGTCGATGGACACCGGGCCGCCGTCCAGGGCGCCGCTGCCGTGCACGGTGAGGGGGAGCGCGCCGCGGCCGTCGTCGTCGATACGGGCGCCGAGGACGCGCAGGGCGTCGATCACGCCGTGCAGGGGGCGTTCGTACGAACGGGGGTCGCCGTCGAAGCGGATGTCGCCGGCGGCCAGGGTCGCGACGGGCGGGAGGAAGCGCATCACCGTGCCGGCGTTGCCGACGTCGACGGTGGCGGGGCCGCGGAGCCCCGCGGGGAGCACGCGCCAGGCCTCGCCGGAGCCGTCGGGGCCCACGCCCTCGTCGATGCCGACGCCCATCGCGCGCAGGGCACCGGCCATCAGCAGGGTGTCGCGGGAGCGGAGGGGGCGGCGCAGCCAGCCGGGTTCGGAGGCGAGGGCGGCGAGGACGAGGGCGCGGTTGGTGACCGACTTGGATCCCGGCACGTGAACCGTCGCGTCGACGGCTCCGCGCGCGTGCGGGGCGGGCCAGAGGGCGGTTGGTGCGGTGGGGTTTGCGGCCATGGGGTCACTTTAGTGCGCGGCCGGGGTGAGAGTGCGGTGGCGGTGGGCCGGGCCGGTGGGCGGGTGCCGCGCCGTCGGGGCAGGTCGCGCCCGCGCGGCGGAGCCGCATGTCGATATCGCCCCGCGCCCCCGACGCCTGCCCCTTCGGGGCGCGTCATACCTGCAGCAGCCAGCGCCCCCCGCCGATCAGTGAGCACAGGGACACCGTGTGGAAGAGGAACAGCCATACGCCGGCCGGGAGATGGGTCAGCCTCGACAGCTGGTCGGCGTCGGAGTCGCCCGCGCCGCCGCGGGAGCGCTTCGCCTGGAGTTCGAAGGCCGGGCGGACCCCGCCGAGCAGCAGGAACCAGACCACCGCGTACGCGAACGCCGCCTGCACCTGCGGTCCGGCCAGCCAGGACACCAGCAGGAAGGTGCCGCCCGTGAGGAAGACCGTCAGGACGCCGTAGGCGTTGCGGATCATCACCAGCATCACGACCAGCAGGACCGTGGCGAGCCAGAGCAGCAGGGTGATGCGGCCGGCGCCGAGGAGGGCCGCACCGCCGAGGCCCAGCAGCGGGGGAGCCGTGTACCCGGCCGCCGCCGTGACGATCATGCCGATGCCGTGCGGCTTGCCCCGGCTGAGCGTGAGGCCGCTGGTGTCGGAGTGCAGCCGGATGCCGGTCAGCTGGCGGCCCGTGAGCAGGGCGGTCAGGCCGTGGCCGCCCTCGTGGGCGATCGTGATGGCGTTGCGGGATATCCGCCACAGGTTGTGCGGGACGACCACCGCGACCGCGGCGGCCAGGGTCGCGAGCACCACCCACAGGTCGGGATCGGACTGGGTACCCGTCAGACGGTCCCAGAGGTCGGGCAGCGCGAGGGCGGCGGTGCTCTCCATGGTCTGGTGGTTACTCCCTACGGGCATGTGGAGTCTGGCAGTGTTGCACGTATGTGCGGACGGTATGCATCCAGTCGTGGGCCCGAGGATCTCGCAGGAGTCTTTGAAATAGAGAAGTGGGAGCCCGAGGAGACCCTGGAGCCCGACTACAACGTGGCTCCGACCAAGGAGGTCTACGCCGTCCTCGACCGTCCGGTGAAAGACGCCGAGGACCGCCGTCCGGTTCGCCAGCTGCGCACACTGAAGTGGGGGCTCGTTCCCTCCTGGGCCAAGACGCCCGAGGGCGGCGCCCGGATGATCAACGCGCGCGCGGAGACCGTGCACGAGAAGCCGTCGTACCGCCGCGCCTTCGCCACCCGCCGCTGCATCCTGCCCGCCGACGGCTACTACGAATGGGTCACCGCCCCGGAGGAGCGGGACCTGGAGGTCGAAGGGAAGAAGAAGCGGCCCCGCAAGCAGCCGTACTTCGTGCTCCCGGCCGACGGCTCGGTGTTCGCGATGGCCGGGCTGTACGAGTTCTGGCGGGACCGGACGCTGCCCGACGAGCACCCGCTGGCCTGGTGGGTGACGTGCTCGGTGATCACCACGGAGGCGGAGACCTCGCCGCTGGCCGTCGCGCCCGCCGAAGGGCCGCGGTCGCTGCACGACATCCACCCCCGGATGCCGCTGATGCTGACCCCGGACCGCTGGGACGCCTGGCTCGACCCGGCCCGCACCGACGTCGAGGACCTGCGCGCGCTGCTCGCCCCGCCGCCGGAGGGCCTGATGCGGGCCTACCCGGTCTCCACGGCGGTCAGCAACGTCCGCAACAACAGCCCCGAGCTGCTGAAGGAGCTGGAGGGGCCCGAGGAGGGCACGCTCTTCTGAGCGCTCCCCCCGCGCCCCCCGGCTTCCCCCCCCGCTCTCCCCGCCCCCTTCGGGGCGCTGCCGTCTAGCCTGCTCGCGTGACCACAGCGAAGATCGTCGGTACGGAGGCGGGGGACGCCCGCATCACCTGGTACGAGGCGGAGCGGGCGCGGCTGGTGCTGGCCGTCGGGCACGGGGCGGGCGGGGGCGTCGAGGCGCGGGACCTGCAGGCCGTCGCCGCGGTGCTGCCCGGGCACGGCGTGACCGTCGCGCTCGTCGAGCAGCCCTGGCGGGTCGCCGGGAAGAAGCTCGCGCCGGCGCCGAAGACGCTCGACGCCGGCTGGCGCGGGGTGTGGCCCGCGCTCGCCGCGCCGGGGCTGCCGGTGGTGTCGGGCGGGCGCAGCGCCGGGGCCCGGGTCGCCTGCCGTACGGCGACGGAGCTGGGGGCGGTCGGCGTCCTCGCCCTCGGCTTTCCGCTGCACCCGCCGGGGAAGCCGGAGAAGTCGCGGGCCGGGGAGCTGCTCGGGGCCGGGGTGCCGACGCTCGTCGTGCAGGGCGGCAACGACCCGTTCGGGAAACCGGCCGAGTTCCCGGCGGGCGAGTACGAACTCGTCGAGGTGCCCCACGCGGACCACGGGTTCGCGGTGGCCAAAAAGGCCGAGATCGGTCCGGAACAGGCAGTGACCATCATCACGGACGCGGTCGTCGCATGGACCGCGTCCCTCGGGTGACGCCCGGGAATGTTGCGCGACGGACCACTGTTGAGGCGGACAGAAGTGCTGGGACACCAGCGCCGACGCCGAAGGAGAGGAAGTCCGCCGCATGGGTTCGACCATCTGCCCGAGCCGTAGCAGCAGCGCTGACCTGGACTGGACGGTGCTGCACGCGGCCAAGACCGCTCCTATTCGAGCGGCGGCAGGCACGGGTCGTGTTCTATCCTCCGAGACGAGTGGGATCGGTTCTGGTCCTGCCCGGGATCTTGAGGAGGTGGGTCCGGTCACCGGTACCGACGCAGGGACCGACAACGGCCAGGCGGAGCTGCCCGAGGGCCAGGGCGTCAGCGCGGAGTCGACCTCGGAGCGCACCGCGCGCTTCGAGCGGGACGCGCTCGAATTCCTCGACCAGATGTACTCGGCCGCACTGCGCATGACGCGCAACCCGGCCGACGCCGAGGACCTGGTGCAGGAGACCTACGCCAAGGCGTACGCGTCCTTCCACCAGTTCCGTGAGGGCACCAACCTCAAGGCCTGGCTGTACCGCATTCTCACGAACACCTTCATCAACTCGTACCGCAAGAAGCAGCGCGAACCCCAGCGCTCCGCGGCCGAGGAGATCGAGGACTGGCAGCTCGCCCGCGCCGAGTCGCACATGTCGACGGGCTTGCGCTCCGCGGAGTCGCAGGCGCTCGACCATCTGCCGGACTCGGACGTGAAGGAAGCGCTGCAGGCGATCCCCGAGGAATTCCGCATCGCCGTCTACCTCGCCGACGTAGAGGGCTTTGCCTACAAGGAGATCGCGGACATCATGGGGACACCCATCGGTACGGTGATGTCCCGGCTGCACCGGGGCCGCCGTCAACTGCGCGGCATGCTGGAGGACTACGCGCGTGAGCGCGGGCTCGTCCCGGCCGGCGCCGGAGAGTCGAACGAAGCGAAAGGCTCGGGCTCATGAGCTGCGGAGAGCCGCACGAGACGGACTGCAGTGAGGTACTCGATCATCTCTACGAGTTCCTCGACAGTGAGATGCCGGACGTCGATCGCGTCAAGTTCAAGCAGCACTTCGACGAGTGCTCCCCCTGCCTGGAGAAGTACGGGCTGGAGGAGGCCGTGAAGAAGCTGGTCAAGCGGTGCTGCGGGCATGACGACGTGCCCACCGACCTGCGGGCCAAGGTGCTGGGGAGGCTGGACCTGATCCGCTCCGGCCAGCCCGTCCCGGAGCACGACGTCACGGCCGGCCGGACCGCCCAGCCCGCACCGGTCACGCCGGAGAGCTGACCGGGCGCCGACCGCGTCAGCGCCGTCCGCCGCCGGCGGCGCAGAGCGGTTCCCGCCCCCGTGTTCCGTCACCCGAACGTGCTAATCCTCCGCTCATAAGCCCCCGGACCCGTCTGCTTCCGCCCTAGGCTCCGGAGCCTGGACAGGCATGGTCGGGGGAGGGGCGAGATGGAGGCGGTCCCGGTACGGGTGCGCGCGTACGTGACCTGCGTCGCCCTCGCCGCCCTGCTCTGCCTGCTGCCGCTGCCCGGCCTGCGTACGCCCTGGTGGGCCGTCGCCCTCCTCGCCGCGCTGTACGCGGCCTGCGAGCACGTCGTACGGCGCCGGCTCGGCGGCACCTTCTACCCGGTGCTGCTCGCCGGTGCCTTTCTGCTGCCACCGCCGGCCGCCGCGCTGGTACCGCTGCCGGGCGCCCTGCTCTCCCGCGCCGAGCAACGGCCGCAAGGGCTGCGCCGGATCTGGCGGGCCGCCGAGCTGGGACTCGCCGTGTGGGGCGCGGGGCGCGTGCACTGGGCGCTGGGCGGGCGTGACGCGGTGGTCGGCTGCGACTTCCCGTACGCGCTGCTGCCCTGCGCCGCGGCCGTGCTGGCCTTCTGCGCGGTTCTCGCCCTGCTGGACGGCGGGATCCTCGCGGTCGCCGAGCGCGTGCCGGTCCGCCGGGCCTGGCGCGGCCTGCTCTCCCGCTCCCTCGCCCCGGTCGGGGTGCACGGGCTGGCCGGGCTGATGATGGCCGTGCTCTGGCGCAGCCCCTACGGTCCCGTCGCGGCTCTGCTCGTCCTGCTGCCGATGTGCGTGTCCTGGTGGGTGTTCGCCCAGTACCACCGGGAGCGCGCCGCCCACCAGGCCACCATCCGCGCGCTCGTCCAGGCCGTCGACATCAAGGACGGGTACACCCGCGGGCACAGTGAGCGGGTCGGACAGGCCTCCGTGATGATCGCGCGCGAACTGGCCATGGACGACGACCGGGTGGAGGTGCTCCGCTTCGCCGGCATCCTCCACGACGTGGGCAAGCTGGGCGTCCCCACCCGGCTGCTCCGCAAGAACGGGCCGCTCACCCCGGAGGAACGCCGGATCATCGAACTGCACCCCGAGTACGGGCACGAGATGGTGCGCGGGATCTCCTTCCTCGGCGAGGCCCGCGCGGCGATCCTCCACCACCACGAGCGCATCGACGGCAGCGGCTACCCCTACGGACTGGCGGGCGGCCAGATCCCGGAGTCGGCCCGCGTGGTGGCCGTCGCCGACGCCTTCGACGCGATGACGTCGACGCGCTCCTACAGCAGGGCCCGGCCGGTCGAGGCCGCCGTGGCGGAGCTACGGCGGTGCGCGGGACGGCACTTCGACGCGGGGATCGTCGACGCCCTGGCGCGGGCGCTGGCCAGACACGGCTGGCACCCGGCGGTCACCGCCGACGTCCGGCCACCGGATCCCACGGCGCCCACCATTCCCGCCTCCGCAGCCTCCGCCTCCGCCTCCTCCGCCTCCGGCGTCCCGGCCCAACCGCCCGAACCGCCCGGTAAGGACCGCACCGCTTCGCCCGGCGGTGACCGCGAGAGCGCCGGGCGAGGTGCCCCGTGACGTCCGGAGCCCCGGCCTTCGCCCCGGGACCGCCGGGCACGGGCAGTGGCAGTGGCATGGGCAGTGCCCGCGGCGGCGACGGCCTCGCAGGTCCGGCCGCGACAGCCCCTCGCACCCGCCGCCCCGCCGCGCTCGGCTGCATCCGCCTCGCCGCCCTGCTCCTCGCTCTCGGCTGCCTCGCCGGCACCCTCTGGGCAGGCCTCGACGACCGCGGCATCGCCCTCGCCTTCGGCCTGCTCGTCGGCATCGGCGAGTGGGCCCGGTGGACCTGCGCCGAGGTACGGGAGGCCGCTCCGCTCGGGGCCGCAGGCGGGCTCGCCTACGCCCTGCTCGGCGCCGATGCCGGGGCCGTCACCCACGACGGGGCCTGCCAGGTCGTCACCGTCGTCTGCGCGGCCTCGCTGCTCGGCAACGTCCCGCACATAGCCGACGGGCGGCGGCCCACCCTCGACCACCTCACGCGCCGCGTCCTCACCGTCGGCTTCGCCGCCGTCTGCTTCCAACCCCTCTACAGCAGGGGCGCGTTGGAGCACTGGAGCGGACCCGCGTACGCCCTGCTGCTCGTCGCGCTCCTCGTGCTCACCGCGCTCTGCGACGCCGTGCTCGCCGCCGCGCAGGCCCACGCGCGCACGGGCTGGCCGTTCGGACCGCTGCTCCGGGACGAGCTGCGCGGACTGCTCGGCATCGGGTCCGCCGTCTGCGCCACCGGCGCGGTGATGGCGCTGGCCGTCGCCGTCGTGGGGCTGTGGGCGCTGCCCGTGTTCTGCCTGCCCCTGCTCCTGACCCAGCTGTCCCTGCGCCGGTACGCGGCCGTCCGGGCCACCTACCGGCAGACCATCGCCTCGCTCGCCCGCGCCACCGAGATCGCGGGGTACACCCCGGCCGGGCACGCCCGCCGGGTCGCCACCCTGAGCCGGGCCGTCGGGCGGGACCTCGGGCTGTCCGGGGCGGAGCTCACCGTGCTGGAGTACGCGGCGCTCATGCACGACATCGGCCAGCTCAGCCTCGTCGACCCGGTGCCTGCCGGGGCCACCGCGGGGCTGCCGGCGGCGGAGCAGCGGCGGATAGCCCTGCTCGGCGGGGCCGTCGTACGGCAGACCGGGGTGGCCGCGGCGGTCGCCGTGGTCGTGGAACGGCAGGCCGACCCGTACCGGGAGCAGCCGGTCGCCGCGCGGATCGTGCGGGCCGTCAACGCGTACGAGGAGAAGGCCCGGGATTCCGGGCCCGGCGGGCCGTTGACGGCACTGGAGGAGTTACGGCTGGCGACCGCCGGGGACTACGCTCCGGAGGTCGTGGAGGCCTTGGCCCGCGTGCTCTCCGGAGACTGTCTGACCTTGCGCGCGGCTGGGTAACCCATGGGTAATGAGCGGCCCTCCCGTCGTACGTGGTTGGATGCGAGGGAGAGGGTGATGTCCGGGGGCACAAGCCAGCCCACTGTGCGGAACTGGAACTGGCAGGCGGGAATCGTGAGGATCTTCGGCAAGGGACGGCACCGGCCCTCCGCCTCCTGGCGGCAGGCCACCGACCGCGCGTTCACGCTGATCGGCGACGGCCGGTACGAGGACGCGGGCGAGCTGCTGACGCGCGCCGCCGACCTGGAACCCTGGCTGTCGGAGTCCTGGTTCAACCTCGCCCTGCTGCACAAGTTCCGGCACGACTGGGAGCAGGCCCGGGCGGCCGGCCTGCGGGCGGTGGCCCTCCTCGACCGGGAGACCGGGGCGCCCGACTGGTGGAACGTGGGCATCGCGGCGACCGCGCTGCAGGACTGGCCGCTGGCCCGGCGGGCCTGGCAGGCGTACGGGCTGCGGGTGCCGGGCGGCGCCACCGTCTCCGGTGAGCCGGACGGCATGGACCTGGGCAGTGCCGCGGTACGGCTGTCCCCGGAGGGGGAGGCCGAAGTGGTGTGGGGGCGGCGGCTCGACCCCGCCCGCATCGAGGTGCAGTCCATCCCGCTGCCGTCGTCCGGGCGGCGCTGGGGCGAGGTCGTCCTGCACGACGGGGTGCCGCACGGCGAGCGGACCACGGCGACCGGGCACGCGTACCCCGTCTTCGACGAGATCGAGCTGTGGGCGCCGTCGCCGGTGCCGACCTGGGTGGTGCTGCTGGAGGCGGCGACGGAGGCGGACCGGGACGCGCTGGAGCAGCTGGCGGGGGACGCCGGGTTCGCGGCGGAGGACTGGTCGTCGTCCGTGCGGTTGCTGTGCCGGATGTGTTCGGAGTCGCGGATGCCGTCGGACGAGGGGGACGGGGTGCATCTCGATCCCCACGACCACAGTGAGCCGGGGCATCCGGGGCCGCTCGGGCACCGGACGGACGGGCAGCTGTGGGTGCCGGAGCGGGAGTGCGGGATTGCTGCGCCGGCCTCGCTGGTGAGGGGGTTGCTGGACGGGTGGGTTGCGGACAGCCCCGATTCCAGGGATTGGCGGGATTTGGAAGAGGTTTGCTGAGGCCGTCGTTCAGCCGCCGCCTCGTTGTGGCTGGTCGCGCAGTTCCCCGCGCCCCTTTGGGGCGCGTCCCTGGGCGCAGGCTGCCACGTACCCTGTATTCGCAATATCACCCCCGGTTTGTTTGAGGAAGGCATCGTCGGTCATGGCGCAGCAGGACACCGATCAGCAGCACGCGGGCGTGCTCCCCGTGGACGACGAGGGGTTCGTCGTCGACACCGAGGGGACCGAGGAGCGCGAGAACGCCTGGCGTGAGCGGGGGACGTCGCGGCCCATCACCGTCGTCGGGAACCCGGTGCTGCACAAGGAGTGCAAGGACGTCACCGAGTTCGGGGCGGAGCTGGACCAGCTCGTCGCCGACATGTTCGCGAGCCAGCGGACCGCCGAGGGCGTCGGCCTCGCCGCCAACCAGATCGGTGTCGACCTGAAGGTCTTCGTCTACGACTGCCAGGACGACGAGGGCGCCCGGCACGTCGGCGTGGTGTGCAACCCGAAGCTGGTCGACCTGCCCGCCGAGAAGCGGCGGCTGGACGACAGCAACGAGGGATGCCTGTCGGTGCCCACCGCCTACGCCCCGCTCGCCCGGCCCGACTACGCCGAGGTCACCGGGCAGGACGAGAAGGGCAACCCGATCAAGGTGCGCGGCACCGGCTACTTCGCTCGGTGTTTGCAGCACGAGACCGACCACCTGTACGGCTACCTGTACATCGACCGGCTCTCCAAGCGCGAGCGCAAGGACGCGCTGCGGCAGATGGCCGAGAACGAGCCTCGCTACCCCGTGGTCGCCAACGACTGAGACCCAGCAGGACAGTTGTGACGCCTGGTCGGACCCGTTCCGACCAGGCGTTCGTCATGTTCGGTCAGACTCGCTCGTCTGTACGTCGTACATTCGATCCTTTGTGCACCCCTAGCGAACCCTAATCAGTCACACAAGGGGAGATTCTCGGCACTGTGGGGTAGTGAGTGAAGCAAATCCGTTCCCAGACCGGTCACTTGTGGTGCTGAATGGGAACTGCGGGGATACGCAACGGCGCACGCCCGGCACAGCGGGAGGGGCGTGCGTACCTGGCTCGGCTGAGAGGGGTTTGTTCGTGCATGCTTTCCCACACAGCACCACATCGACGCCGACGGCGGTCGCGGTTCCACCACAACTCGCCCTCCCGGTGATCGAGGCCGAGTTTCCCCGGCAACTGCATCCGTATTGGCCGCAGCTACAGGAGAAGACCCGCCTCTGGCTGCTGGAAAAGCGGCTGATGCCGGCGGACAAGGTGCAGGAATATGCCGACGGTCTTTGCTACACCGACCTCATGGCGGGCTACTACCTGGGCGCGTCCGACGAGGTCGTCCAGGCGATATGCGACTACAGCGCCTGGTTCTTCGTCTGGGACGACCGGCACGACCGTGACGTCGTGCACGGCAGGCCGGCCGACTGGCGCCGACTGCGGTTCCGGCTGCACACGGCCCTCGACGCGCCCCTGCACCACCTGCACCACCCGGACACCCTGGTCGCGGGTTTCGCCGACAGCGTCGCGCGGCTGTACACGTTCCTGCCGGGCACCTGGAACCAGCGCTTCGCCCGGCACTTCCACGAGGTGATCGAGGCGTACGACCGCGAGTTCCGCAACCGCACCTCGGGATACGTTCCCGAGGTCGAGGAATACCTGGCCCTGCGGCGCCTCACCTTCGCCCACTGGATATGGACGGACCTGCTGGAGCCGAGCGCGGGGACCGAACTCCCGGACGCCGTAAGGAAAAACCCGGCGTACCGCAGGCCGGCCCTGCTCAGTCAGGAATTCGCCGCCTGGTACAACGACCTCTGCTCGCTGCCGAAGGAAATAGCGGGCGACGAGGTGCACAATCTCGGAATCAGTCTCGTCACCCACGAGGGAATGACTCTGGAGCAGGCGGTCGAGGAACTCAGGCGACGCGTCGAGGAATGCATCAGCGAATTCCTGGTCGCCGAGCGCACCGCACTGCGGTTCGCCGAGCGGCTCGACGACGGCACCGTGCGCGGAAAGGAAATCGGCTCCGCCGTCACGGCATGTGTCGGCAACATGCGGAACTGGTTCAGTTCCGTCTACTGGTTCCACCACGAATCCGGCCGTTACATGGTCGACAGCTGGGACGACCGGTCCACGCCCCCGTACGTCAACAACGAAGCGGCAGGTGAGAAATGACCGTCGAGTCCGTGAAGCCCGCGACCGCCGAGGCTTCCGAACAGACCGAACTGCGCGAACCGCCCCTGGCCGGCGGCGGTGTGCCGGTACTCGGGCACGGCTGGCGTCTGGTCCGCGACCCGCTGGCCTTCATGGCGCGGCTGCGCGCCCACGGTGACATGGTGCGCCTGCGGCTCGGCCCCAAGGAGGTGTACGCCGTCACCACCCCGGAGCTGACCGGGGCCCTCGCCCTGAACCCCGACTTCATCATCGCGGGACCGCTGTGGGAGTCCCTGGAGGGACTGCTCGGCAAGGAGGGCGTCGCCACCGCCAACGGTCCCCGCCACCGGCGCCAACGCCGCACCATCCAGCCCGCGTTCAACCTCTCCACGATCCCCTCCTACGGGCCGGTCATGGAGGAGGAGGCGCATGCGCTGACCGAACGCTGGCAGCCCGGCTCCACCGTCGACTGCACCTCGGAGTCCTTCCGCGTCGCCGTCCGCATCGCCGCCCGCTGCCTGCTGCGCGGCGAGTACATGGACGAGCGCGCGGAGCGGCTCAGCGTCGATCTCGCGAGCGTCTTCCGCGGTATGTACCGGCGGATGGTCGTACCACTCGGCCCGCTGTACCGGCTGCCGTTGCCGGCCAACCGCGAATTCAACCGGGCGCTGGCCGATTTGCATCTCCTCGTCGACGAGATCGTCGCCGAGCGCCGGGCATCTGGTCAAAAGCCGGACGATTTGCTGACGGCATTGCTCGCGGCGAAGGACGAGAATGGCGAGCCCATCGGGGAACAGGAGATCCACGACCAGGTCGTCGCGATACTCACCCCGGGCAGCGAAACAGTCGCCTCCACGATCATGTGGCTGCTCCAGGTCCTCGCCGAACACCCGGAACACGCCGAGAAGGTACGGACCGAGGTCCAATCCGTGACGGGCGGTCAGCCGGTCGGTTTTGAGCACGTGCGGCGGCTCACGCACACCAACAATGTCGTCGTCGAGGCGATGCGTTTGCGGCCCGCCGTATGGATATTGACGCGGCGGGCCAAGACCGACACCGAGCTGGGCGGCTATCGCATTCCGGCCGGGGCCGACATCGTCTACAGCCCGTACGCCATCCAGCGCGACCCGCACTCCTACCCCGGGCACCTCGACTTCGACCCGGACCGCTGGCTGCCGGAGCGGGCGGGGGACGTGCCCAAGTACGCCATGAGCCCCTTCAGCGTCGGCAACCGCAAGTGCCCCAGCGACCACTTCTCCATGACCCAGCTCAGCCTGATCACGGCGGCCCTGTGCGCCAGGTACCGCTTCGAACAGGTCGCCGGGTCGAACGACGCCACCCGGGTGGGCATCACCCTGCGCCCGCACCGGCTGCTGCTCGCACCCGTGCCCTGGTGACCCGCCGACCGGCGGAGCACGCCTGATACCGGCGCGCGCTCAGGCGGCCTCCGGGCCCCGGAACGCGCGCCGGTAGGCGTTCGGCGTCGTCCCCAGCGACTTCACGAACTGGTGCCGCAGCGCGGCTGCCGTCCCGAAGCCGGTCCGGCCCGCGATGGCGTCCATCGTCTCGTCCGTCCCCTCCAGCAACTCCTGCGCCAGCAGCACCCGTTGCCGCAGGATCCAGCGGTACGGCGTGGTCCCGGTCTCCTGCTGGAAGCGGCGGGCGAAGGTGCGCGGGGCCATCACGGCGCGGGCGGCCAGCTGCTCGACGGTGACCTCCTCGTCGAGGTGTTCCGTCATCCAGGCCAGCACCCCGCCGACCGTGTCGCAGGGACCCTCCGGCAGCGGTCGCTCGATGTACTGGGCCTGGCCGCCGTCCCGGTGCGGGGGCACCACCATCCGCCGGGCGATCTTCCTCGCGATCTCCGGGCCCTGCTCCTTGCGCACGATGTGCAGGCAGGCGTCGATCCCGGCCGCGGTGCCCGCCGAGGTGAACACCGGGTCCTCATCGACGTACAGCACGTCCGGCTCGACCCGGGTGCGCGGATAGCGGCGGCCCAGCAGCTCCGCGTGCCGCCAGTGCACCGCGCACCTGCGCCCGTCCAGCAGCCCGGCCGCGCCGAGCACGAAGACGCCCGAGCAGACGCTGAGCACCCTGGCGCCCCGGTCCACCGCCCGGCGCAGCGCGTCCAGCAGCTCGGGCGGGTAGTCCCGGACGACGTTGGAGTCCGAGGCCGGCACCGCGATCAGGTCGGCCTCGTCGAGGCGGTCGAGGCCGTACGGGGTGGAGACGGTGAGGCCGGGCACATGGGTGCCGAGCGCGGGCCCCTCCGCGGAGACCACCGCGAAGTCGTACACCGGCAGCCCCTCGTCGGAGCGGTCGAGTCCGAAGACCTCGCAGACCACCCCGAGCTCGAAGGGGTGCACACCGTCGAGGAGCACCGTCGCCACGTTCTTCAGCATGCTGCCAGTGTGCCTCGCCGCTGGCAGTAATTCGAGGGTGTGTGGCAGTGCTGCCACTGACGGTAAGGAGTCTTCCGCGCGACAGTGGTGTCCATGAACGGAAACCAGATCGAAGGTCTCGTCGGAATGGTCCTGGTCCTCGGCATCCTGGTCCTCATGGCCCTCCCGTCCGTGCTCGGCGTCCTGCGCGACAGGCGCATCGACCGGCAGATCAGGGAGGCCCACGAGGACCGCGGGGAGTGGGAGACCCGGAAGGCTCAGAAGTCCTCGTCCAGGTCGACGGTGCCCTCCACCGCCACCTGGTACGCGGACGGACGCCGCTCGAAGAAGTTCGTCAGCTCCTGAACCCCCTGCAACTCCATGAAGGAGAACGGGTTCTCCGAGCCGTACACCGGGGCGAAGCCCAGGCGGCCGAGCCGCTGGTCGGCGACGCACTCCAGGTACTGGCGCATCGAGTCCGTGTTCATGCCGGGCAGGCCGTCACCGCACAGGTCACGGGCGAACTGGAGCTCCGCCTCGACGGCCTCCCGGAGCATGTCGGTGACCTGCTGCCGGAGCTCGTCGTCGAAGAGCTCCGGCTCCTCCTTGCGGACGGTGTCGACGACGTCGAACGCGAAGCTCATGTGCATCGTCTCGTCCCGGAACACCCAGTTGGTGCCGGTGGCGAGACCGTGCAGCAGACCCCGGCTGCGGAACCAGTAGACGTAGGCGAAGGCGCCGTAGAAGAACAGGCCCTCGATGCACGCGGCGAAGCAGATGAGGTTGAGCAGGAAGCGGCGGCGGTCGGCCTGGGACTCCAGGCGGTCCAGGTTCTCCACCGAGTCCATCCACCTGAAGCAGAACTCGGCCTTCTCGCGGATGGAGGGGATGTTCTCGACCGCGGCGAACGCCGCGGCGCGGTCCTCCGGGTCGGGCAGGTAGGTGTCGAGCAGCGTCAGATAGAACTGGACGTGCACGGCCTCCTCGAACAGCTGCCGGCTCAGGTAGAGCCGCGCCTCGGGGGAGTTGATGTGCTTGTACAGCGTCAGCACCAGGTTGTTCGCCACGATCGAGTCGCCGGTCGCGAAGAACGCCACCAGCCGGCCGATCAGGTGCTGCTCCATCGGGGACAGCTTCGCGAGGTCGGCGACGTCCGAGTGGAGGTCGACCTCCTCCACGGTCCAGGTGTTCTTGATCGCGTCCCGGTAGCGCTCGTAGAAGTCCGGGTAGCGCATCGGGCGGAGCGTGAGCTCGAAGCCGGGGTCGAGAAGGTTCTTGCTGGACATTACTGGCAGGCCTCGCAGGACTCGGGGTTTTCCAGGGAGCAGGCGACGGCGTCTTCGGGGGCCGCCTGCTGGACGGGGATGGTGGCTTGCGCCTGGGCGGCGCGGGCGATCCGGGTCGCCGGCCGCGAGCGCAGGTAGTACGTCGTCTTCAGGCCCGACTTCCAGGCGTACGCGTACATCGAGGAGAGCTTGCCGATGGTCGGCGTCTCCAGGAACAGGTTCAGGGACTGGGCCTGGTCCAGGTACGGGGTGCGGGCGGCGGCCATGTCGATCAGGCCGCGCTGCGGGATCTCCCAGGCGGTGCGGTAGAGGTCGCGCACCTCCTGCGGGATCCACACGAAGTCCTGCACCGAGCCGTTGGCCTCGCGCAGCGCCTCGCGGGTGCGGGCGTCCCAGACGCCGAGGTTCTTGAGGTCCTGCACCAGGTAGGAGTTGACCTGGAGGAACTCGCCGGACAGCGTCTCGCGCTTGAAGAGGTTCGAGACCTGCGGCTCGATGCACTCGTAGACGCCCGCGATGGAGGCGATGGTGGCGGTGGGCGCGATCGCGAGCAGCAGGCTGTTGCGCAGGCCGACGGTGGAGACGCGTTCGCGCAGCGCCGCCCAGCGCTCCGGCCAGGTGAACTCGACGCCGTAGTGGTCGGGGTGGAGCACGCCCTGTGCGGTACGGGTCTTCTCCCAGGCCGGCAGCGGGCCGCCGCGCTCGGCGAGGTCGGCGGAGGCCTCGTACGCGGCGAGCATGATCCGCTCGGCGATCCGGGTGGACAGCGCCTTCGCCTCGGCGGAGTCGAAGGGCAGCCGCAGTTTGAAGAAGACGTCCTGCAGACCCATGGCGCCGAGACCCACGGGACGCCACTTGGCGTTGGACCGGCCCGCCTGCTCGGTCGGGTAGAAGTTGATGTCGACGACCCGGTCGAGGAAGGTCACGGCGGTGCGGACGGTCTCGTCGAGGCGCTCCCAGTCGATGTCACCGCCCGCCGTGTCGACGAAGGCGCCGAGGTTGACGGAACCGAGGTTGCAGACGGCGGTCTCGCCGTCGTCCGTGACCTCCAGGATCTCCGTGCAGAGGTTCGAGGAGTGGACGACGTGTCCGGGCAGGGCCGTCTGGTTCGCGGTGCGGTTGGCCGCGTCCTTGAAGGTCATCCACCCGTTGCCGGTCTGCGCGAGGGTGCGCATCATCCGGCCGTACAGGTCACGGGCCGGGATGGTCTTGTGCGCGAGCCCCGCCGCCTCGGCCTTGCGGTAGGCCGCGTCGAACTCCTCGCCCCACAGGTCCACCAGCTCCGGCACGTCGGAGGGGGAGAACAGCGACCACGGCTCGTCGGCGTTGACCCGGCGCATGAACTCGTCCGGGATCCAGTGCGCCAGGTTGAGGTTGTGGGTGCGGCGGGCGTCCTCGCCGGTGTTGTCGCGCAGCTCCAGGAACTCCTCGATGTCGGAGTGCCAGGTCTCCAGGTAGACCGCGGCGGCGCCCTTGCGCCGGCCCCCCTGGTTCACCGCGGCCACCGAGGCGTCCAGCGTCTTCAGGAACGGCACGATGCCGTTGGAGTGCCCGTTGGTGCCGCGGATCAGCGAACCCCGGCTGCGGATGCGGGAGTACGACAGGCCGATGCCGCCGGCGTGCTTCGAGAGGCGGGCGACCTGGTGGTAGCGGTCGTAGAGGGAGTCCAGCTCGTCCTTCGGGGAGTCGAGGAGATAGCAGGACGACATCTGGGGGTGCCGGGTGCCGGAGTTGAAGAGGGTGGGGGAGGAGGGGAGGTAGTCGAGGCGGCTCATGAGCCCGTAGAGCGCGGCGACCTCGGCCACCGACCTGACGGTGTCGTCCTCGGCGAGACCGGCGGCGACCCGGAGCATGAAGTGCTGGGGCGTCTCGATCACGCGGCGGGTGATCGGGTGCCGGAGCAGGTAGCGGCTGTGCAGCGTACGGAGGCCGAAGTAGCCGAAGCGGTCGTCGGCGGCCGGGTCGACGAGCGCGTCGAGGCGGGCCGCGTGCAGCCGGGCGAACTCGGCGGTCCGGTCCGCGATGAGACCCTCGCGGTGCCCCACCGCCACGGACTCCGTGAAGGACGTCACGCCCTGCGAGGCGGCCTCGGCGCGGATGGAGACGGTGAGCAGACGTGCGGCCAGCCGCGAGTAGGCGGGGTCCTCCGAGATCAGCCCGGCGGCGGCCTCGGTGGCCAGCTCGCGCAACTCCGACTCGTCGGCCCGCGCGGACCGCCCGCGCAACGCGGCGGCGGCGACCCGGCCGGGGTCGGCGTCGGGGAGGTCGGCGGTCAGCTCGGTCAGGGTCCGCAGCAACGCGGTGCCGGGACCGTCGTCCGCCATGGATTCCACAGAGCTGGTCGCTGAGGCCGGGTCGGCTGGCGCGATGGTCACGTGGGGCTCTCCCTCGCTGGGCACGGGGCCTGGCGGAGGGCAGCGGGCAGCACGAGCGCGCGCGGGCACGCGTCGAGACCCCGGCCCACTCCACGAGGCCCGGACGTCAGAACGCCCGAACCGGGTGGCTGGGCGTGCTGTCGGCAGGTCCTCGGACTGACTCCTGTGCACGAACATGCACAAGTACACCGTTGCGGGACAGTTCCGGATTCGCACCGGATTCCCCTGCGGCGACAGCGAGCATGAGCATACATCTAGTGCCGGGCTGTCACGTCACCCCCAGATGTTGTGTCGTGGAGGTGTCGGAGCGTCAGCTCGTAGGTGAGAAGGGTGACGTCCGCCAGCTCGGGCAGGGGGCGCCAGTCCCGCTCGGGTGTGCGGACGAAGCCCAGGCGTTCGTAGATCCGGTGGGCGGCGTGCATGGTCCGCTGGGTCGACAGCACGACGGCCGTGCAGCCCGCCACGGCCCGTGCGCGGTCGACGCAGGCCCGTACGAGGGACTCGCCGGCCCCGCGGCCACGGGCGGCCCCGGCGACGGCCAGCATCCTGATCTCGGCCTGCGAGGGGGCGGCGATGTCGGCCATCGGGCCGGGGCCGGGGGTGAAGGTGACACCGCCGAGGAGGGTGTCGCCGTCCACGGCGACGAGGACGGTGGCCGCGGCTGCCCGTTTCGCGACGTTCTTGAGTTCGGTGAGATACACGTCGCTCTCGCCGAAGTCGAGGAGGCCGTCGTGGAGGTAGGCCTGGGCCGTGATGCCGCCGAGGGCGTCGTACTCGGCGGGTCGCGCTTCGCGGATCAGGATCGTCATGCGGGTGAGTGTGTACGACAGCGGGCCGCCGTGGTGTCTGAATTCGGCGGCCCGCTGCGGGTCGTGTGGGGCTGGTCGCGCAGTCCCCGAGCTCCTAAAGGGGCGCTACAGCCGGCGGGAGTTCCACCTCCACGTCCGGGTCGTCTGCGTCCGCCGTGTAGTCGGCGGGGCTGGTCTCGTCGAGGCCCTCGGGGGCCTTGAGGGCCTTGAGGGCGAAGGTCAGGACCACCGTGACCACCACGTTCATCACGAAGGCGGTGAGGCCGATGTAGCCGATCTGGCCGAGGCCGGGGATCTCCTTGGAGGAGCCGCCGAAGTGCGCCTGGGTCGGGGAGGCCACGCCGTACGCGGCGGCCGTGCCGTAGACCATGCCGACCGCCCAGCCCGCCAGCAGGGCCCAGCGGTGGAACCAGCGGGTGAACAGGCCGCCGACCAGGGCCGGGAAGGTCTGCAGGATCCAGATGCCGCCGAGGAGCTGGAAGTTGATGGCGACCGTCTTGTCCATGGTGAGCACGAAGACCAGCGCGCCCACCTTCACCAGCAGCGAGACCAGCTTGGAGACCTGGGCCTCCTGCTTCGGCGTGGCGTCCGGCTTGATGAAGTCCCGGTAGATGTTGCGGGTGAAGAGGTTCGCCGCCGCGATGGACATGATGGCCGCGGGGACCAGGGCGCCGATGCCGATCGCCGCGAAGGCCACGCCCGCGAACCAGTCCGGGAACATGTTCTCGAACAGCTGGGGGATGGCCAGCTGGCCGTTGGTGACCTTGACGCCGGCCGCGATGGCCATGAAGCCCAGCAGGGCGAGCAGGCCCAGCATCAGGGAGTACAGCGGCAGGATCGTGGTGTTGCGGCGGATCACGTCACGGCTCCGGGAGGAGAGCGTCGCGGTGATCGAGTGCGGGTACATGAACAGGGCCAGCGCGGAGCCCAGTGCCAGGGTGGCGTACGTCCACTGGCCGGCCGCGGGCGGGACGAGACCGCCCGCGCCCGCCGCCGTGAACTTGTCGCCCGCCTTGGCGAAGATGTCGTCGAAGCCGCCCAGCTTGATCGGGATGTAGATGATCGCCACCGCGATGACGAGGTAGATCAGCGCGTCCTTCACGAACGCGATCAGGGCGGGGGCCCGCAGGCCGGAGGAGTAGGTGTAGGCCGCCAGCACGCCGAAGGCGATGAGCAGCGGGAGGTCCTTCACGAACCAGTTGGTGTTGTCGCCGCCGCCCACGCCCATCACGTCGAGCACCGCCTGGATGCCGACGAGCTGGAGCGCGATGTACGGCATCGTCGCCAGGATGCCGGTGAGGGCGACGGCCAGCGAGAGGCCCTTGGAGCCGAACCGGCCGCGCACGAAGTCGGAGGTCGTCACGTAGCCGTGCTTGTGCGAGACCGACCACAGGCGCGGCAGGAACGTGAAGATCAGCGGGTAGACCAGGATCGTGTACGGCACCGCGAAGAATCCGGCCGCGCCCGCCGCGTAGATCGCCGCCGGGACGGCGACGAAGGTGTACGCCGTGTACAGGTCGCCGCCGAGCAGGAACCAGGTGACCCAGGTGCCGAACGACCGGCCGCCGAGCCCCCATTCGTCGAGCGAGTGCTCGTTCTCGGCCTTGCGCCAGCGCGCGGCCAGGAAGCCCATGACCGTGACGGCCAGGAAGAAGAAGATGAAGACGCCGAGCGCGACGCCGTTCACACCGTCCTTCACCGCTGCACACCCCCGCTCGTGCCCGTGGCCCTGCGGCTGCGCTGGTCACGCTGCCACAGCTGGTAGGCGGTCATCGTGAGCACCGTGGAGAGCAGCACCCACAGCATCTGGTACCAGTAGAAGAACGGGATCCCGATGAACACCGGGTCCGTCTTGGCGTACGAGCCCACCCACAGCAGCGCCACGAAGGGGGCTATCAGGCAGAGGGCGATGGCGACGCGGATGGGCGTCACCACCGCCGCTTTGGTCACATCGGACGCATCTGACATCTCGCGGCTCCGTCCCCTCACTGACCGCACGGCGATCACCGTTGTTCACCTGTGTAATGCGCAGGCAATCATGGCGAAAGCGAAAGGTCAGCGGAAGACCTCCTCCGCATATCGGTATGTCGATTCGGTGGAGAAGGGTGACGTGCCGTCAGGCGGGGCGGGGTGTGAACGTGGTCAGTCCTGGGGCCTCTTGAGCCGGGCGACGAACTTGTAGCGGTCGCCGCGGTACACCGAGCGCACCCACTCCACCGGCTGGCCGTCGCGGTCCAGGGAGTGCCGGGAGAGCATCAGCATCGGCAGACCCACGTCGGTGCCGAGCAGGCCGGCCTCGCGCGGCGTCGCCAGCGAGGTCTCGATGGTCTCCTCGGCCTCGGCGAGATGGACGTCGTACACCTCGGCGAGGGCGGTGTACAGGGACGTGTACTTGACGAGGGAGCGGCGCAGGGCCGGGAAGCGCTTCGCGCTCAGGTGCGTGGTCTCGATCGCCATCGGCTCGGCGTTGGCCATGCGCAGCCGCTCGATGCGCAGCACGCGACCGCCTGCCGTTATGTCGAGCAGTCCGGCGAGCCGGTCGTCGGCGGTGATGTAGCCGATGTCCAGCAGCTGCGAGGTCGGCTCCAGGCCCTGGGCCCGCATGTCCTCCGTGTAGGAGGTGAGCTGGAGGGCCTGGGAGACCTTGGGCTTGGCGACGAAGGTGCCCTTGCCCTGGATGCGTTCGAGCCGGCCCTCGACGACCAGTTCCTGGAGGGCCTGGCGGACGGTGGTGCGGGAGGTGTCGAACTCGGCGGCCAGGGTGCGCTCGGGCGGGACCGGGGTGCCGGGGGCCTGGGTCTCGGTCATTTCGAGCAGGTGCTTCTTCAGGCGGTAGTACTTGGGCACGCGCGCGGTACGGACGGCTGTCCCGCTCTCGTTCTCCGCACTGCTGACGTCGGTGCTCATGCTCCGCCTTCCCGGCTTATTGACGCGGCTCGCCTCGTGGCACGGCAGCGTACGGGATGTGCCCTGCACCCTGCGTGATCCCCTCTGTATACCGTCGCGGGCGCTGTTGGTCTAGTCCACCGAGCGAGTGGTCTACCGGAATTGTCTCGTCCGCGCCTCGGGTTTTCGAGGGTTTCTTACTTAAAGGTTCCTGCATATGTAGGTCGCATAACGGCTGGTCGGAGCCTATTCGGCCACCCTTGACAGGCCTGGTGGTCTGGGCCAAGCTTCCCGCACTGGTCTACACCATTGGTCCAGGTCCCGGCCCAACGCTCGTGCGGGGAGGCAGGGGGGTTTGTGGCATCCCTGAGGAGGGTGGCGTGAAGCGCAAGCTGATAGCCGCGATTGGTATCGCGGGCATGGTCTTCTCGGTCGCGGCGTGTGGCAGTGACAACAAGGACGACAACAAGTCCCAGGGCTCGGACGCCAAGGCACTGACCGTCTGGCTCACGGTCGACGCCCAGAACAACTGGCCCGACCTGGTCAAGGCCGCCGACGCCGCCGTGCAGAAGAAGCACCCCGGCATCAAGATCAAGCACGAGTACTACGCGTGGCCGGACAAGAACACCAAGCTGGACGCCGTCCTCGCCACGGACAAGGCCCCCGACGTGGTCGAGATGGGCAACACCGAGATGCTCGGCTACATGGTCAAGGGCGCCTTCGCCCCCGTCGACGCCTCCCAGTTCGCCGGCTCCGACCAGTGGCTCGACGGCCTCAAGGCCTCCGTCACCTACCAGGGCAAGACCTACGGCGTGCCGTACTACGCCGGTGGCCGCGTCGCCAACTGGCGCAAGGACATCGCCGCCTCGGCCGGCATCAAGACCACGCCGAAGACCTACACCGAGCTGACCGCCGACCTGGACAAGATCCAGAAGAAGGAAGGCGACAAGTTCAGCGCCTGGTACCAGCCCACCCGTGACTGGTACGCGGCCATGTCCTTCGTCTACGACGCCGGCGGCTCCATCGCCGTGGAGAACGGCGGCAAGTGGCAGGGCAACCTCTCCTCGGCCGAGTCCATCAAGGGCCTCACCGAGTTCAAGAGCGTCATCGACAAGTACATGCACGGTGACAAGACCAAGGACGAGTCGGACCGCTACATCGTCTACGGCCAGGGCAAGTCGGCCATGATCTTCGGTGCCGCCTGGGAGGGCGCGACCGCGGCCGACCCGAAGAACGACAAGACCGGCGGCAAGCTGAAGGACAACCTGGTCAACTTCGTGATGCCCGGCCCGTCCGGCAAGAACATGCCGGTCTTCCTGGGCGGCTCCGACCTCGCCATCCCGGTGAAGTCGAAGGCGCAGGGCGTCGCCGCCGAGTGGATCAACGCGTTCACCGGTCCCTCCGGCCAGAAGGGCCTGATGGCCAAGGGCAACCTGCCGAACAACAAGACCGACCTCGCCACGCTGAAGAGCGACCCGGCGACCGCGGTGCCGGCCGAGGCGGCCGAGTCCAACTGGTTCGTGCCGATGGCGCCGGGCTGGGGCCAGGTCGAGAAGGCCCAGGTGCTCCAGACGATGCTGCAGAACATCGGCACTGGCAAGGAGAGCGTCGAGGCGGCGGCCAAGGAGGCCGACGCGGCGATCGACAAGGTCATCAACACCCCGTGACGGCCTGCGGCCTGGCCTGGCCGACGGGGGGCCAGGCCAGGCCGGTGGGTTGATGCCAGAAGGAGCCGCGACGGGTCGGCGGGTCGGTGCCGGTTCGTTGTGGCTGGTCGCGCACACGCGGCGGTAGCCGCATATGGATGCCGCCTCGCGCCCCTCAAGGCGCGCGAAGCGCGCCCCCGGGGGCGCGCGGCTGGCGGCCTCTCTCGATCTGTTTGAGGAGCGCACGATGAGTGCCGTTGATACGACCACACCCGCGAAGGTGCCGGCACCTCCACCGGACTCCCCGAGAAGACCACGTGCGAACCGGCGCTCGGGCGGGCCCGCCGTGCCCTGGCTGCTGCTCGCCCCCTGCCTGCTGGTCCTGGCGCTCGTCCTGGGCTATCCGCTCTACCGGCTGGTCACCCTCTCCTTCCAGCAGTTCGGGCAGACCCAGCTGTGGGGTTTCAAGCCGGCCGAGTGGGTCGGGTTCGGGAACTTCTCCAAGGTGCTGGGCGACAGCGAGTTCTGGCAGGTCGTGCTGCGCACGATCTTCTTCGCGGCCGGCTGCGTCATCTTCACCATGGTCGTCGGCATGCTCGTCGCCCTGCTGCTCCAGCGCGTCTCCGGCTGGGTGAAGACGCTGGTCAACATCGCGCTGGTGGCCAGCTGGGGCATGCCGGTCATCGTCGCCACCACGGTCTTCAAGTGGCTCTTCGACTCCGACTACGGCATCCTCAACGCCCTGCTCAGCAAGCTCCCCGGGGTCGACATGGTCGGCCACAACTGGTTCGCCAGCGGACCCGAGGGACTCGCGGTGATCATGCTCCTGGTGGTCTGGGGAGCGGTCCCCTTCGTGGTCATCACGCTCAGCGCCGGACTCACCCAGGTCCCCAAGGAACTGGAGGAGGCCGCCCGCCTCGACGGCGCAGGACCCTGGGGCGTCTTCCGCTACGTGACGCTGCCCATCCTCAAGCCGGTGATCGTGATGCTCACGACCCTCTCGGTCATCTGGGACATGGGCGTCTTCCCGCAGGTCTTCGTGATGCGCGGCGGCCACCCCGAGGCCGAGTTCCAATTGCTGACCACCTGGTCCTACGACCGCGCCTTCGTGGTCAACGACTACGGGCAGGGCTCCGCGATCGCCCTGCTCACCGTGCTCCTCCTGCTCGGCGTCGTCGCCGTGTACATGCGCCAGATGCTGAAGATCGGAGAGGTCGAATGAGCACCGCCGCCACCCCCGGCCACCGGAAGTCGAAGGCCGGCTGGAACCTCCTCGGCCTCCTCGTCTTCGTCGTCGCGGGCTTCCCCGTCTACTGGATGCTGAACACGGCGTTCAAACCGGCGAAGGACGCCATCGACCCGGACCCGAGCCTGCTGCCCACCGGCATCACCTTCTCCAACTTCAGCCGCGCGCTGGACATCGCCGACTTCTGGGGCCCCGTCGGCCGCAGCCTGATCGTGTCCCTCTCCGTCGTGGTGATCGGCATGGTCGTCGGACTGCTGGCCGCCCTGGCCATCTCCCGGTTCGCCTTCCGCGGCCGCAAGATCGTGATCGTCGGCATCCTCGCGGTCCAGATGATCCCCCTGGTCGCCATGATCATCCCGGTCTTCCTGCTCCTCAACGACCTGGACCAGTACGACAAGCTCAGCGGCCTGATCATCACCTACCTGACCTTCATCCTGCCGTTCACGGTCTGGACCCTGCGCGGGTTCATCGTCAACATCCCGAAGGAGCTGGAGGAGGCCGCCATGGTCGACGGCTGCTCCCGTACCGGCGCCTTCGTCCGCGTGGTCTTCCCGCTGCTCGCCCCCGGCCTCGTCGCCACCTCGGTCTACGGCTTCATCCAGGCCTGGAACGAGTACCTCTACGCCCTGATGCTGCTCAGCCAGGACCACCAGACGGCCACCGTCTGGCTGGCCAACTTCACCACGCAGCACGGCACCGAATACGCCCCGATGATGGCCGGCGCCACCATGCTCGCCGTGCCGATCGTCGTCCTGTTCCTCCTCGTCCAGCGCAAGATGGCCGCGGGCCTCACCGCGGGCGCCGTGAAGGGATAACCCCATCCGATGACGACATTCGCCAGCGGTACGGACACACTCACGCGCGACGCGCTGACGGTCCTCCAGCCGGGCTTCACCGGCACCACCGCTCCCGACTGGCTGCTGCGCCGGCTCGGCGAGGGCCTCGCCTCCGTGGGCGTGTTCGGCCGCAACATCATCTCGGCCGAGCAGCTCTCGGCCCTCACCGCCCAGCTCCGCGCCGAGCGGGACGACGTCCTGGTGGCGGTCGACGAGGAGGGCGGTGACGTCACCCGCCTGGAGGTGCGCACCGGTTCCTCCTTCCCCGGCAACCACGCCCTCGGCGCCGTCGACGACCCGGAGCTGACCCGGCAGGTCGCCCTGGAGCTGGGCCGCCGCCTCGCCGCGTGCGGGGTGAACTTCAGCTGGGCCCCGGTCGCCGACGTGAACTCCAACTCCGCCAACCCGGTCATCGGCGTCCGCTCCTTCGGCGCCGACCAGGACCTGGTCGCCCGGCACACGGCGGCCTATGTCACCGGGCTCCAGGCGGCCGGGGTGGCGGCCTGCACCAAGCACTTCCCGGGCCACGGCGACACCGCCGTCGACTCCCACCTCGCGATGCCCCGCATCGACGCGAGCACCGAGGTCCTGCACGCCCGCGAGCTGGTGCCCTTCCGCGCCGCCATCGCGGCCGGCAGCCGCGCCGTGATGAGCGCGCACATCCTGGTCCCCGCCCTGGACCCGGCCCGGCCGGGCACGCTCTCCCACCGCGTGCTCACCGAGCTCCTGCGCGGCGAACTCGGCTACGACGGCCTGATCGTCACCGACGGCATCGAGATGCAGGCCATCGCCGGCACCTACGGCATCGAACACGGCACCGTCCTGGCGCTCGCCGCCGGAGCCGACGCGATCTGCGTGGGCGGCGGCCTCTCGGACGACGAGACGGTACGACGCCTGCGCGACGCCCTGGTCGAGGCGGTCCGCTCCGGCGAGCTCCCCGAGGAACGCCTGGCGGACGCGGCGCAGCGGGTACGGGCCCTGGCGACCTGGACGGCCACGACGGAGGTGGCCAAGCCGGACCCGACCCTCACGGACATCGGCCTCGTCGCCGCCCGCCGCGCGCTTCATGTGACGCGCGTCGACCCCTACACGCCCCCGGCCGAACCGGTCTTCGTCGCCTCCTTCACCCCCGAGACCAACATCGCCGTGGGCACGGAGACCCCGTGGGGTGTCGCCGCCGCACTGACCCGGCTGGTGCCCGGCACCGAGACCGGCAGCTTCGCGGGCGAGGACGCGGGCCACGCGGCGATCGTGGCGGCGGGGGAGCGCCGGATCGTCGCCGTGGTCCGGGACGAACACCGGCACCCCTGGATGGCCGGGGCCCTGGACACCCTGCTCAAGGCCCGCCCCGACACGATCGTGGTCGAGATGGGCGTACCGCAGGCCACGCCCCGGGGCGCCCTGTACATCGCGACGCACGGTGCGGCCCGGGTGTGCGGAGCGGCGGCGGCCGAGGTCATCGCGGGCGTGCCCGGCTAGCGCGGCCCCTCCGGGCGGTCCTCGGCTCCGGCAGCGTCACCGGGCCGGGGACCGCACCCCGAACCACTGCTCGGCGTCCCACGCCACGAACCGCTCCAGCTCGGTGAAGCCGAGCTTCGCCGCGAGGCGCATCGAGCGGGCATTGGCGGTCTGGGTGTAGAGCACCACCGGCTCACCGGGCCGTACGCCGGAGAACCAGTCGAGCGCCGCCGCGCAGGCCTCGGCGGCGTACCCGCGCCCCCACGCCCCGGGCAGGAACAGGTACCCGAGGTCGGTCCCGCCGGCCTCCCGGCGGTGTTCGCTGCCCGGCGTCTCGGGGGCGTGCGGTTTGAGCTGAACGGTGCCGATCATCGCTCCGTCGAGCTCGACCACGAACCACCCGGGTTGCCGCCCGGGCACCTCGGACACCGTCCGCTCCAGCTCGGCACGCGGCCGGGGGCCGCCGACATAGGCGTTCACCTCGGGCGAGGCGCTCAGCTCGATGACCGCCGCCCGGTCCCGCCCCTCCGACTCACGCAGCACGAGCCGCTCGGTCTTGATCGGAGCAGGAGGCCAGACGTCGTTTCCTAATACAGTCATGGCGCGCAACGTATCGGACGCGCCCCAAAGGGGCGCGGGGAACTGCGCGAGCAACCCACCACGCGCCGGCAGTCCGCATCGAACCGCACCCGGCAGACGGATCCGCTAAATCCCCTGCCAGTC
>NZ_JBEZLP010000026.1:0-150781 GCF_040652195.1 Streptomyces sp. NPDC048278
GACAGGAACCCGCTCCCAGCAACGGCCAGAACGACGAACCCGCGCGCCGGTTCCAGATTCCCCACGCTCAGGAATCTGCGAACTGGCGCGTTTCCGCCCGGACCGACAGCAAGACCGCGCTCCTGCTCGCGTTCGTCGGCGCAGTCCTGGCCGGCGCCTGGACCATCGGCACCTCCCTCCCCCTCAACCCGCCGGCCGTCGCCGTCGGAGCGCTGGGCATGGCGATGTTGGTCGATGCGGTGAGCGTGCTGCTGACGTCGGTACGCCCGAACCTGAACGGCGGCCACGGCTTCCCCCTGTGGGCGACCCTGACCCCCGAGCAGATCACCGAGAGCCTGTCGACGGACCTCGCCGCCGACATCGCCGGCCTGTCCCGGCTCGCGGTCGTCAAGTTCACCTGCCTGCGCCGCGCGGTCGACCTCACCCGCGCCGGCGGCGCCCTCCTGGTCCTCGCCGTACTGCTTGCGATCGGGGGCGCGGCATGAGCGCTGAGCAGGCTACGGAGCGGCAGCAGGTACCGCCGCTCACCCGTCCCGAAATGGGTCTTGCCGGTCTCGGAGCGCTCGCCGCCGCGGCGGTCGGTGCCCTGGGCCTGTACTCCTCCTTCGACGCGGTCTCGCTGGCCGCGGCCCGGTGGGGCTTCAGCAGCCCGCACACCCTCCCCATCGCCATCGACGTGGCCATCCCAGTCTTCACCCTGGCCAACCTGCTCCTCATCCGGCTCGACATGGCACTCGGCTGGGTCCGGTTCGTGCCCTGGGTGCTCACCCTGGTCACCTGCTGGCTGAACATCGCGGCCGGCACGTCTCTGTCGGCGAAGCTGGCGCACGGCACGATGCCGCTGCTGTGGGTGGTGTTCTCCGAGATCGGCGCCCACGTTTACGCCGTGCGGATCGGTGCGGTCACCGGCCGGCGGATGGAGAAGATCCGGTTCTCGCGGTGGCTGCTGGCCCCGGTGTCGACGTTCGCGCTGTGGCGGCGCATGACGCTGTGGGAGGTCACGTCCTACGGGGATGCGCTCGCGCTGGAGCGTGAGCGGCTGCTGGCCCGTGCGGACCTGCGCGAGCAGTACGGCCGTGGCTGGCGGCACAAGACCCCGCGCCGCGAACGCGTCCTGCTGCGCCTGGGAGAACTCGCCCCGGCCGCCGCGAACGTCGCGGATGAACCGGAGCCCGATCAGGCCCCGCAGGAACCGACCCCGGAGGCACCCAAGCCCCCGCGCAAGCGGCCCGCCAAGTCCAGGGCGAAGACACCACCGCGCTCGCTGGCTGATCTGCTGACCGAGGCGCGTGTGATCACGGCCGACTGGACGAACGACGCGGTCAACGCCGAAGCGCTCCGCAAGGCACTGCACTGCGGCTCCGCACCGGCCCGCACCGTTCGTGACGCCCTGCTCGCCGAACGGGCCCAAGGACAAAGCCTGTTCACTCCCGCCGCAGACGCTGCGCAGGAGGTGGCCGCGTGAACACCTTGGCCACCATCGTGTTATCGGTCCTGCCGGTGGCGGGCGGGTGGACGGCGCATGTGCGCTGGCTGCGCGGCCGTCTGGACACGGCCCGCCGTGACCCGCTCACCGGGCTGTTCACCCGCGACGGCTTCACTCGCCGCGCCACGGTCCTGCTGAGGGACCCGCGGGCGGTCGTCGTCCTCGCTGACGTCGACAAGTTCAAGCACATCAACGACACCTACGGCCACGCGGCCGGCGACACCCTCTTGCAGGCGACGGCCGACCGCCTCGCCCACCACGTCGGCCGCTCCGGAGTTGCCGGACGGCTCGGGGGTGATGAGTTCGCGGCCGTCCTCATGGACGACCACGGCACCGCCGCCGACCTGCTCACGATGCTGCACGGTGTGCTGGCCCGGCCGGTCGTCGGCCAGGACCCAGCCGTACACACCACGGTCTCGCTCGGGTGGGTGCGCGCTGCGGACTTCCCCACCGATGACCTCTCCGGTCTGCTGCGCAGGGCGGATGAGGCGATGTACGCGGCCAAACAGGCCCGCACCGGCATGCGCCGCGCGGGACTGGGCCGGCTGTTCGCCACGGTCACCGGCCGCCGCGCCGGCCGCACCACTCGCGCCGGCACTCACCAGCCGGCGCCCGTGGCCGCGGCGGTCGCGTGATGTCCGCCGCGTGGGGCAAGTGCTACGACCCGTCCGGCGCGCTGTACGGCGTGCCCACCTACCCCTGGAAACTCGCCCCGACCGGGCTGGCCACGCGCCGCCAGTTACGAGCGCGTGGACTGCGGCCGGGGGGCCAGCCGGTAGCCGCTCAGATCATGCGCACCAACCGCCGCACCGGAACGCCGCGGGTCGCCTACCTCTACCGCGAGGAACTCGCCCTACCCGTGCGGCCGATGACATCGCGGAAGTGGGGTGCGCTCGCGCTCGCGATGCTCGCCCGCCGCACCTGCCCGAAGTGCCGACTGGACGTGGGCTACTGCATCCCCCGCTCACACGGCATCTGCGGCCTGTGCCTGGCCACCGAAGAACAGCGCGCCGCCTGAAACCGCACACCTGCACGAGGGGCACGATTCCTACCCCTCCCTGCTCGGCATCGCACTGACCATCGCTCTACGGGCCCGGCCGCCAACCTCCTACAGCGCCGGCCGGGCCCACCCTCCAGTGATCCGGAAGGAAGTCTCAGTGAAGCACCCCGACGACGACAACGAACTCTTCAACCGGCTGGAAGCCGAACTCTCCGGTGAGCCGCTCCACATCACCGACTCGCCCAGCACCCGCGACCTCGACCTTCCCGACCTGTCCGGCGAGGTGGTCGACCTCGACAAGCTGCGGGCGGCCCGCGCCCAGGTGGCCGACTCCACCGCCCGACCCGCCGCCGACCAGTCGGCCGACTCCACCCCCGACAAGTCGGGTGCCGAGTCGGCCGACCCCACCGCCCGTGTGTTGGTCGACTCGCCGTCGCTGAAGGCGGCCGGTCCCGGCTACCTCGGTCGGCTGGCCGCCGCCAAGCGCCGTCCGGTCATTCCGGTGTGGCTGCGCTCGCTCGCCGAACTGCGCACCGCGTCCGCGTGGGTAGCCCGCCACTACGCCCACGCGGCCGGTTACCACGCCCTTCGCTCCCCGGTCTACGCCGGCCGCCTCGCCCTGCAAGCCCCCACGGGGCTGGCGAAGTTCGTGGGCGGCACGATGCGGTGGATGGCCGACCGCGAGGGCGAACCGGTCCGACTCGCCGCCGTCCGCCGCGAGGACGCTGCCGAGTACCTGAAGCTGTCGCGGCAGCGCGACGGCCGGGTCCGCCTGCGCACCCTGGTCGCCGTGCTCGGCATGTTCATCGGGCTCGGGGCCGCACTGGCCGTCTACGTCCTCGCCCCCGACTGGCTGCAAGCCCTGTCGGTCGGCGCGGTCGTGATGGCGCTCGGGGCGGCAGGCCGCAAGGCCGACAACCCCGTCGTCCACCGCGCGGTGGAACTACCCAAGGCCACCAAGCTCACCAGTGACATCGTGCTGCGCGCGCTCGGTGCGATCGGCATCCCGGCCATCAACCAGGCACAGGCCAAGGGCCGGGACGGGTTCGAGTTCACCGCCCCGATCACCCGCGACGGCCCCGGCTGGCGCGCAGAGGGCAACCTGCCCTTCGGCGTGACGGTCACCGACGTGATCGAGAAGCGGGAGCGCCTCGCCTCCGGCCTGCGCCGGCCGCTGGGCTGTGTCTGGCCCGAGGCGGAGTCGGAGGAACACCCCGGACACCTCGTTCTGTGGGTGGGGGATCAGACCCTGAAGGCCGCGCGCAAGCCGGCGTGGCCGCTGATGAAGTCCGGCACGGTCGACCTGTTCAAGGCCATCCCCTACGGCACCGACCAGCGCGGACGCTGGGCCGAGGTCACGCTCATGTTCATCGCCGGGATCATCGGCGCGATCCCCCGCATGGGCAAGACCTTCCTCCTGCGCCTGCTGCTGCTCATCGCCGCCCTCGACCCGCGCGCTGAGCTGCACACCTACGACATGAAGGGCACCGGCGACCTCGACCCGGTCGGTGAGGCGGTCTCGCACCGGCACGGCGTCGGCGAGGAGGACGAGACGATCCGCTACGCCCTGGCCGACTTCCGCGCCCTGCGCGAGGAACTGCGACGGCGCACGAAGGTGATCCGCTCGCTGCCCCGGGACATCTGCCCCGAGTCCAAGGTGACCAGCGCTCTCGCCGACAAGCGCTCGCTCGGTCTGCACCCGGTCATCATCGGGGTGGACGAATGCCAGGTGCTCTTCGAGCATGCCGAGCACGGCAAGGAGTTCGAGGAGATCGCAACCGACCTGGTCAAGCGCGGTCCCGCCACCGGGATCGTGCTGCTGCTGGCCACCCAGCGGCCGGACGCGAAGTCGCTGCCCACCGGCATCAGCGCGAACGCGAGCACCCGCTTCTGCCTGAAGGTGATGGGCCAGACCGAGAACGACATGGTCCTTGGCACCTCCAGCTACAAGCGCGGCGTGCGGGCCACGATGTTCGCCTGGGGTGACAAGGGTCTGCACTACTTCGTGGGCGAGGGCTCCGATGCCCGGATCGTCTCCAGCACGTTCCTGGACGCGCCCATGGCTGAGAGCGTTGCGGCCCGCGCCCGCAAGATGCGCGAGAAGGCCGGCCTGCTGTCCGGCTACTGCCTCGGGGAAGTCCCCGAGACCGTGGCCGGCCCGGCCTACGACCTGCTCGCCGACGTCGCCGCCGTCGTCCCAGAGGGCGAGGAGCGGGTGTGGAACGAGCGGATCGCCGCCCGCCTCGCCGAACTGCGCCCCGACGTCTACGCCAGCTGGAAGGGCGAGAACGTCACCAGCGCGCTCAAGCCGCACGGCATCAAGACCCGCGACGTCGCCGGCACCACCGACGACGGAACCCGCACCACCCGCCGGGGCATCGCACGCGCCGACCTCATGAAGGTGATTGCGGAGCGTAACGAAACTCCGGGCGCGGCGTAGGCCGGATCGGGTGCTACCGGTAGCACCCGCACCTGCTACCGGTAGCACCCTCGCTAGCACCCCAAACCGCATCCCATCAGGGATCTAGTGGATAGCACCCCACCTGCGGAAACCCTCGAAAACCGCCCTGGAGGGCCATCATGACCCCCACCATCGTTGCTATCGCCTGCCTGATAGTCGTCACGCTCGGTTATGGCGGGCTGTGTGCGGTCTCGCCGTTCGGCGACTGCCGCCGCTGCCGCGGCATGGGCCACGCCCTCAAGACCGACCGCAAGGGACGGCTCAAGCGCGGCAAGGACTGCCGCCGCTGCCACGCGACCGGCAAGCGCATCCGCATCGGCCGCTGGCTCTACAACCGCTGGGCCCGCATCTACCGCGCCGGCACCGACACCCCCGGAGCCACCCGATGACCCTCACCATCTCCGCCGTCCTGCTCTTCGGCGCGGCATCCGCGTTCGCCGTCAAGACGAAATCCGCCGGGGGCGGCGCGGCCCTGGTGCTGTTCCTGTTCGGGTTCTTCGCCGCCGGGACCGGCGCGTACGAGCCCATCCACAACCTCGTCCAGGCCGCGGCCGACTCGCTCGGCCAGCTCGGCAACTGACCGGAGGAACCAGTGAACGAGCCCACCCCCGCACCGGCCCGGACCGGTGTCCCGCTCACGGACGTCGAAGCTGCCACCGAAGCGCGCCGGATCATCGCCGACGCCTACCGGCCCGCCCCCGACGCCCCGACGTCCTACCGCGACACCAGCCCGCTCCCGCTCTTCGGCGACACGCCGCCGGTCGCGCAGCAGGGCACCCCGCCGATGTCCCAGCGGGCCGTCGACATTGGCCGGCTCATGCTCACCGCCGGACTGTCCACCGTCCCGCCCGGACTCATCGCCATCGGTGTCCTCGTCGCCTCCCGGCACGCCGACGCCACCGTCATCGGCATGATCTGCGCCGCGCCGGCCGCGGTCGCCGTGCCGATCCTCGCCCTCGCCCGGCTGTTCACCCGCGCTGCCGAGGCCGCCCCCGACGAGCACCACCACCACTACAACGCCCCCGTCCGGCAGGAGAACACCACCACCCACACCCGCGGCCTGATCGCCCGCACCCGCAACGAGCACCACGGCTGACTCCCGCACCGACCTCTGACCACCGGAGAAACCAACCGTGTTCGAGATCCGCATCATCTGCGACCCCGACGACACCGACCGCGTCACCACCGCACTCACCGGCACCTTCACCGCCGGCGCGGTACGCACCTACCCGACCCGCGACGGCAAGCGCACCCGCCTGTACGCCACCGCCGACCACCGCCCTGACCCGGAGCCCTTCCCGGCCCCGGAAACCGCGTACGCGCTCGCCCCCCAGCATCGTCAGTGAGATCGGATGGACCGCTCGCACGCTCGCCGCGGCCGAGTGCTTCACGAGGCTGGACCGGACCTTCTACCTGCGCAAGGCCGCGCTCCTGGACCGCATCGCCCTGCTGGATGAGCCGGACCTGTTCGGTGACGGGGAGGCCACGGAGACCGCGCTCCTGTCGGCGCGGATGCTCCTGATGCTCGACACCGACGGGGCGCACATGGACCCGTACCTGGTGGAGCAGGCCGAGCAGGACGTGCGCGGCTACGTCCGACAGCAGTACGCCCGCCAGGCCGCATGCGTCTGCGACGAACCGGGCGAGGGCGACTGCCTCATGCACCCGGACTCCGACCACTAGCTACGCCAAGGGCGGCCCCTCACGTCTCGCCAAAGTCGCGGGGCCGCCCTTGTCCAGCCAGTCACCATCAAGGAACTGGAGACATCCAGGATGACCCAACCCACTCACATCCGGCGAGTGCCCGGCCCCCGGCCGCGTCTGCTGGACCTGTTCTCGTGTGCCGGTGGTGCCGCCATGGGCTACCACCGGGCCGGGTTCGACGTGGACGGCTGTGACATCGCCGACCGCCCGAACTACCCCTTCACGTACTACCAGGGCGACGCCCTCACCTACCTCGCGCTCCTGATCGCGTCGGGTGAGATCCGGCGGTACGCGTTCGTCCACGCCTCCCCGCCGTGCCAGCACGGATGCGCCCTGACCGTGGGCACCAACGCCTCGCAGGGATGGGGGCGCGCCCACGTCGACCTGGTCGCCCCCGTCCGTGACCTCTTGGAAGCGACCGGTCTGCCGTACGCGATCGAGCAGCCCAACGGCCGCGCCGCGATCCGCAAGGACCTCACCCTGTGCGGCGAGATGTTCGGGCTCGGGGTCATCCGTCACCGCAACTTCGAGTTGGGCGGCTGGACGACGGAGCAGCCGGCGCACGTCCCGCACCGCGGGCGGGTGCGCGGCTACCGGCACGGCCGTTTCTACGACGGCCCCTACGTCGCCGCCTACGGCGCGGGTGGTGGCAAGCCGACCGTGCCCGAACTCCAGGTCGCGATGGGGATGGACTGGACCGACGTCCGCGAGGAACTGACCGAGGCGATCCCGCCCGCATACACCGAGTTCATCGGCCGCGCCTACCTCGCCACCCTCGCCCCCGTGCTGGGGGTGGCCGCGTGAGCGCGCGTGTGCTGCCGCTGCGCCGTCCGAACGGGCTGCGGGTGCTGGACCTGTGCTGCGGCGGCGGGGGGCTATCCATGGGCTACTACCTTGCCGGGTTCGACGTCGTGGGCGTCGACATCCGCCCGCAGCCCAACTACCCGTTCACCTTCCACCAGGCCGACGCCCTCACCTTCCCGCTGGACGGCTTCGACCTGGTCCACGCGTCGTGGCCGTGCCAGCACTTCGCCCGGGTCACCGCGTGGCGCGGCAGCCGGGCGGACCACCCCGACCTGCTCACCCCCGGCCGCGCGCGGCTGGAAGCCTCGGGGCTGGCGTGGGTCATCGAGAACGTCCCGGAGGCCCCGCTGAGGCCGGACTACCTACTGTGCGGGACCCAGTTCGGCCTCAACGTCCGCCGTCACCGTGCGTTCGAGACGTCGTGGGGCGGCGGCGGGGGCCTGGTCCCGCCGTGCTGGCACCACAGGGACCTGCTGGCGTTCGAGCACAAGGGCGAGCGCGCTTACGCCGACGCCATGGGCTGCACGTGGATGTCCAACATCGAAGCCCGGCAAGCCGTGCCGCCCGCCTACACCGAGTGGATCGCCACTCAGTACCTCGCCCTGCAAGGGAGGGCCGCCGCATGACCACCACGTCCAACCCCCTGCACGTCGCCCTCGCCCTCGCGGCGGCCGGCGTCCCGGTCCTGCCCCTGCGGGCGGGAAAGGTCCCGTTCGGCAACTGCCGCACCTGCAAGGACAACGAGTGCGGCGGCCGGCCCAACATGAAGAGCGCAGGCCCCTGCCGGTGTGCGGCCCCGTGCCACGGATGGGCCGCCGCCACCACCGACCGCAACGTCGTCGCCTCCCCGCTGTGGGCTCCGGCATGGCGGGCGGCGGCTGCCGTCGCCTACCACCCCGGCGGCGCCGGCGTGACCGTGGTCGACCTGGACAACCCCGCCGCCGTCCAGTGGGCCCGCACCACCCTGCCCACCACCCGCACCGTGACCACCACCCGAGGCGAACACTGGATCTACCGGGGCACCATGCAATCCGCGAACGCCGTACGGCCCGGTGTGGACGTCAAGTCCCTCATGCAGTACGCCCGTTGGCTCGGCCCCGGCACCGGCCACACGGCCCTGCTGCCGCCAGCCGTGCGCGCCCTCGTGGGGAAGGAAGACACCACCCCCGCCGCCGGGAAGGTGGTCTCTTCCCTCCCGCGCGCCCGATGGGACCGCAGCGTCGCGGCCGGCTGCCGCCACACCGACCGCTACGTCCGCACCGGTCTCGAACGCGGGCTCAACCTCGTACGGGCCCGCACCGAATCCGGCGCCGGCTCCCAGGCGTTCGGAGTGGCTCGGTTCCTCGCCGCCCAGCACACCCGCTGCCCCGGACTCTGCGGACTGGACGCGATCGGCGAGGAGATCATCGCCGCCGCCGTCACGGTCGGTGTCCCCGAGGCCTACGCCCGCCGCGCGGTCACCAACGGCCTTGCCGCGGCCCCGGAGCGCACGGCGTGACCAAACCATCGGATAATCCCGCAAACGACCCTCAGGGCGCCGTACAGGGCCCGCCACGGCCGTCCGTAGGCGAACCGAAGGTCGCCGCCCGCAAGGGCGTCCTTTCATCCCTTCGCTCTGACCCGCGGTCGCCGGACGGGCGTTACCCCGTCTCGTGGCTGAACATCCGAGCCCCATCGGGGGCGACCCCGAGTGCGACGTCGACGTGCCTGTGCGGCCGACACGAGACCGCGTTCGGCAAACGGCGGGTGCTCGCCCTGATCGCCGACCACGACGACCACCGCTACCTCTGCCCGCTGCGCAACCCGCTGGAAGGGAGGGCTACGTCATGACCGAGCAGGAGCAACTTCCCCCGCCCTCGAACCCCTTGGCGGTCGCCCGCCGCCTGCTGCCGGACTGGCAGACCAAGGACGGGCACCTGGTGTGCCGGCGCTGGCGCGGCTCATGGATGCGCTGGACCGGAACGTGCTGGCGCGAGCTGGACGAAGCGCAGATGCGCGCGGCCATGTACACCCGCCTGGAGCACGCCGCCTACCTCGCCCCCGCCAAGGACGGCAAGCCCGAACAACGGGACTGGGCACCGACGAAACAGAAGATCGGCAACCTGCTCGACGCCCTGGGAGCCATCACCCTGCTGCCCACCGACACCGACGCCCCGGCCTGGCTCGACACCGACGACGCGACCGCCAAGGACTGGGGGCCGATCGTCGCGTGTGACAACGGCCTGCTCCGCATCCGTGACCGCGCCCTGCTCCCGCACGGCCCGCACTTCTTCAACCTCGTCTCCGTCCCCTTCGCCTACGACCCCACCGCGACCGCCCCCAACTGGGAACGCTTCCTCGCACAGATCTGGCCCGACGCCCCCGACGCCATCGCCGCCGTTCAGGAGTGGTTCGGCTACGTCCTCTCAGGCCGCACCGACCAACAGAAGATCCTGCTCATGGTCGGCCCGTCCCGCTCAGGCAAAGGCACCATCGCCCGCGTCCTCAAAGAGCTGGTCGGCAAGGAGAACCTCGCCGGACCGACCCTCGCCGGACTCGGCACGAACTTCGGTCTGGCCACCCTGATCGGCAAACCCCTCGCGGTCATCTCGGATGCCCGCCTGTCCGGCAACGACAACAGCCAGGTCGTAGAACGGCTGCTGACGATCTCCGGTGAGGACACCATCGACATCGACCGCAAGTACCGCGAGGCATGGACGGGAAGGCTGCCCACCCGGCTGATGCTCCTGTCCAACGAACTCCCGCACTTCGGCGACTCCTCCGGCGTCATCGCCCGCCGGTTCGTCGTCCTGAGCATGACGGTGTCCTGGCTCGGCAAGGAAGACACCACCCTCACCGACAAACTCGCCGCCGAAATGCCCGGCATCCTCAACTGGGCCCTGGAAGGACTCGCCCGCCTGGAAGCCACCGGTCGGATCACCGAACCGAAATCCAGCCGCGAAGCCATCACCACCATGCAGGACACCTCGTCGCCCACCAGCGCGTTCATCCGCGAACGCTGCACCACCGGACCGACGTGCAGCGTGCCCGTGGACGCCCTCTGGAACGTCTGGCGCGAGTGGGCCGAGGACAACGGCGTACGCCCCGGCACGAAGCAGGTGTTCGGCCGCAACCTCCTGTCCGTGGTCCCCCAGCTCAGCCGCTCCCGCCCGCGCGACGAGTACGGCCGGCAGGTGGTCACGTACACCGGGATCACCCTGAACAAGTCCGAACCACATTTGCCTGAGTCGCGACTCATCGCGTCTCAGAACCTCCCTGAGAGCCGCTGAGTGCCGATGAGTCGCGACTCAGAGCAATGTATTTCCAACTCCCGGAGGACTCAGTGAGCGCGCCCGCCTCCGTCCGAGACGACCCCCGCGCCACCCTTCGCGGCGGACTCCCGGACCGCTACCTCACCCCCGACGACATCGCCGACATCTTCGGCGTGCCACTCGAAACCGTCTACCAGTGGCGCAGGAAGCGCACCGGACCACCCGGATTCCGCATAGGTAAGCACCTCCGCTACGACCCGGCCGACGTACGGGCCTACGTCACTAGCCGCAAGAACCACGACAGCGACGCTGCCTAGAGCAGCCGAGCAGCACATCACCGAACTCCCTGGGGAGGGCCGCGCCGCGGCCCTCCCCGACCCATGCCCAGAAAGGGACCACGCCCCGAATGGCTGGCTACATCCAAGACCGCTGGTTCAAGACCGAGACCGACGACAACGGCAACGAAATCAAGGCCAAGACCGACCGCTACGGCACGGGCATGCGCTACCGGGCCCGGTACGTCGGCCCTGACGGCACCGAGAAGTCCAAGAGCTTTCCCGATGGGAAGAAGCGCCTTGCCGAGAAGTGGCTGTCTCACATCGAGTCCGACATGGAGCGCGGTCAGTACATCGACCCGAAAGCCAGCAGGACCACCTTCCAGCAGTACGCCGAGCGGTGGGTAGCAGCACAGACCACAGACGTCGCCACTCAGTCAGGTGCGGAATACCGACTCAGGCTCCACGCGTATCCGCACATCGGTTCTCGCCCTCTCGGCTCCTTCCAGCCGGAGCACATCCGCGCGTGGTTCCGCGAGTTGCAGGAGAAGGGACTTGCCGCGTCCTATCGGCGGGTCATCATCTCGAACGTGTCGACCGTGTTCACGGCCGCCGTGGACGACGGACTCATGGGCAAGAACCCGTGTCGAGCGGTCTCGGTCAGGCTGCCGGCCGTGGTGCCCAGCCGGGTGCGGCCGTGGACGTCTGAGCGCGTGTTCGCTGTGCGCGCGGCGCTCCCCGAGCCGTACCGCGCCATGGTGGACGCGGGCAGCGGTTGCGGACTGAGACAAGGCGAGATCTTCGGCCTTCCCGTCGATGAAATCAGTTTCCTCAGAGGGTGGTTGCACGTCGCCTACCAGGTGAAGCTCATCAATGGGCACCCCGTATTCGCACCCCCGAAGCGCGGAAAGGTGCGAGACGTGCCGCTGCCCGAAACGGTCGGGGAGACGTTCGCGGCGCACATGAAGCAATGCCCGCCCGTGGATGTGACGTTGCCCTGGCTGATCCCCGGCGGCGCTCCCGTGACGAAGAAGCTTCTGTTCACCGCTCCCGACGGCGGCGCCGTCTTGCGCAGCAACTTCAACGTGCATGCCTGGAAGCCTGCTCTCGTGACCGCTGGAGTGATCCCGCAACCCAAACCGGGGGAGCGGATCGCAGAGTCCCGCGAGGACGGCATGCACGCGCTCAGGCACTTCTACGCGTCCGTACTGCTCGACGCCGGCGAGAACATCAAGGCACTCAGCCGGTACCTGGGGCACACCGACCCGGGGTTCACGCTGAGGGTCTACACGCACCTCATGCCGAGCAGTGAGAGCCGCACCCGGCGGGGCGTCGACGGCATGTACCGAGCGGCCCAGGGAGGCGATGACGGCCCACAGACGGCCCACGCGGCTTGACGGCACACCCCATCAGCGGCAAAGCCGCTGGTGGGGGCCTATTTGCTCCCATGCCTGGCTTAGTTCAACTAGAACTGGTATCAGTTCTGAAACATCGTCAGGAAGGGTGGCGGGGCGCCATGACCGAGTTCCTGGAACACGGACAGCTGTTCATCGGCGGGGAGTTGACCGATCCTCTGGGCAAGGACGTCATCGAGGTGGTCTCCCCGCACACCGAGGAGGTCTTCGGGCGGGTGCCGCATGCCTCGCGGGCGGACGTGGACCGGGCGGTGGCGGTGGCGCGGCGGGCGTTCGACGAGGGGCCCTGGCCGCGGATGACGCTCGACGAGCGGATCGAGGTCGTCACCCGGATCAAGGACGCGATCGCCGTGCGGCACGAGGAGATCGCCCGGGTGATCTCCTCCGAGAACGGTTCGCCGTACTCCTGGAGCGTCCTCGCGCAGGCGCTGGGCGCGATGATGGTGTGGGACGCGGCGATCAGGGTCGCGCGCGACTTCACGTACGAGGAGACGCGCGACGGCGTGCTGGGGAAGATCCTGGTGCGGCGGGAGCCGGTCGGGGTGGTGGCGGCCGTGGTGCCGTGGAACGTGCCCCAGTTCGTGGCCGCCGCCAAGCTCGCCCCCGCGCTGCTCACCGGCTGCACGGTGGTGCTCAAGCCGTCCCCGGAGTCGCCGCTGGACGCCTACATCCTCGGCGAGATCACGAAGGAGGCCGGGCTGCCCGACGGCGTGCTGTCGATCCTCCCGGCGGACCGCGAGGTGAGCGAGTACCTGGTCGCGCACCCCGGCATCGACAAGGTCTCCTTCACCGGGTCCGTCGCGGCCGGCAAGCGCGTGATGGAGGTCGCCGCGAAGAACCTCACCCGGGTGACCCTGGAACTCGGCGGCAAGTCGGCGGCCGTCGTGCTGCCGGACGCGGACGTGGCCACCGCCGTCGCCGGCATCGTCCCGGCGGCCTGGATGAACAACGGCCAGGCGTGCGTGGCCCAGACCCGCATCCTCGTCCCGCGCTCGCGCTACGACGAGTTCGCCGACGCCTTCGCGACCGCGGCCGGCGCCCTGAAGGTCGGCGACCCGCTGGACCCCGCCACCCAGGTGGGCCCGCTGGTCGCGCGCCGTCAGCAGCAGCGGAACCTGGACTACATCCGCATCGGGCAGGAGGAGGGCGCGAAGATCCTCACGGGCGGCGGCCGGCCCGCCGGGCTGGAGAAGGGCTGGTACGTCGAGCCCACCCTCTTCGGCGACGTCGACAACTCCATGCGCATCGCGCGGGAGGAGATCTTCGGGCCGGTGATCTGCCTCCTCCCGTACGGCGACGAGTCCGAGGCACTGAAGATCGCGAACGACTCGGACTACGGGCTCAGCGGCAGCGTCTGGACGGCGGACGTGGCGCACGGCATCGAGGTCGCGCGCCGGGTCCGTACCGGGACCTACTCCGTCAACACCTTCAGCCTGGACATGCTGGGCCCCTTCGGCGGCTACAAGAACTCCGGTCTGGGGCGGGAGTTCGGACCTGAGGGGTACAGCGAGTTCCTCGAACACAAGATGATCCACCTGCCGGCCGGCTGGGAGGGGTGACGGGCCGCATGGGCGACCGCTGGCACGTCGAGGTCGACCGTTCGCTCTGCATCGGCTCGGCCCAGTGCGTCCACCGCGCCACCGGGGCCTTCCGCCTCGACTCCGCGATGCAGTCCCACCCCGTGGATCCGGAGACCGACGCCAACGGAAGGGTCCTCGACGCGGCGGAGAACTGCCCGGTGGAGGCCATCACCATCACCCTGCTGGGCAGTGGGGAACCGGTGTTCCCGCCGGAGGACTAACGGCTTTCCAGGGTGGCGAACAGGCCGCGGGCGCGGGTGCCGTCCGGCTGCTGCCAGGCGCCCGTGACCTCGCCGACCGCGCCGTCGGGTGCCGTCGAACCGGCGGTCAGCACGCGCCGCAGCCGTAGCACCGGGCCGCCGTCCGGTACGGCGAACTCGGTGGCCCCGTCGGTGTCGACGGGGCCACCGAGGCCGGGCACGGGACCCGCGCCGGCGTAGGACCGGGCGACCTCGCGGTCCGGGGTGTCGGTGACGCTCTGTGCCTGGGCCTCGGCGCGGCCCTCGATCAGGGCGAGCAGCCCGGCGGTCAGGACCGGGTCGTGGCAGCCGTCGTAGGCCCAGCGGGTGCCGAGGACCCCGTGCTCCATGGTGCCGACCAGCGCGTGGTCGGCGCCGGGCAGCGGGGCGCCGCGATAGGTGAGCGGTACGAGGTACGCCTCCGGGTCCGCCGCGCCCGCGGTGACGATCATGAACTCGATCCCGACCTCGCCCGCCGGGTCGTCGAGCCGGAATCCGCCGGCCTTGGCCAACTCCGGCGCGGCGGGGCCGTGGTACCAGGGGCGGGTGGGGAGCCAGGCGGTGAGGAGTTCGACCTTGGTGGGGCTGAGGGTGGTGTGGTGGATGAGTGCCATGGGGGTGATTCTGCGTTCGGGCGGGGCCGCCCCGCCAGACGGTTTTCGCGCCGCGGGGCGGCCGTCTCGGTTGTATCGCTCGTGTCGGCCGTAGCGGTTGTGTCGGCAGTGTCACGAAAAGTCCAAAAAATCCCCCATGGGGGGTTCTCATTTGCTCTGTGCGTTCTATCCTGGAAGCAGCCTACGAGGCGAGTGAGGGAGTCCGAGCGGAGTAGCCGACTCAGGCGTGACGCAGATGCAGAAGCATCCGCCGGTGCCGACGTCGACGGTCGGGCTGAGAGGCCGGAAGGCAGCAGTAGGGCCGGACGGCGACCCCCAACACCTGATCCGGACCATGCCGGCGAAGGGAACCCGTCTCGTAGGTCTTCGCATGCCCTACGGCGCCCCGGGCCTCCCCGCCGGCTCCGTCAGGTCGATCAGGCGGCACACCGTCTCGATGTCGATCTTCACCTGGGCGATGGAGGCGCGGCCCGACAGCCAGGTGATCAGCGCCGAGTGCCAGGTGTGCTCGATCACCCGGACGGCGGACAGCTGGGCCGGGGTGGGGTCGGTCAGGCCCATCGCGTCCAGGATGATCGCCGTCGTCTGCCGGGAGACCTGGTCCACCTCGGGGGAGACGCTGCGGTCGGCGAAGGTGAGGGCGCGGACCATCGCGTCGGCCAGGTGCGGCTCGCGCTGGAGCGCGCGGAAGGCCCGCATCAGGGTCTCGGCGACCCGCTCGGACGCCGTCTCGCCCGCCGGCGGCTTCTTGCGCAGCGTGCCGTGCATGTGTTCCAGCTGGTCCTGCATGGTCGCGACCAGCAGATGCACCTTGGACGGAAAGTAGCGGTAGAGCGTGCCCAGGGCCACCTGGGAGGACTCGGCCACCTCCCGCATCTGCACCGCGTCGAAACCGCCCCGGCTGGCCAGCTGGGCGCTCGCGTGCAGGATCCGGCGGCGCCGGGCCTCCTGCCGCTCGGTGAGCGGCGGGGCGGCCGATCTGGCGCCGATGTCCACCTTGGCTTCCGCAGGCATGGGTCCCGTCCGTGACAGTCGGTGAGGGCAGTGCTCAGGGCGAGTGATCAGACAGCATGGCAGGGGTTCCCGCCGTGGCGCGAATCACCCGATCCACTGCTCACTCCGCCCCTACCTGCCGGTAGATTCAGAGCCTCTTGAACGATCAAGTCTGAAACTTGTTCTAGATTAGCGTCCCGGCGTAATCTCACGGGAAACTGCAGGGAGAAGGGGGCCCGGAGTGACCGCTGAGGCCAGTCGGGCGGGTGCCGACGAGGAACCCGCCGCCGACGGCGAGCGACCGCTCGACATCGCGCTCCTCACCTATAAAGGGAACCCGTTCTGCGGCGGCCAGGGTGTCTATGTACGGCACCTGTCGCGCGAGCTGGCCCGGCTCGGGCACCGGGTCGAGGTGATCGGCTCGCAGCCGTACCCCGTCCTCGACGCGGGATACCCGGGCCTCACCCTCACCGAGCTGCCCAGCCTCGACCTGTACCGCTCCCCGGACCCGTTCCGGACGCCGAAGCGGGACGAGTACCGGGACTGGGTCGACGCCCTCGAAGTGGCGACCATGTGGACCGGCGGCTTCCCCGAACCGCTGACCTTCTCCCTGCGCGCCCGCCGCCATCTGCGCGCCCGCGCCGGGGAGTTCGACGTCGTCCACGACAACCAGACCCTGGGGTACGGCCTGTTGGGGGACATCGGCGCCCCCCTGGTCACCACCATCCACCACCCCATCACCGTCGACCGGCAGTTGGAGCTGGACGCCGCCGAGGGCTGGAAGCGGCGGTACTCCGTACGGCGCTGGTACGCCTTCACCCGGATGCAGAAGCGGGTCGCCCGCCGGCTGCCCTCCGTGCTCACCGTCTCCGGCACCTCCCGCCAGGAGATCGTCGACCACCTCGGCGTACGCGAGGACCGCATCCACGTCGTCCACATCGGCGCCGACACCGACCTCTTCGCGCCGAATCCCGCCGTCCCGCAGGTGCCCGGCCGGATCGTCACCACCTCCAGCGCGGACGTCCCGCTCAAGGGGCTCGTCTACCTCGTCGAGGCCCTCGCCAAGGTACGGACCGAGCACCCCGCCGCCCACCTCGTCGTCGTCGGCAAGCGGCCCACCGAGGGCCCCGTCGCGCAGGCGATGGAACGTTACGGCCTCGACGGCGCCGTGGAGTTCGTGAAGGGCATCTCCGACGCCGAACTCGTCGACCTGGTCCGCTCGGCCGAGGTCGCCTGCGTGCCGTCGCTCTACGAGGGCTTCTCGCTGCCCGCCGCCGAGGCCATGGCGACCGGCACCCCGCTGGTCGCCACCACCGGCGGCGCGATCCCCGAGGTCGCCGGACGCGACGGGGAGACCTGCCTCGCGGTACCGCCGGGCGACGCGGGCGCGCTGGCGGCCGGGCTGAGCCGGCTCCTCGGCGACCCGGAGCTGCGGCTGCGGCTCGGCCGGGCGGGCCGTGAGCGGGTGCTGCGGCACTACACCTGGGCACGCGCCGCGGAGGGCACGGTGGCCCGCTACCGCGAGGCGATCGCCCGCGCAGGGACCGGCACCGGCGCCGCCTCCGGCCGCTCCGAGGCCGGGTCCGCCACCCCCTCCGCGCCCCGCAGTCCCGGCCGCTCAGCGGCCTCAGCTGGTGTTCGTCACGAGAGTGAAAGCAGGGCCACGTGCTGACCGTCGACTTCTCCCGGTTCCCGCTCGCGCCGGGCGACCGCGTCCTGGACCTCGGCTGCGGGGCGGGCCGGCACGCCTTCGAGTGCTACCGGCGCGGCGCGCAGGTCGTGGCCCTCGACCAGAACGCCGAGGAAATCCGCGAGGTCGCCAAGTGGTTCGCGGCGATGAAGGAGGCCGGCGAGGCCCCCGCGGGCGCCACCGCCACCGCCATGGAGGGCGACGCCCTGGCCCTGCCGTTCCCCGACGAGTCCTTCGACGTCGTCATCATCTCCGAGGTGATGGAGCACATCCCCGACGACAAGGGCGTGCTCGCCGAGATGGTGCGGGTCCTCAGGCCCGGCGGCCGGATCGCCGTCACCGTGCCCCGCTACGGCCCCGAGAAGGTCTGCTGGACGCTCTCCGACGCGTACCACGAGGTCGAGGGCGGCCACATTCGCATCTACAAGGCCGACGAGCTGGTCGGGAAGATCAGGGAAGCCGGGCTGCGGCCCTACGGCAGCCACCACGCGCACGCGCTGCACTCGCCGTACTGGTGGCTGAAGTGCGCGTTCGGCGTCGACAACGACAAGGCGCTGCCGGTGCGGGCGTACCACAAGCTGCTGGTCTGGGACATCATGAAGAAGCCACTGGCCACACGCATCGCCGAGCAGGCGCTGAACCCGGTGCTGGGCAAGAGCTTCGTCGTGTACGCGACCAAGCCGCACCTGCCGGCGGTCGCCGACAAGGCCGATGCCGGGGTGGCCGCCAAGTGACCACCCCCCGGACAGAACACCTCGTCCTGCCCGGGGTCCTCACCGCCGAGCAGGCCGCCGCGACCGTCCGCGGCATCCTCGCCGTGCAGCGGGAGGACGGCGCGATCCCGTGGTTCCGGGGGCACCACCTCGACCCCTGGGACCACACCGAGGCCGCGATGGCGCTGGACGCGGCCGGGGAGCACGCCGCCGCCGAGCGGGCGTACCGCTGGCTGGCCCGGCACCAGAACGAGGACGGCTCCTGGTACGCGGCCTACGCCGACGGCGCGCACGACGACGTCACCGACCGCGCCCGCGAGTCCAACTTCGTCGCGTACATCGCCGTGGGCGTCTGGCACCACTACCTGTCCACCGGCGACGACACGTTCCTCGACCGGATGTGGCCCGCCGTCTACGCGGCCGTCGAGTGGGTGCTGCGGCTTCAGCAGCCGGGCGGCGAGATCGGCTGGCGCCGCGAGGACGACGGCTCGCCCACCGACGAGGCGCTGCTGACCGGGAGTTCGTCGATCCACCACGCGCTGCGCTGCGCGCTCGCCATCGCCGAGCAGCGGGAGGAGCCGCAGCCGGACTGGGAGTTGGCGGTCGGCGCGCTGCGGCACGCGATACGGCTCCACCCGGAGCGGTTCCTGGACAAGGACCGGTACTCGATGGACTGGTACTACCCGGTCCTCGGCGGGGCGCTGACCGGGGCGGAGGCCGCGGCGCGGATCGAGAAGGACTGGGAGCGGTTCGTCGTGCCCGGGTTCGGGGTGCGGTGCGTCGTCCCCAACCCGTGGGTGACGGGCGGGGAGTCGGCGGAGCTGGCGCTGGCGCTGTGGGCGGTGGGGGAGTCCGACCGGGCGCTGGAGGTTCTCCAGTCCATCCAGCATCTGCGGGACGCCGAGTCGGGGCTGTACTGGACCGGGTACGTCTTCGAGGACGACGCGGTGTGGCCGCGGGAGCTGACGACGTGGACGGCGGGGTCGTTGCTGCTGGCGGTCGCCGCGCTCGGGGGGCACGACGCGACGTGCGCCGTTTTCGGGGGCGGGGAGCTTCCGTCCGGGCTTGAGGTGGACTGCTGCGCCTAGCGGGGCGGGGGGTTCCGTGCTACGGCGGGTGCGGGTCCGTCGTGGTTGCTCGCGCAGTTCCCCGCGCCCCTTCGGGGGCGCTTCAGTGGCGGTGCATGCGGTTGGCGATCGCGTGGCCTATGAACAGGTAGACCACCGCGGCCAGGCCGTAGCCGGCCACGACTCGCGCCCATGCCTTGTCGAAGGTGAACAGGTCGTGGGACCAGCCGGCCAGCCAGTCGGCCGCGTCGTGGACGAACTGGACCAGGCTGTTCGCCCGGTTCGCGTCCAACAGGTACATCAGGATCCAGAGGCCCAGGATGAGGGCCATGACGTCGGCGACGAGCGCGACGACCCTACCGGCCTGATTGGCACCGCGTTCAGAGGACATACCCTGCGGCTTGCCGCTGAACGGTCCTTGAAACCTGAACCGCGTCCTCCCCGAGTGGCGAGGTGCCGCCATCTGGGTGAGGCTGCCGGAGGAAGCAACCCGCTCGGGGAGGACACCGAGACACACGGGAGGACCCCGTGCCCGTACCGATACGGCGCCTCGTCGTCACACTCACCCTCTGCTGCGCCCTGGTCGCCGGCGTCACCGCCTGCGCCGGCAGCGCCCGGAGCAAGGCCGTCGACACCGGCATAGCGGTGGCCCCGGTGGCCGACACGCCCAGTCCGAGTACGTCCGCGCAGAGACAGAAGCTCGCCAAGACGCGGTTCGTCGCCAACGCGGGTCTGGCCGCAGGCGCGACCTACCAGTGGATCGTGAAGCCGTGGAAGGCCGGCAAGTTCAAGAAGGGCTCCCACGGCCGCACCTTCGCCCTCGTCAAGGCCGGCCTGGCCGGCACCTTCGCCTACAACCGGCTCAAGGCCGCCCAGCGCAACGCCCAGGGCGATCCCCTGCTCTCCAAGGCGATCGCACCGCTCACCGCCGCGATCGACGGCCTGAAGGACCTGCCGGCCAAGCTCCGCAAGGGCGACACGAACGCGGCGAGTTCGTTCAACGACGTCATCAACAGCGTGAAGGACGCGGGCAAGAGCGCCGGCGCCCCGGTCACCAACCAGGTGCCCAAGGCATCTCAACTCACCCACTAGCAAGCAGAGTTGCGGATGGAAGGCGCCGGTGAGCCGTTCGCCCCGTGTTCGGCCGGAGTTGACGCTTCCGGCGGGGGCCGTTCGAGGCGGTACCCGATGATCCTGCCCCCGGAGAGGCAGGAGCGCAGGTGTCCGACTCCAGACCCGTCACCGCCGACGAGCCCCGGCTCGGCATAGGCCGAAGACCCCGGCGCCGCTTCCCCCGCCGTGTTCTGCTCGCCCTGCCGCTGGCCCTGGCCGGCCCGCTCTCCCTGCTGCTGCCCGCCGACGTGCCCCGGCCCTACCGGAGCGTCGTCACCATCGAGGCCAAGATGGCCTCCAAGTCCGACTTCTTCAAGGACCGCGAGGTCCAGCGGCTGCTGCTCAGGCACGGCATCCGGGTGGACATCCACCGCCTCGGCTCCCGGGGCATCGCCACCCAGTCCCTCAAGGGCATGGACGTCGTCTTCCCGTCCGGCCAGCCCGCCGCGAAGATGATCATCGACCGGCAGCAGGGGATGTCCGCGAAGTCCGCGCGCCCCTTCGTCACCCCGCTGGTCCTCGCGACCTTCCGGGACTACGCCGAGACCCTGGTCAAGGCCGGGGTGGCCCGCCCCCAGCCCGGCTCGGACGCGGACCGCACCCTCTACTACGACCTCGACATGCGCCGCTTCACGGGCCTGCTCGACGGCAGGGACGACCCGCAGAACAGCGGGGACGGCTCCGGCCGTACCGCGGACACCTGGAACGGGATCGGCTACCGCGAGGTCAGCGGGCGCAGCAACAGCGGCCGGGTGCTGGTGCGCACCTCCAGCGTCTGCGAGTCCAACTCGGCCGGCACCTACCTGAGCATCCTGGCCTTCGTCGCGGGCGGGAACACCACCCCCGGCACCACGCACTCCGACGACCCCGAGGCCGCCTCCGCCGCCGTGCGCAGGCTCGCCGAGAAGGTCCGGCCCCTGATCGACCTCCAGGGCATGTGGGCCGACGAACAGGCCGACAGCTACTTCTCCGACCTGGGCGAGAGCATCGCACCCGTCTCGGTGATCTACGAGCACCAGTACCTGGCCCACCAGATCGAGTACCACGACAGGCACCACCGCCAGGACACCGGCCGCGTCCTGCTCTACCCCACCCCCTACGCCCTCACCGAACCCCAGCTGATCTCCCTGAGCCCGCGGGGCGACCGGCTCGTCGACCTGATGCAGAACGACCCCGAACTGCGCGAGCGCGCGGTGGAGCTCGGCTTCCGGGTGCGGTTCAGCGGCGAGGACGGCACCAGCGAGCGGCTCAACGCCTACCTGCGCGACCACGGCATCCAGGTGCCCCGGCAGAACACCGACCGGACCAAGGTGTACGAGCCCGCCCTGGACGTCCTGGAGGACATCATCACCTACGTGGGCAACTGCCCGCCGCCGGCCGGGGACGGGCGGTGAGCCGGCACGCACGGGCGGTTCGCACCGCCTGCCTGGCCCTCGCCCTGCTGCTGCCCGCCGCCCTCACCACCGCGTGCGGCGGACACGACGCCCGCCCGGTCACCCTGCGCGTCCTCGCCGGCCCCGAACTCGCCGACGTGGCACCGCTGCTGGACGATCTGGCCGAGGACACCGGGGTCCGCCTCGACATGACGTACCAGGCCGCCGCCGACCTGACCGGGCAGCCGGACACCGCCGGGACATCCTCGTACGACCTCGCCTGGCCGGTCTCGGACCGCTCGTTCCTGCTGGGGCTGCAGGCGTCCGGGAAGAACACGGCGCGGCCCGAGTCGGCGCCGATCATGCGCTCACCCGTCGTGGTCGGGCTCGCCCCCTCGGTCGCCGAACGGCTCCGCGAGGGGGTGCCCGGGGGACGGCTGAGCTGGGCGGACATCGCGGACGCGGCAGCCCGGGGCGTCGTGCGGTTCGGGATGGCCGACCCACGGCGCAGCGACACCGGACGGGCCGCGCTGGTCGGCGTGGCCACGGCGGCGGCCGGCACCGGCGGCGCGCTGCGCGCCCAGGACGTCTCCTGCGACCGGCTGCGGGGCTTCCGCTCCGGCCAGACCCTGACCGGCGCCAGCTCCCGCGACCTGCTGGCCGGCTACCCGGCCCACCAGGACCGGGCCAACGCCCTCATCGCCCACGAGTCCGAACTGCTCTCCCTGAACGCCACCCGGAAGCTGCGCCGGCCCCTGGAGATCGTCCACCCCGACGACGGCATGGTGCTCTCCGACTTCCCGCTGCTCCTCCTCCACCCGGCACAACGCGACGCGTACCGCAAGGTGGTGGACTGGCTGCTCGGCGCCGACGCCCAGCGCAGGCTGATGGAGACGACCTACCGGCGGCCGGTGAACCCGGACGTCACCCCGGCACCCGCGCTGCGCACCTCCGTCGGCAACGCCCTGTCCTTCCCTGACCGTCTCGCCGTCGTCGAGCAACTGGTCGACGACTACGGCGATCCCGCCGACCGGACCGCCGACCAGGTGGTGTTCCTGCTGGACTTCTCCACCTCGATGCGCGGCGGGCGGATCGCCGCACTGCGCGCCGCGTTCGCGGGGCTGAGCGGTGCCGACCGGTCCGCGGGCGGCAAGTTCACCCGCTTCTACCGGGGGGAGCGGCTCACCGTGGTCCGCTTCGGCGGCCGGGTCCTCCAGGAGCGTACGGTGACCGTCCGCGGCGACGCCGATCTGCGCGCCCTCGGCCGGGTGGTCGCCGACGGCGGCTTCGACGACGCCACCGCCGTGTGGTCGGCGCTGGACCGCGGCTACCGGATCGCCGCCGACGCGGTGCGGGCACGGCCCGAACGGCCGGTGGCGATCGTCCTGATGACCGACGGCGAGAGCAACTCCGGCCTGTCCTATGCGGAGTTCAGGCGCCGGTACGACACGCTCGGCGCCCCGGCGGAGGCGGTGCCGACGTTCACCGTCCCGTTCGGAGAGGCCGACACCGGCGCCCTGGAGCGGGCCGCAACCGCCACCGGGGGCCGTATGGTCGACGCCGGGCTCTCCTCCCTCTCCGAGGCGTTCAAGGAGATCCGTGGCTGCCGTTGACCGCGAGTGGTGGGGCGTGTGGGGATGGCCGTGGGCCCTCCTGTGGGTGCTGACGGTCCTGGGCTGGGCGGTCCTCGCCGGGTGCGGCGGGACGGCGTTCGTCCGCCGGCGGCGCGGCCGTGGCGGCGGGCGGACCGTCCACGGCATGTGCTTCTACCTGCACGAGCAGCGGGTGATGGACCTCTTCCAGAGCGGCGGCTTCGCGGCGGCCCTGGAGCAGGAGGTCGCCGACCGCACCAACGTCACCACCGGGTTCGGGCTCAAGGGCCGGCTCGGCCTCGGCGACGGGAGCGCGACCCAGGACATCACCCGGGAACGCGTCACGAAGTACGTCCGGCAGAACACCCCGATCACGGTGATACGGCTGCTCATGGACACCATGCGCAAGGAGGACGTGATCGTCGACGCCGACCTGCTCACCGACCGGATCGTGCCCAACCGGGCGCTCGGCGAGCGGCTGCGGGAGCGGCACGCCGAGCGGGTCGCGCTGAGCGACGTGATGCCGGAGTTCGTCTGGGTCACGGGCCGCTTCACCGCCCGCAGGCTCGGCGACCGCACCCTCGTGCTGCGGGCCGGCTACGGCACCGCCCCGGACGAGCCGGCCCACGTCAGGATGGCCTGCGCGGTCTCCGGGGTCCGCGAGGAGTTCCGGGACGAGGAGTACCCGGACGGCGTCGAGTTCCAGGCCCGCTGCCTGGGCAAGGTCCGCAGCTGGAACCGCCAGGCCCGGGAGCTGACCCTGGACCCGCTCGCCGTCTTCCGCTGAACGGCAGCCGTACGGCTAGGAGTTGAGCTCGGCCAGCACCCGCAGGGTGTGCGGGTCCGGTGCCAGGGCCAGCAGGTCGGTCACCGGGCCCTTGCGCCACAACTCCAGCCGCTCGGCGATCCGTTCGCGCGGGCCGACCAGCGAGATCTCGTCGGCGAACGCGTCCGGCACCGCCAGCACCGCCTCCTCCCGCCGCCCCGACAGGAACAGCTCCTGGATCCGCCGCGCCTCCTCCGCGTACCCCATGCGGGCCATGAGATCGGCGTGGAAGTTGCGGGCCGCGTGCCCCATCCCGCCGATGTAGAAGCCGAGCATGGCCTTCACGGGCAGCAGCCCGGCGGCCACGTCGTCGCAGACCTTGACCTGGGCCATCGGCGCGACCAGGAACCCCTCGGGCAGCTCGCCGACCGCCGGGCCGTACACCTCGGGCCGGCTCGGCGCCCAGTACAGCGGCAGCCAGCCGTCGGCGATCCGGACCGTCTGGGCGACGTTCTTCGGCCCCTCCGCGCCGAGCAGGACCGGCAGGCCGGGGCGGAGCGGGTGGGTGATCGGCTTCAGCGGCTTGCCGAGGCCGGTCGCGTCCGGCCCCCGGTACGGGAGCGGGTGGAAGCGCCCGTCCACCGCCACCGGCCCTTCCCGGCGCAGCACCTGCCGTACGACGTCCACGTACTCCCGCGTCGCGGTCAGCGGCGACCTCGGGAACGGGCGGCCGTACCAGCCCTCGACGACCTGCGGCCCGGACAGCCCGAGGCCGAGCAGCATCCGGCCCCCGGACAGATGGTCCAGGGTCAGCGCGTGCATCGCGGTGGTGGTCGGCGACCGGGCCGCCATCTGGGCGACGGCCGTACCCAGCTTGATCGTCGACGTCTGCGCGGCGATCCAGGTGAGCGGGGTGAAGGCGTCCGAGCCCCAGGACTCCGCCGTCCACACCGAGTCGTATCCGAGCCGCTCCGCCTCCCGTGCCAGCGGCACATGGTCGGGGGAGGGCCCGCGCCCCCAGTAGCCGAGTGCCAACCCGAGCCGCATGGCCACCTCCTGACGTCACGTCAGATCGACTGCCGGGCGACTGTACGACAACGGCCCCTCACCCGGAAGGGCAAGGGGCCGTACGTGCGGGGCCGTTCAGCCGCGCTGGATCCCGGAGGTGTCCTGGAGCACGCCGCGGCGGCCGTCCTGGGTCTGCGCCACCAGCGCGCCACCGCGCTGCTCGACCGCCAAGTACCAGGTGCCGGGCGCGAGTTCGGCGATCGGCGCGGTCGAACCGTCCTCCGCGAACAACGGCCGTGCCACCGGTACGGCGAACCAGAACGGCGAGAAGTCGGGGGCCGGCGGCTGCTGCGTGGCGGCCGGGGGCTGCTGCTGGCCGAAGGGCTGGCCGGGCTGCGGCTGCGGCTGCGCGCCGTAGGGCTGGCCGGGCTGCGGGGCACCGGCACCGGGGTAGCCGTAGCCGCCGGGGGGCTGGGCGCCGTAGGGCTGCGGGGCCTGCGGCTTGGGGGCCGGGACCAGGGCCGCCTGGAGCGCCGGGACCAGCGGGGTGGCGATCGCGGCGGCGGCCAGCACCAGCGTCGCGATCAGGCCGAGGATCAGGCCGGAGCCCGCGCCGACGTCGGCGCCGCCCAGCTCGTCGGAGAACGCGCCCAGCGGGTCGATGGTCGACCAGAACGCGGTCCACAGGGAGAACACCGTGAGGCCGACGCCGATCTGGCCCAGGTCGAGCCCGACGAACTTGAACGGCTGCGGCAGCGCGCGGGCGAGGACGATCAGGACCGCGCCGGCGATGCCGCCGACGTACATGCTCATCACCAGGCCGAGGTTGTCCCAGGCGTTCGGGCCGGACTTGTCGAACGTGTCGAGGAACGACGCGACGAACAGCAATACCGCTGCTCCGATCACCGCGCCGTCGCCTCTAGTGAGGGAGCGGATATTCACTTCAGGTCCTTCGTGGGTCGTCTCGTCGGCGGAGGAGGCGTCGCGGGGGTGTGCCCCTCATCGTAGGAATCGATCGTAGGAATCCTAGGAAGGACCCTATCGTCCGAACGATCAGGGTGTCCGCCCGGAGGGGCCCGCCGATGCCTACCCGCGCAGGAAACTCACGATTCCCTCAGACATCCCCTGCGCCGCCTTCTGCCGCCAGGCCCCGCTGGTCAGCAGTGCCGCGTCCTTGCTATCGCGCATGTTGCCGCACTCGATGAACACCTTGGGAACTGTTGACAGATTGAGACCGCCGAGATCCTGGCGCACGTCGAGACCGGTGCCGTTGCCCACGTAGTTGGAGGGCGCGCTGCCCGTGACCTTCGCGAAGTCGCTCTCGACGCGTTCGCCGAGGGTGCGGGAGGAGTCGACGATCGGGCGGGTGTCCGCGGCGCCCGAGTGCACGGACGCGGGCAGGATCACATGGAAGCCGCGGTCGCCCTCGGGCGCTCCGTCGGCGTGGATGGAGATGGCCGCGTCGGCGTGCGCGGCGTTCCCGATCTCCGCGCGCTGCGTCACGCACGGCCCCCAGGCCGGCTGGTCCCCGTCGTGCGTCAGCTTCACGGTGGCGCCCTGCTTCTCCAGCAGGGTCCGCAGCCGGTCCGCGACGTCGAGCGTGAACCGCGCCTCGGTGTAGCCGGCGTTGGTGGACGTCCCCGTCGTGTCGCATTCCTTCCAGTTCGTCCCGATGTTCACCTGCTGGTTGATCTCGGACGTGTGCTGGAAGTTCCCCGGGTTGTGCCCCGGGTCGATGACCACGACCTTGCCCTGCAGCGGGCGGCCCGCGCTCGGGCTCGCGCTCGCGCCCGGCACCTTGGCGTCGTCGCCCGGCACCGCCCCCGCCGACTTGGGCGTCGCCGCCCCCGCCTGCCCGGACCCGCCGGAACTCCCGCCGGACCTGCCGACGCCCTCGTACACCACCCATCCGAGCAGCGCACCGGGCACCAGCGCGGCGAGACCGACGGCAAGCGGCGCCCGCCGGAACCGGCGCTGCTGCGGGGGATCGAATTCCGGGCTTGTGTACGACACGTCTGCGACTCTAACCGCGTCCTCAGATCCCCGCCCCCGTTCGCCGCAGCACACGCAGCGAGTCGTGGGCGGACACCTCCGTGAAGGCGCCCGACTCCAGGGCGCGGAGGTAGACGCGGTAAGGGGCCTGGCCGGTGAACTCGTCCTTCGGGTCAGGGAAGACGTCGTGGATCAGGAGGAGCCCGCCTTCGGCCAGATGGGGGGCCCAGCCCTCGTAGTCGGCGGTGGCGTGCTCGTCGGTGTGGCCGCCGTCGACGAAGACGAGGCCGAGCGGGGAGTTCCAGAACGCGGCGACCTGCGGGGAGCGGCCGACGACGGCGACGACGTGGTCCTCCAGGCCCGCCCGGTGCAGGGTGCGCCGGAAGGCGGGCAGCGTGTCCATCAGGCCGATCTCCGGGTCGACGGTCTCCGGGTCGTGGTAGTCCCAGCCCGGCTGCTGCTCCTCGCTGCCCCGGTGGTGGTCGACGGTGACCGCGGTGACCCCGGCCGCGCGGGCCGCGTCGGCGAGCAGGACGGTCGAGCGCCCGCAGTACGTCCCGACCTCCAGCAACGGCAGGCCGAGCCGCCCCGCCTCGACGGCGGCCGTGTACAGCGCGAGCCCCTCGCCGACGGGCATGAACCCCTTCGCCGCCTCGAACGCGGCCAGGATCTCGGGCTTGGGGGCTGCCGCCGTCATGGGCGTCCTCTCACTCGTGCACTCGTGTCCGCTGTCCGGACCTCCATGCTGCCGCACGTGCTTCGCGGGCCGGTCGACAGGGGGTGTGTGGCGGTCAAGTCGGCTGTACGGCACCGGGGTTGGCCGCAGGGGCTGGCTCTCAAGTGCACTCCAACACCTACACTGACGCCGCCAACCCGCCGCCCCACCTGTGACGGAGCACCGACATGCGCTACCGCGTCCTCGGCAAGACCGGCATCGAGGTCAGCACCCACTGCCTCGGCACGATGATGTTCGGAGGCATCGGCAACCCCGACCACGAGGACGGCGCCCGCGTCATCAACGCGGCGCTCGACGCCGGCATCAACTTCGTCGACACCGCCGACATGTACTCGGCCGGTGAGTGCGAGGAGATCGTCGGCAAGGCGCTCAAGGGCAGGCGCGACGACGTGGTGCTCGCCACGAAGGTGCACTTTCCGCTGGGGGAGGGCCGCAACCGCAGCGGCAACTCGCGCCGCTGGATCGTCAAGGCCGTCGAGGACAGCCTGCGGCGGCTGGACACCGACTGGATCGACCTCTACCAGGTGCACCGCCCCGACCACACCACCGACATCGAGGAGACCCTGTCCGTCCTCGGCGACCTGGTGACGGCGGGGAAGATCCGGGCGTTCGGCTGCTCCACCTTCCCCGCGGAGGACCTCGTCGAGGCGCACCACGTGGCGGAGCGGCGCGGGCTGATGCGGATGCGCACGGAGCAGCCGCCGTACTCGGTCCTCGCCCGCGGCATCGAACGGGCCGTGCTGCCCACCGCGCAGCGCCTGGGCATGGGCGTGCTGACCTGGTCGCCGCTCGCCTCCGGATTCCTCTCCGGCGCCCACCGCGAGGGCCGGACCGTCGACTTCGGCACCGGCCGCGCCAAGCTCACCCCGCACCGCTTCGACCCCGGGCTCCCGGGCAACGCCGCCAAGTACGCGGCCGTCGAGCGGCTCGTCGCCCTCACCGAGGAGATCGGCTGCACCCTGCCGGAGCTGGCCGTCGCCTTCCCGCTGGTGCACCCGGCCGTCACCTCGGTGATCATCGGCCCGCGCACCATGGACCAGCTCACCGCGCTGCTCAAGGGGGCCGAACTGGTCCTCGACGACGCGGTGCTGGACCGCATCGACGACATCGTGCCCCCCGGCACCGACCTCTACCGAGCCGACGGCGTCTGGCAGCCCCCGTCCCTCACCGACCCAACCACCCGCAGGCGCCCGACCACGCCCTGACCGGCCACCCCGAAAGCCGAGCGCCCCGAAGGCCGAGCGCCCCGAAGGTTGAGCGCCCCGAAGGTTGAGCGCCCCGAAGGCCGAGCGCCCCGAAGGCCGAGCGACCCGAAGGCCGAGCGACCCGAAGGTTGAGCGCCCCGAAGGTTGAGCGCCCCGTAAGGGGCGCGGGGAACTGCGCGACCAGCCACAACGCTGCCGCAGACGCCAGACGGCACACAGCGGCACGTCCCACCGAATCCCCCGGTTCCCATGACAAAAGGGGGGCGACCGCAACGTACTCGGCCGCCCCCCCCCACGGAGTGTCACGCGCTGACCGTCTCCCCCGGCAGCGCCAGGTCCAGGTCGACCGCCCGCTCGTCCCCGGCGTGCGTCGCCGACGAGGCGAGCGGCCCGTGGCCCGCCGCCTTCGCGGCCAGCACGTACGCCCCCTCCGCCGGCACCGCGAGCGCATACGTGCCGTCCTCGCCGGACACCGTGGCCCCCGCCTGCCGCCCCCGCCGGTCGATCAGGGTCACCTTGGCACGGGCCACCGGCACGCCCGTCGCGTCCAGGACCCGGCCGCGGAAGCCGCGCAGCACCTCCTCGGCGCCCGCGAGCACCGCGTCCTCCTCGCTGCTCGCCCGCAGCTGCGTGTGCTGGGCGACCTCGGCCGGCCGGCTCCGCTTCGGCAGGAGCAGGGCGAGGACCAGACCCACCGCGACCGCTCCGGTGGCGATCAGGAACGAGACGCGGAAGCCGTGCATGGTCGGGATGGCGACGCCGCCCACGTGGTTCGCGGTGTTGGCCAGCACCATGCCGATGACGGCGCTGGACACCGACGTACCGATGGACCGCATCAGCGTGTTGAGGCCGTTCGCCGCGCCGGTCTCCGAGGCCGGGACCGCGCCGACGATGAGGGCAGGGAGGGAGGAGTAGGCGAGGCCGATGCCCGCGCCGAGGACGACCGCGATGACCAGGCTCTGCCAGGCCGCGCTCATCAGGCCGAGACCGGCGCCGTAGCCGATGCCGATGATCAGCATGCCGAGGATCAGGGTGGTCTTGGGGCCGTACTTGGCGGAGAGGCGGGCGTAGACGGGCGCCGTGAACATCATCGTCAGGCCCAGCGGGGCGACCAGCAGACCGGCGCTGACCATCGACTGGCCGAGGCCGTAGCCGGTGGCCTTCGGGAGCTGGAGCAGCTGCGGCAGGACCAGCGAGACGACGTAGAAGCTGACGCCGACCATGATCGAGGCGAGGTTGGTGAAGAGCACCGCCGGGCGGGCCGTGGTGCGCAGGTCGACCAGCGGGGCGGAGTGGCGCAGCTCGAAGAGGCCCCAGAGGAGGAGGACGGCCACCGAGGCGGCGAACAGGCCCAGCGTGGTGCCGGACGACCGGCCCCAGTCGCTGCCCTTGGTGATGGGCAGCAGGAGCAGCACCAGACCGGCCGACAGGCCGATCGCGCCGGGCACGTCGAAGGAGCCCTCCGCGCGCATCGGGGATTCCGGCACGACGAGGAGGGTCAGGGCTATGGAGAGCACACCGAGGCCGGCGGCGCCGTAGAACAGGGCGTGCCAGTCCATGTGCTGCGCGACCAGGGCCGCGGCGGGCAGCGCGAGGCCGCCGCCGACGCCGATCGAGGAGCTCATCAGCGCCATCGCCGAGCCGAGCTTCTCGCGCGGCAGCATGTCGCGCATCAGGCCGATGCCCAGCGGGATCGCGCCCATGGCGAAGCCCTGGAGGGTCCGGCCGACGATCATGGTGAGCAGGTCGTTGGTGAGCGCGCTGACCAGCGCGCCGGCCACCATCACGGCGAGGCTGAGGACCAGCATCCGCCGCTTGCCGTAGAGGTCGCCGAGGCGGCCCATGATGGGGGTGGCCACGGCGCCGGACAGCAGCGTCGAGGTCAGGACCCAGGTGGCGTTGCTGGGTTCGGTGCCCAGCAGCTGCGGGAGGTCCTTGATGACCGGAACGAGCAGGGTCTGCATCACCGCGACCACGATGCCCGCGAAGGCGAGGACCGGGACGACGGCCCCGCTCGCGCCCCGGGCGGGCTGGTCGGTCGTGTGCGTCATGGGGTGGGGCCTCCGGGCCGAGAGAGTGACGGGACGTACGGCATGCGTGCGGGATAAGTGCTCGGTAAACCTCGTATGCACAGGCAACTATTCCGTTGCTTCGAGCTGCTAACGAATCCTTGACCGTCCCATGGGTTTCTGATCTGCCGTCAGGGTCTGGCCTGTTAGTGGAACGTGTTCTAATCTCACGCGTCATGGCTGCTGTGAAGGCGTATGTCGCCGGGGTCGGAATGACCAAGTTCGAGAAGCCCGAGACCCGCGACTGGCAGTACTGGGACATGGTCCGGGAGGCCGGCGGCTCCGCGCTCGCCGATGCCGGGATCTCCTACACCGACGTGGAACAGGTTCCTGTCGGCTACTGTTTCCAGCCCTCGACCGCGGGTCAGCGCGCCGCCTATGAGCTGGGTCTCACCGGCGTCCCCGTCTACAACGTCAACAACAACTGCGCCACCGGCGCGACCGCCCTGATGCTCGCCCGCCAGCTGGTCGAGGGCGGAGCGGCCGACTGCGTCCTCGCCCTCGGCTTCGAGAAGATGAAGCGGGGCGCGCTGGGCGGCGGCGCCGACGGCGGCGACTTCTCGACGTCCCCCGTCGCACGGCACTACGGCGTCATGGCCGCCCGGCACGGCTTCGAGATGACCCCGCCCACCGCGCAGATCTTCGGCGACGCGGCCCGCGAGCACATGGAGCGGTACGGCACGACCGAGGCCCAGCTCGCCGCCGTGGCCGCCAAGAACCACCGGCACTCGGCGGACAACCCCTACGCCCAGTTCCAGGACGTGTACGACGTCGCCGGCATCCTCGCCGCCCGCACCGTCCACCGCCCGCTCACCAAACTCCAGTGCTCGCCCACCTCCGACGGCGCGGCGGCGGCCGTCGTCGTCTCCGAGCGGTTCGCCGAACGGCGCGGCCTCACCGGGCTGGTCGAGATCGTCGCGCAGGCGATGACGACCGACACCGAGGAGTCCTTCGCGTCGGGCTCGTGCATCGACGTCGTCGGCCAGCCCATGTCACGGGCCGCGGCCCGGCAGGTGTACGACCGCTCCGGACTCGGCATCGAGGACGTCGACGTCGTCGAACTCCACGACTGCTTCTCCGTCAACGAGCTGCTGACCTACGAGGCGCTCGGCATGTGCGCCGTCGGCGAGTCGGGCAAGCTCGTCGAGTCCGGCGCCACGACCTACGGCGGGCGCTGGGTGGTGAACCCCTCCGGCGGGCTCATCTCCAAGGGGCACCCGCTGGGCGCGACCGGCCTCGCCCAGACCGCCGAACTGGTCTGGCAGTTGCGCGGCACGGCCGGCGACCGGCAGGTGCCCGGGGCGCGCGTGGGGCTCGCGCACAACATCGGCCTGGGCGGCGCGGCGGTGGTGACGCTGTTCCGGCGGGCGGCGTAGGCCGTAGGAGCGGGCCGTATGCCCGCCGCACTGTCGGCGATGTTCTGCATTTGACATCCTCCCCCTCTCAAAAGAGGAGGATTCCAACCCAGGTGGGTTGAGGTTCACGGGCGCTCGAACGGCCGATGGCCGCTGTCACCCCTCCGGCACCGGCTGATTGCCGGGAGCGGGGGATCCCGCCCTGTCCTGCCGCGACGTTGATACTTGCGTTCTCATCGGCATTGCAGGTGAACGCGCAGGACACGCAGACGAAGTCGGCTTGGCTGAGCCTTCTGCTCGGTGCGCCGTCTCAGCAGACCCCAGCCCTGAGCAAGGATGCCCCGGTTCAGCCGGCCTTCTGCCGGACGTTCTTACCCGGCTCGGTGATGGTTCCCTTCGCCGAGCGGGTCATGTTCTTGATGTTCAGCTTCTCGAAGCGGATCACGTCGTATGTGCGAGCGAGCATGGTGCTGGTCTTCACGCACCAGTCCTTGCGCCGGTTCGCCTCACGTGCCTTCAACCGGGCGGCCTTCGCGTACTCGGTGGCCCTGGCACCACTTCCCTTGGGCGCACGAACTGTGCGCCGCTGGTGCTTGCGGATCTGCGCGCGCTCCTTGACCGTGAGCTGCGGGCAGTTCAGCTTCCGGCCGTCGGACAGAGCGGCCGTGATGGTCACGCCCCGGTCGATGCCGATGACCCCGTCGGCCGTCGGCGCGTCGATCGGCTCGGGAACGACGGCGAAAGCCACATGCCACTGCCCGTTGCGGAAGGTGACCCGGAACGTCTTCGCGGCAGGCAGTGCGGCACGAGTGAGACGGAAACGCACCCAGCCACAGCCGGGCACCTTCACCCGCGCCCACCGCCGGTTGAGCTTCTGCACGACCACGGAACGGCCCATGACCTGCTTACCGTTCTTCGGGTTCAGCTTCGCGCTGCCGTCGGGCTTGTACTCGGGTACGCGATCAGTACCGATGACACGGAAACCCTCGTGCACGTGCTTCCTGCGCCAGGTCGGCTCACCAAAGCCGGAGGCAAAGCGAGCGTTCCTGGCCTTGGCGAAGTCCCTCAGGGCCTGCTGCTGCACGTCCGCATTCCCGGCGGCAAGCCACTGGTTCTCGGCACGCGCTTCGGTCAGCTGGCGGCACTGCTCCGCAAAACCCGGTCCGGACCCCCGGCCCGGCCTCCAGTACGCATGTTGCTCCACAGCCAGATTCCACACGTACCGGGCGTGCGCGCAGTGCAACAGCATCTGCTCCGCCTGCGCAGACGTCGGGTACATCCGGAAACGTGACATGCCGTGAACCTAGCCACCCCGTTCCCCACCCGCGTATGTCTTCGATCAACATCACCCATGAGAGTGACCCACACACCATGCCCCCAGGGAATCCCCGGCCACAAAGCCCTCGACTTGCCACCACCGACCATCCGAGGCCGCCCTCAGGTCTGTGCGCGGAGACGAGGAATTGCCCTGGCGGCTACTCATCCCTGTCCCGCTCCGCGGGAGCACGCATTCACCCCGGCCCCGAAGGGCGGGGCGCCCTGCGCGAAGGATCCCGCTCGCCGCGCTCGCCACGTCCGGGGCGGCGCCGGCCGAGGCCGGGCTGCTCTCGGGACTGGTCAACACCTCGCGGACGATGGGCGGTTCGCTGGGGCTCGCGGTGATGTCGACGATCGCGGCGGCCCGGACGGGCCCGGACGGCGGGCCGGCCGCCCTGACGGACGGGTACGCGGCGGCCTTCCGCACCGGCACCGGGCTGCTGCTGGGCGGGGCGGTGCTGATGCTGCTGTGGCTGCCGCGGCGCGGGGCCGCCGCGCGGTAGGCCGCAGGACCGTCGCGCGGTAGACCGGAGGGCCGTCGCGCGGTAGGCCGGAGGGCCGCCGCGAAGCAGGCCGGAGAATTCCGGGACGGCGGGCAACGGTCCGGGCGGCTCGCGGACTCCTTCTTACATCTAGGAGGTGCCCATGGGGGAGCGGAAGGACGCTCGGAACGAGGAGTTCCAGAGCTTCATGGTCGGCCGCTGGCCGCGGCTGATGCGTACGGCATTTCTCCTCACGGGGGAGCAGCACGCCGCCGAGGACCTGGTCCAGTCGACGCTCGAACAGGTCTTCGTGGCGTGGCGGAAGGTCGGCTCGGCCGACGACCCGGAGGCGTACGTGCGGCGCGTGATGATCAACGCGCACGCGCGCAGGCACAGAAGGAAACTCAAGGAGTTCCTCGCCCCGAAGGACGACTCGGGCCTGGTCCGCGAGATCCCGGACACGGGGGACCGGATCGCCCAGGCCGACGACCGCAGCACCCTGCTCACGGCGCTCGCCGAACTGCCGCCACGGCAGCGGGAGGCGGTGGTGCTGCGCTACTGGGAGGACCTGACGGAGACCCAGGCGGCGGAGGCGATGGGCTGTTCGGTCGGCACGGTGAAGAGCAACGCGGCCAAGGGGATCGCGAAACTCCGTGCCATACCGGGACTGGCCGACATGGTGACGCAGGGAGGGCACAACCGATGAGCACGGACCGGGAGAACCACGGCATGACACAGACGGAGTCGGACATCGCCCTCCTGCTCGCGGACGCCGCGGACGAGGTCGAGATCGGTATAGCCCCGGTGCAGGCGGTCATGCGCGGCGGCCGACGGCGCCGGACCAGGCGCTGGGCGGTGGCGGCGACGGCGGTCGCGGTGCTGGCGGGGTCGGCGGGGGCGACGCTGGCGGTGACGGGACTGCCCCGGGAACACCGGGCGCAGGTGGCGCACGAGGTGTGGGACGCGTCGAAGGCCCGGTTTTCGGAGCTGGCCAGTGGTGACGACCACGGCAAGCACTGGCAGGTCCTGCTCTCCGTCTGGGCGGCGCCGCACGACAGGACGGAGGCGGCCCAGCAGCTGGAGGCGATGCGGGAGTTCGGCATCGCCGACGGCGCGCAGCCCCGGCTCGCGGACCTGGTCGGCAAGACGTCGCACTACGTGACCCTGCGGTACGGCGACGACCGCCTGAGGCCGATCATGTTCGACACGGTGACGAAGTGGGAGAAGCTGACCGGACATGACCTGGAGTCGGCGGGGGTGCCGCTGACCGAGGAGGACGGCGAGGGACCGAACCGGCTGGTGGTGGGCATGGTCGCCGGCACCGCCAAGCTGGTCGAGTGCACCTTCGACAACGGCACGAGCTACTTCGCCCGGCCCACCGCCGCCGCCGGATCCCCGGTGAGCTGGTTCGTCTGCCTGGCGCCCCAGGGGGTTCGGCCCGGGACGGCTGAGGTGATCAAGTAGCCCGACGGTCCTCCCGGTGGCTCACAGCCATCCCTGCTGCCGGGCCTCCCGTACCGCCTCCGCCCGGTTGCGGGTGCCGGTCTTGCCGATCGCGGCGGAGAGGTAGTTGCGGACCGTCGACTCCGACAGGTGCAGCTTCGCCGCGATGTCGGCGACGGTCGCGCCGTCCACCGACGCCTTCAGCACGTCGCACTCGCGGGCGGTGAGCGGGTTCGGCCCGGCGCTCAGCGCGGCGGTGGCGAGCGCCGGGTCCACCACGGTCTCCCCGGTGAGCACCCGCCGGATCGCCCGGGCCAGCTCCTCGACCGGCCCGTCCTTGACGAGGAATCCGGCCGCCCCGGCTTCCATCGCCCGGCGCAGATAGCCGGGCCGGCCGAAGGTGGTGAGGATCAGCACCCGGCAGTCCGGCGCCTGCTCGCGCAGCTCCGCCGCCGCGTCCAGGCCGCTCATGCCCGGCAGTTCGATGTCGAGGAGGGCCACGTCGGGCCGGTGGACGAGCGCGGCGTCCACGATCGCGTCGCCCGTCCCGACCTGGGCGACGACCTCGATGTCCGGCTCCATCCCGAGCAGTAAGGCGAGAGCGCCGCGCATCATCCCCTGGTCCTCGGCGAGGAGCACCCGGATGGACTTGGCGGGCCGGTGGTCCCGGGGCATCTCGTTCGCAGGCTCGTACACAGCCCAAGCGTAGCCTCGGGCCCGGCAATTAAAGAATAGCCATTGTTCCGCGCCGCAGGTCTTGACGGCGGTTGACCGTGCTCAAACAATCACCTCTGCAATTCCCCGAACGGCCGGCGAATGGTCGGTATTTCGACAGCTGAATAGGTTCGGTATTTTGGTCGAACACCGTTCGGGATACCGGACGCCAGGAACCCGCACCGCCCTACGAGGAACCAAGAAGAGGTGCACCGTGTTCTCAGTGCCTGTACGAGCCCTGCGCTCCTGTCCGCCGCGCGTCCGCAGAGCCGTCCTGTCCGTGCTCGCCGCGTTCGTGACCGTCGCCGCCCTCGTCGTCGGGGCCGGCGCCCCCGAGGCGTCCGCCGCGAGTTCGCTGCCCTGTGACGTCTACGCCGCCGCCGGCACCCCGTGCGTCGCCGCGCACAGCATGGTCCGCGCGCTGTACTCCTCGTACAGCGGCTCCCTCTACCAGGTGCAGCGCGCCTCGGACAGCGCCACGGCCGACATCGGCCTGCTGGCCACCGGCGGCTACGCCAACGCCGCCGCGCAGAACTCCTTCTGCGCCGGTACGACCTGCATCATCACCAAGATCTACGACCAGTCCAGCAGGCACAACGACCTCACTGTCGAGGGTGCGGGCGGGGCCGGCGCGGCCGACGTCGGCGCCCCGGCGGACGCGCTGCCGGTGACCGTCGGCGGGCACCAGGTCTACGGCCTGGAGATCTCGGCCGGCATGGGCTACCGGGACAACTCCACCTCGGGGGTCGCCACCAACGGCGGCGCCGAGGGGATGTACATGGTCACTTCCGGCACCCATGTGAACGGCAGCTGCTGCTTCGACTACGGCAACGCCGAGACCAACAACAAGGACACCGGCAACGGCCACATGGACGCCATCAACTTCGGCACCGAGTGCTGGTTCGCGCCCTGCTACGGCTCCGGGCCCTGGGTCCAGGCGGACCTGGAGAACGGGCTGTTCGAGTCCAACCTCGGCTACAGCACCAACTCCTCCAACACGGGCACCGGCGCGATACCGTTCGTCACCGCGTTGCTGAAGAACAACGGGCAGGACCATTTCGCACTGAAATGGGGAAACGCGCAATCGGGCAGTCTCACCACCACCTATTCCGGAAGTGAGCCCAGCACCAGCAGCGGTTACTCGCCGATGCACCAGGAGGGCGCGATCGTCCTCGGCACCGGCGGCGACAACAGCAACGGCTCCATCGGCTCGTTCTTCGAGGGCGTGATGACCTCCGGCATCCCGACCGACGCCGCCGACGACGCCGTCCAGTCCAACATCGTCTCCGTCGGCTACGGCGGCGCCACCGGCTCCACCGGGAGCCTCAACTCCGCCTCGGAGATCTCCCTTCAGGCCACCACGTCCTGCTGCACCACCGACTACGTCCGCCACCAGAACAACGCGGGCGTGCTGTCCGCCATCACCTCAAGCAGCTCCACCCTCGACAAGAACGACGCCACCTGGATCGTCCGGCCCGGCCTCGCGAGCAGCTCCTGCGTCTCCTTCGAGTCCCGGAACTACCCCGGCGACTACCTGCGCCACTACAACTACAAGATCTACCGGCAGCCCATGGACGGCACCACCACGTTCAGGCAGGACGCCACCTTCTGTCCGACGACCGGCAAGAGCGGCACGGGCACGTCCTTCGCCTCGTACAACTACCCGACGAAATACCTGCGCCACTACAACTACAACCTCTACATCGCGAGCGACGGCGGTTCCAACGCCTGGGACAGCGCCACGTCCTGGACGGACGACGTCAGCTGGGCCGTCAGCTCGCCCTGGGCGCCGTAGCGACCGCCGGGGCCAGCAACTCCAGCGCCTCGGTCGGAAGTTCCGCGGTGACCGTGAAGCCGCCGCGCGGCGCCGGGCCGGCCGTGAGGGAGCCGCCCGCCGCCGCGAGGCGCTCGGCCAGCCCCTTCAGGCCGGTGCCGCCGACGCCCTCCGGGCAGGGCTCGGCGGCCACCGTGCCCGAGCCGTCGTCGGTGACCGTCAGCCGGGCCCGCCCGGCGGCGCTGTCGACGGCGATCTCGCAGCGCGTGGCACCGCTGTGCCGGACCACGTTGGTGACCGCCTCGCGTACCACCCAGCCGAGCAGCGTCTCGGTCTGCGGGGCGAGCGGGGCCCCCGACTGCCGGACCACCGGTTCGACGCCCGCCGCCGTCAGGGCCGAGCGGGCCCGGACGAGATCGGCGGCCAGGCTGCCCTCCCGGTAGCCGGTGACCGCCTCGCGGATCTCGGTCAGCGCCTGCCGGCCGACCGACTCGATGTCGGAGATCTGCGTCAGCGCCGCGTCCAGGTCCCGGGGCGCGACCCGCCGGGCCGCCTCCGACTTCACGACGATCACCGAGAGGGTGTGCCCGAGCAGGTCGTGCAGATCCCGGGAGAAGCGCAGCCGCTCCTTCTCCACCGCCCGCCGGGCCAGCTCCTCGCGGGCGGCGCGCAGCTCGCGCACGGCCTCGGAGAGGGAGAGGATCGCGGCGGTGATCATCGTCGACAGGAAGGTGCCGTAGGCGATGGTGATGGCGTCGGAGCCGTCCCGGTACCAGGAGACCGCGCCCGCGAAGCAGGCCAGCAGGATGCCGGCCCGGCCCAGCCAGGGCCCGCGCAGCGCCGCGCCGGTGGCGAGGCCCAGCAGCGGGAAGAACATCAGCCAGTTGCCGCCGTAGCCGAGGGCCAGGCCGGTGGTCAGCAGGCCCATCAGCAGCAGGGCGACCCGGGAGGAGGTGGCCTCCCGGGCCTCTTTGCGGAAGGAGCGGAAGGTCACGTAGATGTAGAGGGAGTTGAAGGCCAGCAGGCCGATCGCGCCGATCCAGGGGTTGGCCGTCTTGCCCTGGAGCAGGTTGGAGAAGGAGCCCAGCCCCATCAGCAGCCACGGGAGCAGGGCGAACCCGGAGGGCGGCGGTCCCGCGTGCTCGGGCGTCTCACCGTTCTTCCGGGCGGCCTTCTGCTGCTCCCTGAAGCGGGTCATGTCCTCCCGCCACTGGGCGCGCGCCGTCCGCCACCCGTCCACCTGGCACTTCACCTGCTGCTGCCACGCCATGTCACTCTTCCCCCGATCTGCGCCAACCTGTACGGATCTGATCTGCTCTGTCCCGTCCGGGCGTACTGTCCGGCGGTACGACCCTACGAAAGGCGGCGCCGGTTCGGCAGAGGCGGATGTACGGCCGTGGGCAGGACAAATGTCATGGTCCGGCGCAGCCGCATCTGACACGACGTCAGGAGCCTTCACAAGTGCGGAGCGCTGGGCTATACAAGGTGCGCTGGAATGGAACGCGTTCTAGATCTGCACCCGTGGACGACCTCGGTGCGGCCGACGGTGCGGACGGCCGTGCCGAGGTCTTGAGACACCTCAGGAGCCGTATGCCCATCGACGCCGCCAAGGCCCTCGCCGCCGAACCCCGGTCCGGGGAGATCCACTGGGAGCGCCGGGACGTCCAGCTCTACCACCTCGGCATCGGCGCGGGCCGCCCCGCCACCGACCCCGACGAACTGCGCTACACCCTGGAGACCCGGCTGCACGTGCTGCCCAGCTTCGCCACCGTCGCGGGCGCCGGCTCGCCCGGGGTGATCAGCGGACTGTCCATGCCCGGCATCGACGTCGACCTCGCCAAGGTACTGCACGGCGGCCAGCGGCTGGAGATCCACCGCCCCATCCCGGCCGCCGGCACCGCCACCGCCACGGGCCGCATCGCCGCCGTGTACGACAAGGGCAAGGCGGCCGTCCTGGTGATGCGCACCGAGGTCGCGGACGCCGACGGCCCGCTGTGGACCAACGACGCGCAGATCTTCGTGCGCGGGGAGGGCGGCTGGGGCGGCGACCGCGGCCCCTCGACCCGGCTCGACCCGCCGGACGGCGAGCCCGACCGGACCGTCGAGCGCCCGGTCCGCGAGGACCAGGCCCTGCTGTACCGCCTCTCCGGCGACTACAACCCGCTGCACGCCGACCCCGAGTTCGCCAAGCTCGCCGGCTTCGACCGGCCCATCCTGCACGGGCTGTGCACCTACGGGATGACGCTCAAGGCGGTCGTGGACACGCTGCTCGGCGGGGACGTGAGCCGGGTGCGGTCGTACACGACGCGGTTCGCCGGGGTGGTGTACCCGGGGGAGACCCTCCGTATCCGCATGTGGCGGGGCGACGGGCGGATCCGGGTCGCCGTCGGTGCCGTGGAGCGGGAGGACGCACCCGTCCTCGCCGACACGATCGTCGAACACTCTTGACCAGTCGAACACTCTTGATCAGCTGAGCAGTTGAGGGGAGCCGCACCATGCGCGCAGCCGTACTGCACGAGATCGGCCAGGAGAAGCTGGACGTCCTCGACGACGTCGAGGCGGTGGGATTCGGGCCCGGCAGGGTGCGGATCCGGGTGCGCGCCACGGGGCTGTGCCATTCGGACCTGTCGGCGATGAGCGGGGTGCTGCCGCAGCCGGGACCGTTCGTGCCGGGCCACGAGGGCGCGGGCGAGGTCTTGGAGGTGGGCGAGGGTGTCACCCGGGTGAAGCCCGGCGACCGGGTGGTCGTCTGCTGGCTGCCGGCCTGCGGCGCGTGTCCGGCCTGCCGGCGCGGCCAGACCGAGCTGTGCCTGGCCGGGTTCATGAACGCCGGCACCCCCAACTTCAGGCGCCCCACCGGTGATGTCTTCGGCTTCGCGGGCACCGGCACCTTCGCCGAGGAGGTCGTGGTCGACGCCGGGTGCGCGGTGCCGATCCCGGACGACGTGCCCTTCGACATCGCGGCGCTGATCGGCTGCGGGGTCACCACCGGGCTCGGTGCGGCCCTCAACACGGCCGACCTGGAGGCCGGTTCGTCGGTCGCCGTGATCGGCTGCGGCGGTGTCGGGATCTCGGCGATCCAGGGGGCGCGGCTCAAGGGCGCGGCCGAGATCGTCGCCGTCGACCCGGTCGCGTCGCGGCGCGAGTCGGCGCTCAGGTTCGGGGCGACGAGGGCGGTCTCGCCCGACGAACTCCCCGGCGCCAAGCAGGAGGTCACCGCCGGCGAGGGCTTCGACTACGTCTTCGAGGTCGTCGGCAGGTCCGCCACCGCCCGGACCGCGTACGAGAACACCCGGCGCGGCGGCACCCTCGTGGTGGTCGGCGCGGGCGCCATGGACGACTTCCTCCAGCTCAACATGTTCGAGCTGTTCTTCGACGAGAAGCGGATCCTGCCGTCCATGTACGGCGGCGGGGACGTGGTCCGCTCCTACGAGCGGACGATCACCCTGTGGCGGGCGGGCCGGATCGACCTGGAGGGCCTGATCACCCACCGCGTGCCGCTGGCCGACATCAACGAGGCCCTGGACCAGATGCGCACGGGCACCGCCCTGCGCACCTGCATAGAGATCTGAGGGGCCGCCGTATGCAGGAGAGTCCGCTGGAAGGGCTGACCGCCGTCGTCACGGGGGCCGGCCGGGGTCTGGGCCGGGCCGAGGCGCTCGAACTGGCCCGGCTGGGCGCGGCCGTCGTCGTCAACGACTTCGGCCAGCCGGGCCGGGACGGCTCGGGGGCGGCCTCCGCGGCCCCCGCCGAGCAGGTCGCCGAGGAGATCCGTGCGGCGGGCGGCCAGGCCGTCGCCCACACCGGGGACATCGCCGACTTCTCGCAGGCGCGAGACCTTCTCACCCTCGCGACAACCCATTACGGAAAGCTGGACATCCTCGTCAACAACGCCGGCATCCTGCGCGACCGCATGGTCTTCTCCATGACCGAGGACGAGTGGGACTCGGTGATCAGGGTCCACCTCAAGGGCCACTTCAACACCACCCACTTCGCCGCCGCGCACTGGCGGGACCGCTCCAAGGCGGCGGGCGGCGCGCAGGTCTACGGCCGGATCGTGAACACCTCCTCCGAGGCCTTCCTCGCCGGCTCCGCGGGCCAGCCCAACTACGCCGCCGCGAAAGGCGGCATCGTCGGCCTGACCACCTCCACGGCGCTCGCCCTCGCCAAGTACGGCGTCACCGCCAACGCGATCTGCCCGCGCGCCCGCACCCGGATGACCGAGGACGTCTTCGCCGGCTTCGCACAGCCCGCCGAGGGCCTCGACCCCCTCGCCCCCGAGCACGTCGCCCCCCTCGTCGGCTACCTCGCCTCCCCGGCCGCCGAACGCGTCAACGGCCAGCTGCTCGTCGTCCACGGCGGCATGGTCGCGATCGTGGAACGACCCCGCGTCCAGGCCAGGTTCGACAGCAAGCAGGACACCTTCGACTACGCCGAACTCGACGCCGTCCTCACCCCGCACTACGCGGAGCGGCCGGCGGGGGAGACGTTCGCGGCGGCGGAGGTGCTGGGACTGAAACGCGGGTGACACCGGCCGGCCGCCGTGGGAAGTGCCGCGCTCTCCTGGTGCGAGCCACGACCACCTGCTCGTATCGTGAAGAGACCTCGTATCGTGAAAAGACCTCATATCGGGAACAGGCCTCGTATCGGGAAAACCGCGAGCGGCGGGGTGAGCAAGGAAGATCATGGCTGGACCGGCGGTCGACTACGCGGCGGTGTTCCAGGCCCTTCCCGGGGCCGCGGCGCTGGTGACACCGCAGCTGATCTTCGCCGACGTCAACGCGGAGTTCGAGCGACTGCGGGGCCTGCCCCGGGAGCAGATGATCGGGCGCTTCCTGGCCGAGGACAACATCGAGAGCGTGTCCGCCGAGCCCCTCCTGCTCAGGGTCCTGGCGTCCCTGCGGCGGGCGGCGGAGACCGGCGAGCGCAGTGTGGTGGCGCTGCAGCGCTTCGACACGCAGGACCCCGAGCGGCCCGGGGTGTGGCACGAGCGGTACTTCAACGTGACCAACATCCCGGTGTTCGGAGACGACGGGCAGGTGACGCTGCTGCTGCACCGGCTGGAGGACGTCACCGAGCTCATCCGCGCCCGTGAGGTCGCGCTGACCCTGCAGGAAGCCATGCTGCCCGCCCCGCGCCAGGTCGGCCGGCACCCGGCGGCCGTCCGCTACCGGCCCGCCGCCGAGGCCCTCAACGTGGCCGGTGACTGGTACGACCTGGTCGACCTGCCCGGCGACCGCATCGCCGTGGCCGTCGGCGACGTCGTCGGCCACGGTCTGCCCGCGGCCGGTGTCATGGGGCAACTGCGCAGCGCCCTCACCGCCGCCTCCCTCGTCCCCGAAGGCCCGGCCCGCGCCCTGGAGGTCCTCGGGCAGTACGCCCGCACCGTCGACGGCGCCGAGAACACCACCGTGGCCACGGCATTCGTCGACTGGGAGAGCTTCACCATCACCTACAGCAGCGCCGGCCACCTCCCGCCGGCACTGCTCCAGCCGGACGGGACCGTCGAGTTCCTGGACCGGGCCACCGACCCGCCCCTGGCTGCCCGCCCCCAGCACGGCCCCCGGACCCAGGCCGTCGCGCCCTTCCGTGAGGACGCCGTCCTCGTGCTCTACACCGACGGCCTGATCGAACGCCGCGGCGAGGACATCGACAAGGGCCTCGCCCGGCTCGCCGACTCCCTGGTCCGCCACCGCACCGCCCCGTGCGAGGCCCTCGCCGACGCCGTGCTCGCCGACCTGCTCCCGCCCGGGGACGCCACCGACGACACCGCCCTGGTCATCGTGCGCCTGTGAACCCGGCCCCGGCACGGAAAGACGGAAAGGCGGGAAAAACGGGAAAGGGGCCCACCGGTCACCCGGTGGGCCCCTCCTCCTGCCTACTGCCTACCGTCAGGCCGCCGCCTCGACCGGCTCCGGCTTGCGGTGCCGGCCGCTCGGGGCCGTCTCGCCGTCCTGGGCCGAGACGTGACCACGGTGCTTGCCGTGGCCGTCCGTCTCCTGGTCCTCGGCGGACAGCTGCTGGTACGTGCTGGCGTCGTTCATCGGAAGAATTCACCCCGTCAACATGATCTTTCTTACAGCGCGGCGAGTCTAACCGGCCCACCACGGGGCGAATCCAGGCGGGCACGCCGACTGCTGCTAGTTCGTTACAAGCCGCGCAAGCGGCGCCTGTTGGAGGGGCACCGGCCGGGCCACGACCGGTCCCGGAGGATCCGGTTCCGCCGGCTCCCCGGGCGTCCCCGACGCCCCGGCAGCCGTACCGTCCCGAACCGGATCCCCCGGGCCCGCGTCCCCCGGCCCCCCGTGTTCCCCCGTCTCCCCGTGTTCCCCCGTCTCCCCCCAGGGCACCGCCACCGCCGCCACACCGCACGGGACCTCCCCCGTGGCGTACGGCAGCCGCAGCACCCCGTCCTGCGTCCACACCCCGGCGCCCGTCAACCACCCCTCGGGCGCCGGGAGATGACACATCCTGCGCGCTCTCGGCCGCCAGGCCCCCACCCAGCTGCCGAGCGGACCGTCGATCCGCAGCGCCACCCCGCAGCTCTCCGGCACCAGCACCTGCCCCGGCTGGGCCGCGAACGGCGTCACCACGCAGTCCGGGCACTCCGGCACCCGCAGGCTCTCCGGGAAGCGCACCGGCAGCGTGCTGCCGAGGACACCCCAGCCCAACCGTTCCTGCCCGGGGCTGGGCGCGTCCGAGCCGACCAGGATCAGCCCGCTGTCGGGGTCGGCGAGCAGCAGCCGGTCGTCGCTGTCCGCCGCGATCTGCAGCAGCGGCGACACCTCGCCACCGCGCTCCAGATCGACCACGACCGCCTTGGTCCGCCCGCCCAGCTCCCGGTCCAGGGCCAGCATCCGCCCGGCCCGGTCCAGCCAGACCCCGCCCGCGCACCGCCCCGGCACCACCGCGAGCCGCTCCGGCCCGAACGCCCCGCCCGCCACCAGCCACACGGCGGACGAACGCGGCCCCACGGCGAGCGCGTACGCGTGCACACCCCCCGGCGCCGGCGCCAGCAGCCGTAGCGAGGAGCCCTCGTCCGGGCACTCCACCGCGCCCAGCGGCAGCTCGCCGGTGGAGGGGCCGGTCGGATAGAGGAGGGCGAAGTGGTGCCGCCCGTCCACCAGGCGGTGGATGAGCACCCGCCCGTCGCCCAGTGGCTGCACCTCCGTGCCCGGCTCCTCCGGCTGGTTGCCGGGGAGCGGAACGGTGTAGGGCTCGGGACCGTCAAGGGTCCACCGCTCCGGGTAGCAGGAACCATCCTGCTGGGCCAGCCGGGCCGCGTACGCCCCGTCCACCGTGATGGTGCAGCCCGCCCCCGGCGCGCTGTCTTCCTCGTCCGCTGCCGAGGGTTCGATCGCACAGGCCGTCATCGTTCGGTCACCTCCGGCCACGAAGCTAGTTTTCGCACGCACAGGCGGCGCACCGGCTGACGGTGGCTTCACACATACGGGTGCACACTCGACGATTCGCCTGAGGAAACCGGGGCGGATGTGCTGCGCGTTGCCTCCCGTGGGCGAGCAGGTACGGCCCCGCGGAACAGGCAGGTAGCCTTTTCCCCGTGCCCCGTCTGTCAGAAGTCATCGCCGCGCTGGACAACCTGTGGCCCGCCGAGCGGGCCGAGTCCTGGGACGCGGTCGGTACGGTCGTGGGCGACCCCGGCCAGGAGGTCACCCGGGTCCTCTTCGCCGTCGACCCGGTCCAGGACGTCGTCGACGAGGCGGTGAAGCTCGGCGCCGACCTGCTCGTCACCCACCACCCGCTCTACCTGCGCGGTACGACGACGGTCGCGGCGACCCACTTCAAGGGCCGCGTGGTCCACACCCTGATCAAGAACGACATCGCGTTGCACGTCGCCCACACCAACGCCGACACCGCCGACCCGGGCGTCTCCGACGCGCTCGCCGGCGCCCTGGACCTGCGCGTCGTACGGCCCCTCGTGCCGGACTCGACGGACCCGGAAGGCCGTCGCGGTCTGGGCCGCGTCTGCGAACTGGACCACCCGGTGACCGTCCGCGAGCTCGCCGACCGGGCCGCCGCCCGCCTCCCCGCCACCGCGCAGGGCATCCGGGTCGCCGGCGACCCCGAGGCCCTCGTCCGTACGGTCGCCGTCAGCGGCGGCTCCGGCGACAGCCTCTTCGACGTCGTACGCGCCGCCGGGGTGGACGCCTTCCTCACCGCCGACCTGCGCCACCACCCGGCCTCCGAGGCGGTGGCCCACAGCCCCCTCGCGCTGCTCGACGCGGCGCACTGGGCCACCGAATGGCCCTGGTGCGAGCTGGCCGCGAGCCAGCTCGACGAAATCTCCGACCGCCACGGCTGGGACCTGCGCGTGCACGTCTCCAGGACGGTCACCGACCCCTGGACCAGCCACTCACCGTCCCTTGGAGCCCCCAACTGAACGCAGCGCCCGCCGACCAGATCCGACTCCTCGACGTCCAGGCCCTGGACGTACGCCTCCAGCAGCTGGCGCACAAGCGGAAGTCGCTGCCGGAGCACGCCGAGATCGAGTCGCTGACCAAGGACCTCACCCAGCTGCGCGACCTGCTCGTGGCCGCGCAGACCGAGGAGAGCGACACCGCCCGCGAGCAGACCAAGGCCGAGCAGGACGTGGACCAGGTGCGCCAGCGCGCCGCCCGCGACCAGCAGCGCCTGGACTCCGGCGCGGTCACCTCCCCCAAGGACCTGGAGAACCTCCAGAAGGAGATCGTCTCCCTCGCCAAGCGCCAGGGCGACCTGGAGGACGTCGTCCTGGAGGTCATGGAGCGCCGCGAGTCCGCGCAGGAGCGGGTCGCCGAGCTGACCGAGCGGGTCGGCGCGGTCCAGGGCCGTATCGACGAGGCCACCGCCCGCCGGGACGCGTCCTTCGAGGGGATCGACGGCGAGGCGGCGACGGTCACCAAGGAGCGCGAGGTCATCGCCGGCTCGGTCCCGGCGGACCTCCTCAAGCTCTACGACAAGCTGCGCGAGCAGCAGGGCGGCATCGGCGCGGCCAAGCTGTACGCCCGCACCTGCCAGGGCTGCCGCCAGGAGCTCGCCATCACCGAGCTGGCCGAGGTCCGCAAGGCCGCGCCGGACACCGTGGTCCGCTGCGAGAACTGCCGCCGCATCCTGGTGCGCACGTCCGAGTCGGGTCTGTAGGAACACTTAAGGGGCGTACGTGGCAAGGGAGTTCATCGTCGAGGCGGACGGCGGCTCCCGGGGCAACCCGGGACCCGCCGGCTACGGCGCGGTGGTCGTCGACGCGACGAGCGGCGAGACGCTCGCGGAGGCGGCCGAATACCTCGGCGTCGTCACCAACAACGTCGCCGAGTACCGCGGCCTCCTCGCGGGCCTGCGCGCGGCCCACACCCTGGACCCCACCGCCACGGTCCACGTCCGCATGGACTCCAAGCTGGTCGTCGAGCAGATGTCCGGCCGCTGGAAGATCAAGCACCCCGACATGAAGCCCCTCGCGATGCAGGCGGGCCGCGTCTTCCCCGCGGACCAGGTCACCTACGAGTGGATCCCCCGCGCCGAGAACAAGCACGCCGACCGCTTGGCGAACGAGGCGATGGACGCGGGGAAGCGGGGCGAGCCCTGGTCGCCGACGGTCCCGGCAGCGCCCCGGAAGGGGCGCGGGGAACTGCGCGAGCAACCCCCACTCACCGGCACTGTGACGACTGCCGAGACGCCCCGCGTCGACTCCCGCGCCGCGCGCAACGTAGCGACAGCGCCCGTACCCAAGCCCACCGTCGGCTGGGCCTCGTCGCCAGACATGGGCGCTCCCGCGACGTTCGTGCTCCTCCGCCACGGCGAAACCCCCCTCACCCCCCAGAAACGCTTCTCCGGCAGCGGCGGCACCGACCCCGCCCTCTCGGACGTCGGCCTGGAGCAGGCCCAGCGCGCCGCCGAGGCCCTCGCCCGCCGCGGCACCATCGAGACGATCCTCGCCTCCCCCCTCACCCGCACCCGGCAGACCGCCGCGGCCGTCGCCGAGCGCCTCGGCCTCGACGTCACGATCGAGGAAGGGATCAAGGAGACGGACTTCGGCGCCTGGGAGGGCCTCACCTTCGGCGAGGTCCGCGAGCGCCACCCCGACGACCTGACCACCTGGCTCGCCGACCCGTCGGCCCACCCCACCGGCGGCGGCGAGAGCTTCGCCGAGACCGCGGCCCGCATCGCGGCCACCCGCGACAAGCTGATCGCGGCCTACGCGGGCCGCACGGTCCTGCTCGTCACGCACGTCACGCCGATCAAGACGTTCGTGCAACTCGCCCTCGGCGCCCCGCTCCAGTCCCTGTTCCGCATGGAACTGTCGGCGGCCTCGCTGTCGGCGGTGGCGTACTACGCGGACGGCAACGCGAGCGTACGGCTCTTCAACGACACGTCCCACCTGCGTCCCTGACCCCGGATCCGGACCTGAACCCGGCCCCGGCCCCGAGCCCCGCCGCGCCCCGGGCCAGCTCCCGGACCCGGTCCCAGTCCCCGGCGGCGACCGCGTCCGCCGGGACCATCCAGGTGCCGCCGACACAGCCGACGTTGGGCAGGGCGAGGTACTCCGGCGCGTTGTCCGGGCCGATCCCCCCGGTGGGGCAGAAGCGGGCCTGCGGCAGCGGACCGGCGAGCGACCTGAGGTAGGCCGTACCGCCCGCGGCCTGCGCCGGGAAGAACTTCATCTCCCGCACCCCGCGTTCGAGCAGCGCCACCACCTCCGAGGCGGTCGACACCCCCGGCAGGTACGGCACCCCGGACGCGGCCATCGCCGCCAGCAGCCCGTCCGTCCACCCGGGGCTGACCAGGAACCGCGCCCCGGCCGCCACGCACTCCGTCACCTGCGCGGGCGTGAGGACCGTACCCGCGCCGACCACCGCGTCCGGCACCGCGGCGGCGACGGCCCGGATCGCGTCGAGCGCGGCCGGCGTCCGCAGCGTCACCTCGATGACGGGCAGCCCGCCGTCCACCAGCGCCCGCGCCATCGGCACGGCATCGGCGGCGTCCTCGATCACGACGACGGGCACGACGGGCGCGAGATCCAGCACGGAGGTGGGCATGACGAACATCCTGCCGACGCGATGCAGAGTGCGCAAAGGGCATTGCGCATGTTGCAACAGGGTCGGAAGGGTGCGGGACTGAACCGGCGTCTCGGTGCGTCTCAGCGCGTCTCGGTACGTTTCAGTGGACCTCGGCCACCAGCACGTCCAGCGCCCACGGTTGCCCCGCCCGCGCGGGTGCCTCCGCCTCCACCTCGTACCCCAGCTCCCGCAACGCCTCCACCAGCTCGGCCGGACCGGCCGGCGCGATCCCGGCGGCCAGCAGACTCCGTACGATCCGCCCCTTCGTCGCCTTGTTGAAGTGGCTGACCACCTTCCGCGTCGGCGCGTGCAGCACCCGCACGGTCGCCGTCCGCCCGGCCACCTCGCCCTTCGGCTTCCACGCCGCCGCGTACGCCGCTGACCGCAGGTCCAGCACCAGCCCCGCCCCGGCCGCCGCCGGCAGCACCTCGGCCATGGGCCCGCGCCAGTGCGTGCCCAGTGCGCCCAGACCCGGCAGCTTCACGCCCATCGAGCAGCGGTACGACGGGATCCGGTCCGTCACCCGCACCGCGCCCCACAGCCCCGAGAAGACCAGCAGCGACCGGGCGGCCCGCCGCTTCGCCGCCGCGTCCAGGGAGGCCAGGTCCAGGGCGTCGTACAGCACCCCGGTGTAGATCTCCCCGGCCGGCCGCGCGCCCGCCGTCCGCAGCGCCGCGTTCTTCCCGACCTCGCCGCGCAGCCCCTCGCTCAGCCCGAGCACCTCGCGCGCCTTCTCCTCGTCGCCCGCACACAGGTCGACCAGTTCGGCGAGCACCGCCTCGCGCGCCGCCGCGAGCCCCGGCAGGGACAGCGACTCCGGCTTCAGCGGGGCACCACGGCCCGAGGACGCCTTGCCCTCGGAGGGCGGCAGCAGGACCAGCACAGGTACGTCCCTTCACCGGCGGCGTCCGTCGTCAACCGCCGTTCGTCATCAACGCTTCGCGCCAGCGTAGAGCGCCGGAGCGGTGCGATGTGACTACGCTCGTCCTATGCCCAGCCGCCACATCCGTGTCAAGGGTGCCCCCGAGGCTCCCCTCCGGGCCGCGCTCGCCGCGCTCCGGGCCGACCTCGGCGTCCCCGAGACCTTCCGGTCCGAGGTCCTCGCGGAGGCCGAGAGCACCGCCAGGTTCCCGGCCGTGCCCGGCCACGACGCGACCGACATCCCCTTCTTCACGGTCGACCCGCCCACCGCGAACGACCTGGACCAGGCGATGCACCTGTCCCGGCACGACGGCGGCTACCGCGTCCGGTACGCCATCGCCGATGTCGGCGCCTTCGTCGTCCCCGGCGGCGCACTGGACTCCGAGGCGCACCACCGCGTGACCACCCTCTACTTCCCGGACGAGAAGGTCCCCCTGCACCCGACGGTGCTCAGCGAGGGCGCGGCCAGCCTGCTGCCCGGCCAGACCGCCCCGGCCGTCCTGTGGACCATCGACCTGGACGGGGACGGCCGGACCGTGGCCGCAGACGTCCGCCGGGCCCTCGTCCGCAGCCGGGCCAAGCTCGACTACGCGGGCGTGCAGAAACGGATCGACGAGGGGACCGCCGAGGAGCCCGTCGCCCTGCTCAGGGAGATCGGCGAGGCCCGCGAACGCCTGGAGGTGGAGCGCGGCGGCATCTCCCTCAACGTGCCCGAGCAGGAGATCGTCGAGTACGACCACACCTACGAGCTGACCTACCGCGCCCCGCTGCCCGCCGACTCCTGGAACGCCCAGATCTCCCTGCTCACCGGCATGGCCGCCGCCGACCTGATGCTGGCCCACGGCACCGGCGTGCTGCGCACCCTCCCGACCGCCCCCGACGGCGCGGTCGCCCGCCTGCGCCGCACCGCGCACGCCCTGCGCATCGAGTGGCCGCACCACGTCTCCTACGCCGCGCTGATCCGTTCCCTGAACCCGCACCGCCCCCGTCACGCGGCCTTCCTCCAGGAGTGCACCACCCTGCTGCGCGGCGCCGGCTACACGGTCTTCCGGGACGGTGTCCTCCCCCCGAACACCACCCACGCGGCCGTCGCCGCCCCCTACGCCCACTGCACCGCGCCCCTGCGGCGCCTGGCCGACCGCTACGCCTCGGAGCTGTGTCTGGCGGCGGCGGCCGGCGAGGAGCCGCCCGACTGGGTGCTGATGGCGCTCGACACGCTCCCCAAGCAGATGGCCGAAGGGGCGCGGCGCTCGGGCACGGTGGAGCGGGAGTGCGTCGACATCGTCGAGGCGGCCCTGCTCAAGGACCGGGTCGGGGAGGTCTTCGACGGGTGCGTGGTGGAGGTCGAGGCGCGCCGGCCGACCGTGGGGAAGGTGCTGTTGCAGCAGCCCGCCGTCATAGGCCGGATCGAGGCCGCGGACCCGCTCCCGCTGGGCGAGCGGCTGCCGGTGCGGCTGACCGAGGCCGACCCGGGGACCACGAAGGTCCGGTTCACGCCCGCGTGAGCTCCCGGGCCGCGACGAGCTGCCGTACGAGGTCGCCCGCGTCGTCGGCGTGGAAGCGGACGACGCGCACCTCGCGTCGGCGGCCCAGCAGGGTGAAGTGGGCGACGGGCTCGGCCAGTTCGACGGTCACCGAGGTCTGGGAGCCGACGGGCACGTCGAGTTCGGCGGTCGCGGTCCTGCCGTGCAGGTAACGGGTGTCGCGGCGCACGGACCTGATCGCGTCCAGCGGAATGCGCAGGTCGAGCCGGACACCGCCCCGGACCCGCAGCGCGTCCGCGGTCAGCAGGTGCGGATGGACCACGGCGGCGGCGTGCAGCCCGACGACGAAGAGGACCGTGTAGACGTCCAGGACGAGGACGACGAGGTGCACGGCCGGCCAGTTGCGCAGCAGCACCGACATACCGATCGTCTCGGTCACGCACACGAATCCGAGCCCGAAGACCATGGCACCCTGGCCCCGGGCGTACCCGAAGCGCACCCCCGTCCCGTCGGTGCGCCGGGCGGCCCACAGCACCAGGCTCGCCATCAGCCGCGCCTCGTGGCGGAGCACGGCGTGTGCCGCCCTCACGGCTGTTCTCCACCGATGATGTCCAGGGCCCGGCGGATCGCCGCCGCCTGGGCCGGGGCGAGGTCGGCGTACAGGGCGCGCAGGAAGCTGTGCTCGTGGTCGACGGTGCCGTCGGGGAACGCGTCCCGGGGGATGCACCCGGCCAGGACCCGGGCGGCCTCGCCCACCCGAGGGTCGCCGGGGTCCGCGTCGGCGAGCGCGTCGAGCAGCGCGTAGGCCTCGTTCGCGCGGGCCGTGGCCTGCGGTGACCCGGCGACGGCACCGGCCAGGGCCAGCAGCCGTTCCCGGTCCGCCGGGTCGGCCACCGTGTCCATCAGGGCGAACACCTCACGGTCCCTGGCCGCCATCGGGGAACCGGTGAACCGCGGGGCCGTCGCGGCGAACAGGGCGGCCAGCTCGGGCGAGACGGGCCCCTCGGCGGGCAGCTCGCCCGCGTCCAGCAGGGCCCGCAGCCGCTGCCGCCGCTCCCGGATCCCCGCCTCCTGCCGGGCCAGGTCCTCGTCGAGTTCGGTGAGCACCTCGACGAGGTCCTTGCCGGCGTCGTCCGCGAGCACGTCCCGTACCTCGGCGAGCCCGAGCCCCAGCTCGGTCAGCCGCCGGATCCGGGCGAGGACGACGGCGTGCCGGAGGGTGTAGTCCCGGTAGCCGTTGGAGCGTCGCTCGGGCTCGGGGAGCAGGCCCTGCTGGTGGTAATGCCGCACCGCGCGCGTGGTGACGCCGACGGCGGCGGCGAGTTCTCCGATCCGCATGGGACCAGTACAGACGTTGACGCCGCGGCAGGGTCAAGCCGCCGATCCGCCGGTCCGTCGATCGGTCGGTCCGCGGGCTCAGGCGGCGACGAACCAGCGGCTCAGGGCGTCGTCGAGGCCGTTCCCGCCTTCGTCGTCCCGGTCCGCGGCCCAGGCGACGAACCCGTCGGGCCGTACGAGCAGGGCGGTCAGCTCCGGCCGTCCGGGGCAGGCGACGGTCAGCACGTCCACCCGGTCGGCGTACCCCTCGGCCCGTGCACGCAGCTTCGGGTCGTCCGCGAGGTCGAGGAGCAGGGCCCGGCCGCCGTGCAGACGGTCGCCGAGCCGGGTGCCGTCGGAGAGCTCCAGGTCAGGAGTGCTTTGCCCGGTGAGGGCGTGCTCGCCGGGCAGCTGGTAGTGCTGCCAGACACCGGAGATCTGCTTGACGAGGTACGTCGTCCCCGTCGTCGTCAGCGCGAGATCGGTGACCACCCGGCGCAGGGCACGGGCGTGCCGGTCCGGGCGCATCACGGCGATCTGGGCGCGGGTCCAGTCCAGCACCCAGGCGCCGATCGGGTGCCGTTCGGCGGTGTAGCTGTCGAGGAGCGCGTCGGGGGCCGTCCCGCGCACCACGGCGGCCAGTTTCCAGCCGAGGTTCATGGCGTCGCCGAGCCCGAGGTTGAGCCCCTGCCCGCCGAACGGCGAGTGCACGTGCGCCGCGTCCCCCGCGAGCAGCACCCGGCCCTTGCGATACCCGCTCGCCTGCCGGGCGTTGTCGGTGAACCGGGTCGAGGAGTGCACCTCGTGGACGGTCACCTCGGCCACGCCCGACACCCGGCGCAGGGCGGCCTGCAGTTCCTCGGCGGTGACCGGCGCGGAGCGGTCGGCGGGCGGCCCGTCGAACTCGACGGTGAGGATCCGGCCGGGGAAGGGCCCGTTGACGTACGTCCCCACGTCGGTGGTGTTCCAGCCGACCCCGAGCCGCTCGCCGCCGCTCATCTCGACGACCGCCTGGTAACCGGTGATCTCCGGCTCGGTGCCGGGGAAGTCGAACCCGGCGAGCTTGCGGACGGTGCTCCGGCCGCCGTCGCACCCGACCAGCCAGCCGGCCCGTACCGTGCCGCCGCCGTCGAGGTGTACGGCCACTCCGTCGTCGTCGGCGTCGAACCCGGTCAGCTCCACGCCCCGGCGCACCTCGACGCCGAGGCGCTCGGCGTGGGCGCCCAGGATCCGCTCCAGCTCCACCTGCGGGACACCGAGGCCGACGCCGTCGGCGGGGCCGATGTCGGCGAACGCCGGGTCGGAGGCGTCGAACAGGTCGCCGCGCATCATGATCCCGGCGAAGTGCCCGGCGAACTTGGGCGGAGCCGGGGGCGCGTCGGAACCCTCCCTGTCCCGATCCCCGAGGAAGGCCCGCATCCGCCACCGGTTCCGTTCCCAGGCCGCCGCGAGGTCGGGCAGCAGCCCGCGCCGGTAGAGGCTCACGGCACCGGCCGTGTTGATCCCGCCGGCCTTGATGGTCTCGTCCACCTCGGTCAGCCGCTCCACGACCAGCACGGCCGCCCCGCCGAGCCGCAGCTCACCGGCGAGGAAGAGCCCGACGGGCCCACCGCCGACCACCACCACGTCGTATTCCGTGCCGTTCTTGCCGTACTTGCCGTTCTTGTCGGTCCTGCTGTCTGTAGTCCCCATGCTTTCGCTCATGACTTCACTGTAGTCACTAAAACTTTCGAGCCGCTATAGTTTTCTCGTGATCGATGAGAACAGGCCGGGCGGGCCAGACGGACCAGGGGAGTCCCTGCGGGAGCGCAAGAAGCGGGAGACGCGGCAGCGGATCTCCAACGTCGCGACGGTGATGTTCCGTGAGCACGGCTTCGACCGGGTGACGGTCGCGGAGGTCGCGCGGGCGGCCGGGGTGTCGGCGATGACCGTGTTCAACTACTTCCCGCGCAAGGAGGACCTCTTCCTCGACCGCATCCCGGAGGCCGTCGCGGCCTTCGCCGGTGCGGTACGGGACCGCGCGCCCGGCGAACCCCCGCTGGCAGCGCTGCGCCGCCTGGCCTTCCGGTTCATCGACGCGCGCCATCCGCTGGGCGGTGTCGGCGAGAACTTCGGCGGCTTCTGGCCGGTCGTCGCCGACTCGCCGGCGCTGCGTGCCCGTGCCCGTGAGGCGGTCGAGGAGGTGGAGCGGGCACTGGCCGGAGCGCTCGCCGAGGCCGGCCTCGCCGACCCGGCACTGGTGGCGGCCGTGACCGTGGCCGCGTACCGCTCGGTGTGCGTCACCTCGGTGAGCCGCCAGCTCGCGGGCGACCCGTTCGCGGAGATCGTCGCGGACCACCGGGAGCGGATGGGGGCGGCGTTCGACGCACTGGAGCGGATGGTGCCGTAGCGGGTCTGCGGGTCTGCGGGTCTGCGGGTCTGCGGGTCTGTGGGTCTGTGGGTCTGTGGGCCTCTGGGCCTCTGGGCCTCTGGGCCTACGGCGGTGACCGGGACCTGGCCCGCGCCACCTGGGCGTTCGCGCACGGCATGGTGGTCCTGGAGATCCACGGCCGTTTCCCGGAGGACGCCGACCTGGACGGGGCATGGAAACTGGGCCTGAAGTCGTTGCACCCTTAGCGCGAGGGGGTGCCGAAGGTGGCTGAGGACGCACGGTGGACAAGAGCACGGCTGGGTCGCTGCGGCCCGCCGCTCGACATGCTGACGGCCCACTTCGACAAACATGTGTACGCCCCGCACGCGCACGCCGAGTTCTCGATCGGGGTGACCGTGGGCGGCGCCGAGGTGATCGCCTACCGGGGTGGTCGCATCCACACCGGCCCCGGTGCGATCGTCGTCCTGGCCCCCGGCGAGATACACACGGGCGGCCCGGCCACCCCGACCGAGGGCTACGCCTACCGCGCCCTGTACGCGGACCCGGCCCTGCTGGCGGACGGCACGCTGGACGCCGTACCGCATTTCCGGGACCCGGTCGTCGACGACCCGGAACTGACCGCGGCCATCCGCCAGGCCCACACCGACCTGGCCGCCTGCCCGGACCCGCTGGAGGCCGAGACCCGCCTGCCCTGGCTGCTGACGGCGCTGTCCCGGCGCCACTCCACGGCACGGCCGGTGCGGGACGAGGTCCCCGGAGCCCACGGCATATCCCTCCTCGTCCGGGACCGCCTCGCCGACGAGCTCACCGCCCCGCCGGCCTTGGCCGACCTCGCGGCCGACCTGGGCCTCTCCCGCTACCAGCTCCTGCGGGCCTTCCGTACGACGATGGGCGTCCCGCCGTACGCCTGGCTGGCCCAGTACCGGGTGGACCGCGCCCGCGGCCTCCTGGAGGCGGGCCTGCGCCCGGCCGAGGCGGCCACCCTGGTGGGCTTCGCCGACCAGGCCCACCTGACCCGCTGGTTCCGCAGAGTCATGGGCGTGACCCCGGCGGCCTACCGCAACAGCGTTCAAGACGCGGAACGGTACTGACAGCGAAGCTTGCCGCATGACTGCACGCGGCTGGTTCCTGTTCTCCCTCATGGGAGTGGTCTGGGGCATCCCCTATCTGATGATCAAGGTGGCGGTGGACGAGGTGTCCCCGTCCATGGTGGTGTTCGCGCGGTGCGCGGTGGGCGCCCTGCTCCTCCTCCCGCTGGCGATCCGCCAGGGCGGCCTGCCGGCTGTGCTCCGCGCCCACTGGCGGCCGATGCTGGCCTTCGCGTGCATAGAGATCATGGGCCCCTGGTTCACCCTCACGGACGCCGAACGCCACCTCTCCAGCTCCACGGCGGGTCTGCTGATAGCGGGCGTGCCGATCGTCGGCGTGGTGGCGGCACGCTGCTTCGGCGGCGAACGCGAACACCTGGGCGTACGCCGGATCGCCGGCCTCCTGATCGGCCTCGCCGGCGTCGGCGTCCTGACCGTCCCCCACCTGACCGGCGGCGACGCCCGCTCCCTCGGCGAGGTCCTGCTCACCGTCATCGGCTACGCGACGGCCCCCCTGATAGCGGCCCGCCGCCTGAAGGACATCCCCACCCTGCAACTGATAGCCCCGTGCCTGACCCTGGCGACCCTGGTCTACGCCCCTGCGGCAGCCGCGACCTGGCCCTCCTCCGTCCCCTCCACGAACGCCCTCCTCTCCCTCCTCGCCCTGGGCGTCCTCTGCACGGCGGTGGCCTTCGTCGCCTTCCTGGAACTGATCAAGGAGATCGGCCCGACCCGCTCCACGGTGATCACGTACGTCAACCCGGCGGTCGCGGTGGCGGCGGGCGCCCTCTTCCTGGGCGAGACCTTCACCCCGACCATCGCCGTCTCCTTCGCCCTGATCCTCACAGGCTCGGTGCTGGCGACGATCGCCTCGGGCGGCGGGGGCGCACGGAAGAGGCCGTCCCGCCCGGTAACATGGTCGACACGGCAGACGAGCCGGGCGGACGGCCGCGTGGAGTCCCCTTGACGGGGGCTTCCCGAGGAACGTCCGGGCTCCACAGGGCAGGGTGGTGGCTAACGGCCACCCGAGGCGACTCGCGGGACAGTGCCACAGAAAGCAAACCGCCGGGGATCTCGGTCCCCGGTAAGGGTGAAACGGTGGTGTAAGAGACCACCAGTGCCCAGGGCGACCTGGGCAGCTAGGTAAACCCCACCCGGAGCAAGGTCAAGAGGGGTCGCTGTAAAAGGCGGCCCTGCGGGGACGTTCGAGGGCTGCCCGCCCAAGCCCCCGGGTAGACCGCACGAGGCCGGTGGCAACACCGGCCCTAGATGGATGGCCGTCGCCCGGGGTTCCGTGAGGAACCCCGGGAACAGAACCCGGCGTACAGCCCGACTCGTCTGCTGCTCTGTGTTGTCGCAGGTCAGAGGGAATGTTGCCAGGCTAAATGAGCTCTTGGGGTCGAATCCGGGCCGTAAGTGTCGCCGTTCTTGCCCGCTAGTCATGGAGCGGAGTTGGGCATTTGGGATGTCCAATGCGATCTCACGTGGGTTTGAAGTGCCCTTAAGAGCTTTGGGTTCGCGGGCGGATGGCGGGCGTGGCTGTCACCGTTTTGGTGGTGTCCTGCTTCTTCGAAGAGCCACCTACACGAAGTATGCCTAGGCGGCAGACATGGATGCGTGTACGTTGTCAACGTGCCTTTTTATTGATAGGTCCATAGCACCCGTGTACGGTGACGGGCATGGCAGACCATCCCGCCCCGCCAGTCGGTGGACCGCTTGTCACCGGCTCCGAGATCGCCCGGCTCGCTGGTGTCACGCGTGCCGCAGTCTCCAACTGGAGGCGGCGGTACGAGGACTTCCCTGCGCCCGCAGGCGGCGGTGTGAACAGTCCGCTGTTCGATCTGGCCGCCGTGCAGGCGTGGCTGGACAAGCAGCGCAAGGGCCAGGACGTCTCGGAGGAGGTCCAGCTGTGGCAGGCCCTGCGGGCGGCCTACGGCGACGAGATGATCGGCGGGCTCGCCGATGTCGCGGAGCTGTTCGCCGGTGCCGAGGGCGAGGCTCCGAGAGCTCTGCCGACGGATGCCGTTCGACTGGCGCGGCAGCTCGGCGACAGTGGATCACCCGGTGACGTGGTGAGCACGCTTACCGAGCGCTTCACCGACTCGGTGCGCCGAGCCGGGTCCGACCAGGTCACCTCACCGCGCATCGTCCATGCGGTGCGGCACTTCGCCGCCGAGGTGCCCGCCGATGCGACCCTCTTCGATCCGGCGTGCGGTATCGGAACGCTCCTGTTGGCTGTCGCACCCGAGCTCGGGCCGACGCGCTGCGGTCAGGAGGCCGACGCCCGCAGTGCTCGATTCGCGCAACTGCGAGCCGATCTCAGGGGACGCACCAGCGTCGACATCCGCACTGGAGATTCCCTGCGCGACGACCACTGGCCGGACCTCAAAGCCGATCTGGTCGTCTGCGATCCGCCCGTCGGTGCCACCGACTGGGGACGTGAGGACCTGCTCCTCGACCCAAGGTGGGAGCTCGGCACGCCCTCGCGTGCCGAAGGCGAACTCGCCTGGCTGCAACACGCCTACGCGCACACCGCGCCGGGTGGCCGCGTCCTCATGGTCATGCCCGCCTCGGTCGCATATCGCAAGGCCGGCCGTCGTATCAGGTCCGAGCTCGTGCGGCGAGGCATCCTCACGGACATCATCGCCCTCCCACCGGGGAGCGCTGCGTCGCATGCACTCCCCGTACACCTCTGGCATCTGCGTCGTCCGCAATCCCCGGATGATGCCGTCGTACGCGTACGCATGGTCGACCTCACGGCGAACGATCCGGATGGTCCGCTGGAGCCAGGGCCTGACCAGACGGCGGACGTACCCCTGATCGAATTGCTCGACGACGCCGTGGATCTCACTCCCGGCCGTCACATCGAGGAGTCCCACCGCGACTACGCGACCGAGTATCGAGCTCTGCGGCGGGAGTTGGCCGAGCAGGTGCGGCTGCTGGCCGACCTGCTGCCGACCCTGATGGGGGGTGTCGGCCACAGTGCCTCGGAGGGGCCGTCCGTCAGTGTCGCCGACCTCGCGCGTGCCGGGCTGGTCGAGTACGGCGATCCGGAGCCGGTCTCGGTGAGCGATCAGCTCGACACCGATTATCTCCAGGGTTTTCTGCGCAACGCGGCGAACAACCGGCGGTCCACAAGCGCCAGCGGCACCTACCGGTTCGACGGGAAGGGCGCCCGCATCCCGCAGATGGACATCGCCGAACAGCGTCGATACGGGGCAGCGTTCCGCGCACTGCAGGAGTTCGAGGAGCGGGCGCGGCAGGTGGCGGAACTCAGCAAGCAGGCGTCCGCACTGGCACGGGACGGCCTAGGCAACGGGGCACTTGCGCCAGGAGACTGACGGGCAGCGGTGGTACGTCAGTTCGCCTGCGGAACGAATGGACTGGCTGATCCGCTCCACGACACCGCCAGCGCCTCCCGTGCCCGGGTGCATGCCACGAACAGCAGACACCGTTCCCGGAGCAGGTCCGAGTCGTGCTGGAGCGCGTCCACGGAGGCCGGCGTCACTTCGCGGGCGAAGGGAAGCGCGCTCGCCGTCGCTCCGAGGACGGCGACGCAGCGGAACTCCAGCCCCTTCATGGCGTGCATGGTGGCCAGCCGTACGCCGTCCGTATCCGGCCCCGGATTGTCCCTGACCCGGACCACCGGCACCCCGGCCGCGGCCAGTCTGTCGTGCGCCTTGTCGAGCAGCACGTTGAAACGTGCGCACACTCCGATCTCCGACGGCCGGATGCCCTGTGCGATCCAGCCCTCGACGCGTTCGACGAGCGCCACTGTCTCCGCCTGCTCAGAGGCGTACCCGTCCACGTGCGGTCTGCGGCCGTGCAGGAGCGACCGGTAACCCGCCAGGGTGTCGCTGCCCTCGCCGCCCAGGTCGTCGACCGACACCGGAGTGAGGATCCCCGTCGACCAGGCGAGGATCTCCTCCGTACTGCGGTAGTTGATGCGCAGGCGGTGCGTACGCCCGGCCACCGAGATGCCGAGCGAACCGAGCGAGACCTTCGAGTCGTAGATCCGCTGGTGCGGGTCGCCGGTGATGAACAGGTCGTCGCTGCCGGGTGCCACTGCACTACGCAGGACGCGCCACTGGGCCGGATGCAGGTCCTGCGCCTCGTCGACCACGACGTGGTCGTGCGTGGGTGAGGAGGCGGCCAGGAGCTCTGCCGCACGGACGCACACCTTGAGGTGGGTGGTGACCTTCTGGTCGCGCAGCATGGACTCGAACAACTCGACGGCCGGCCAGAGCTGTTCCCGTCTGGTCGGCGACAGTGCGCTGCCGCGACCGCGCCGGGAGGCCGCGCGGTAGTCGTCCAGGGTGCGCAGGTCCTGGGCGAGGACGACGTGGCGGTACTCCTGAGCCATGAACTGCTCCGTCCATGGCAGGCCGAGCTTCTTGACGGCCCGCTGCCACAACTGTCGCTCCTCCCGGTCGCCGATCGGGGACGGCGCCCGGCCGTCGAGACGGGTCACGATGCCGTGCGCGTAGGCGTTGACCGTGGTCACCTCGACGCGGGTGAGCAGCGACTCGTCGTCGTCCAGGAGGACGGACAGATTCTCCCGCAACGACGTGGCCAGGGCGTTGGTGAATGTGGTGAGGAGCACGCGGGCGTCGGGGGAGCGGGCGAGCAGGTGCTTGACCCTGTGCAGCGCCACGACCGTCTTGCCGGTCCCCGGGCCGCCGGTGACCTGCACCGGGCCGCCGTACGACACCCGGTAGGCGACGCGGCGCTGCGAGGGGTGCAGGAACACCCGCCAGGCCGCGAACGGCTTCTCCAGGATGTCGGCGAGTTCCTCCGGGCCGGTGACCAGGGTGATGCGGCTCGTGGTGTTGGCGATGACGACGGCCAGGCTCTCGTCGGGGTCGGGTCCCGCGTCGACGGGCCGCCGGACGGCGACCACGTCCCGGTACACCTCCTCGGGGGTGAACCCCTCGGCCAGGTACTGCAGCACCTCGCACTGGTCCTCCGGCAGCAGCGTCTCGAAGGCCCGCAGCTGCGCCTTGTCGACGATGGTCCGCACGGCCCTGAGTACCTGGTCGTCGATGCCGAGTTCGCGCAGCACCGTGTCCGAGTACTTCGCGAAGAGCAGCGAGCCGGCGGCCGCGGCAGCCTTCTCCAGGGCCGGAGTCAGCTGCTCGATCGCCGCTACGTTGCGGACCTCCAGCGCCCTTGTCGCGGAGTTGGTCGTGTACAGCCGCTTCGCGGCCCAGGTGTAGGCGTCGTCGTGCGGGACGACGTTGACAAGCAGGAAGACGTCACTGCCGTCGTCCGGGGCGAGGACGACTCCCCGCCAGAAGTCGTTGACGCGGATGGTCCGCATCCGTGGATCCCGCGCGTTCGCCACGGACTCCAGGTGCAGCCCCTTGTCCGCCTGTAGCTCGGGCACGGTGAGCTGCTGGAACTTCTGCATCGCCTTGCGTACACCGGCTTTGACCGGCCGTTCCAGGACGTCGTAGCTCTCCCAGAAACTGTTGGCGAACGCGAGCTGCGGCACGAGGCGCCCTCCCCACCCTGAACGGACACTCCGCAGTGGATCATACGCGGGGGGTGCTCACCAGCCGGGCGGCCACCTTCTCCACGTCCGAGAGCAGCCCGGAGGGTTCCTGGTCGAGGTCGAGGGCGTGCTGGTGGATGACGATGCCCGCGTGCCGCACCGTGTGGGCCGCGTGCGGCGCGTTGCCCTTGGCGTACACCAGGTGGCCTTCGCGCAGGCCCAGGGCGGTGCAGTACGCGAGCATCTGGTAGAGGTCGGCGTCCGGGAAACCGTCCCGCTTCTCGGTCTTGTACTTGGCGTCCACCACGGCGCACGGGGCGCCGCTCGGCCCGTAGAGCACGAAATCGGGCTTCATGCGGATCGCGGACGCCTCGTCGAGGTGATGCGGATCCTGGAGCCGCGCCGAGTGCCCGAGGCTACGACATGCCTCCCGCAGCGCCACGGTCACGAAGTCCTCGAAGAGCTTGTTCATGTCGAACAGGAACCCGTCGACGCGCAGTGCGCCGGGCGCGTGCTCGACGGAGTTGTTCTCCAGGACGGTACGGGCGAGATGCAGGGCGTGCTGGTAGCGCGAGTTGAGTCGACTCGGCTGCCAGACCGGTAGGGGCCGACCGCGCACGATCACGGTGACGTCGGCCAGGCGGGCTCGCTGGTGGAGCAGCCCGCGACGCACATCGTGGGGTACACCGGGCAGCCGTAGGAGGCGCTCGACGGCGGTGCGCAGCAGACGGTTCTCCGCGATGTCGATGGTGAACTCGTCGTACTCCACCTCCACCGGCAGCGTTGCGCCGAACCGCCGACGTATCTGCTCGGCTTCCCGGACGCGACCCCGGACGACCAGGGACGTCTCCTCGGTCGCCAGATATCCCTGGAGGAGTCCCTGCCGCAGAGCGCGGTCGATCTGCCGCTCCACGGTATGGGCGAGCGCGGGCAGCAGATCGCGGTGCCCGGCGATATCGACTTGCCCGTCTCGCCAGCTTCCCTTCGGGTCGAGGCTGTACCCGAGGAGGAAGAACAGGCGGGCGATGGCAACCTTGGGGGTGACGCGTACGGTGACCGGCTCGTCCTTCCCCGGCACCACAACCGCCACGGCGCCGACCTTGCTGCCGGCGCGCAGAGACCAACGTCCCGGGGCGTAGGGATCAGGAGCCGCGTCCACGACGTCCCCGGCTGCCAGCGCTCGTCCGACAGCATCCGGCAGCGGGATGCCCATGGCCGATGTGTGCTCGACGAGTTCGACGACTTGGGTCACCCCGACGACTCCCGCACGGCGGCGAGCCCGTACCGCTTCTCGACGTCCACGCCCTCCCCGTAGTGGTACTCCTCAAGCAGCGGCAAGATCTTGGTCCGCCACGTCCGCTCGAGTCCACCTTCCCGATAGACACCGCTCTTCATCAGGTAGGAGGGCCCGATGCGGAAGTCGGCATCGTCGATGCGCGAGTTGAGCGTGTCGAGCAGATCGGCAGGCTCGGTGTCGCGACCCTCGCGCGTGAGCCAGCGGCGCAGCAGCCCGCTCGTCGGCTCAGTGCGCGGGGACAGTTCGACGAAGGCGAAGCGGCGGCGCATCGCCGCGTCGACGAGGGCGATCGAACGGTCAGCGGTGTTCATGGTGCCGATCACGAAGAGGTTGGGCGGTAGCGCGAAGTCATCGCCGGAGTACGTCAGCCGGACCGACTTGTTGCGGTACTCCAGCAGGAAGTACAACTCGCCGAAGACCTTCGCCAGGTTGGCGCGGTTGATCTCGTCGATGATCAGGAAGTGCGGGATGTGCCGGTTGCCCTCGCGGGAGGCCAGATCGGCGAGTTCACGCAGCGGGCCGGCGGTGAGCCGGAAGGCGACCTCCCGGGTCTGCGGATCCTCCTGCGGCCGGAAACCCTCGAAGAAGTCCTCGTACGCGTAGGAGGGATGGAACTGCACGAGCTTGACCTGCTCGGGCCCGCCGCCGAGGAACTCGGCGAGCTTCAGGGCGAGATACGTCTTGCCGGTTCCGGGCGGGCCGTACAGCACCAACTGCCGTTCGTCCCACAGCAGATCACGTACCTCGCGCAGCCAGGCGGTGTTGTGCACGAGGAGTTCGTCGGCCAACTCGTCCGTAGGCTCGGGCAGCTCCAGCTCACGTCGGGCGGTGAGTGCGGGGATCTCCACGCTCGGGTCCCGATCGGCGGCTTCGGCCTCCTCGATCAGGTCCTCGTCGCTTATCCCCAGGCCGTCGATGAGATCCTTCACCGCGGTCAGATCGACGACGTCATGCTGCGCGGAGAGCTTCTGCTGGAGCGCCTCGGGCAGGTCCTCGTACGCGTGCCCGTCGTCCGCCCACTCCACCGGCCGGCGCAGGTCCGACCGGCCGTCCTCGGAAGCGAGCTGCTCGGCGTCCCCCGTGATCTTGCCGACGTACAGCCGACCGCCCGAGATCGTGCACATAGTGTCCCCGGGCCTCATCCGAGACAGGAACATGTGCAGCTCCTCGACCAGCTGCACCTTCTGGTTGTACGTCGCGGTGGAGGCGTAGTCCTCCTCGACGGCGGCACGCAGCCGGTCCTTGCTGATGCCCTGCTCGACACCTTGCCGGAGGTGACGTGCTCGCAGAGTCACCAGCCGCTCAGGCAGCCACAGACGCCGGACGAGGTCGAGGCCGGAGACATTGGAGCCGCGCACCAGCCAGGCACGGTTGGGTCCCCACCACACCTGGTCGAGGTAGTCGGAGAGAGGATGACCGTCGGCGGTCTTCCACTCCAGCCACCCGTTGGCACTGCGACCGACCAGGATCTCGGCGGCGGCCGACGGCGAGTTGCACTCGACGTCCTCGACGAGCTCCATCCAGCCGGGCCAGGTTTCCGACTCCACGAAGATGTCGTCCTCGATCAGCCGCTGCCTGAGGCGGAACGACGAAGGCATGCGGATAGGGAAGGAGGGCACCACCTCCGGCCGCCCCGGAGACCCGGCCAGGACGACGAACTTCTGGCTTCCGTTCGTCCCCTTTTCGGTCAGCAGCCGTCCCCGGGCCTCGGGGCCGCCGTTGGGCAGCTTCAGCCGGAATTCCGGGTACGGCGTGCCGTCGTCGGCCATGGTCACCAATTCCCCCACTCGCGCATACTGCGTTCACTCAGAACGATAGGGGGCGCCGCTGACAATGGGCGGCTCAGCAGGGCTCATACCTCCGCGAGATCTAAGTCAGCGTGTTGGTCAGGTGCGGACCTATGTACCCGATGTAGATCCCGTGTTCGGCGCGGGCGCCCTCGTGGTAGTGCAGTCGCGGTGCGACCGAGTTGCCGCCGCCGACCCGTACATGTGCGCCCATGAAGATCTTCCGCGCTGCATTAACGTGTTCGGGCACGGGGAACGTACGCTCTCTGCGCCAGCCGGAGTTGCTCTTCACCGACTTGGACTCGTCTCGCACGATCTTCCTCGGTGAGATCGTGCGGACTCCGCTCGGGGCGTCCGAGCACCACTGCTTGAAGTCGCGGTCGGCCTGCCCTGCGGCGGCTGCCTCGGCGAAGTCCAGAAGCGCCAGCACAGCGTCCCAGGTCATGCGAACCCACGAGGATCCGTATGCCTGGGCGTCAAGTTCCAGAGTCACCTTGCGTGAGCCGGTGAAGTGCAGGTGGGGCAGGCCGGCGATGCGGTCGAGAAGGTTCTCGAAGGACTCGGGGCAGTCGTCCGGCGCGGAGGCGGGGGTGTAGGCGGCCGCTGCGGCGCCGACGGCCACCAGGTGCCTCTGGAGGACCTGCACCTGTGCCCGGGCCTTGTGTAGTTCGCGGTACTGCTCGTCGTACTCGGCGATGAGCAGTGTCTCGTTGTCCTCCGCCTTTCGCAGCTCGTGTTTGAGGTCGCGGATTTCGTCCGCCCGTACGCGCTGCTCCCGCCCGGCCTCCTCCAGGATCTCCAACAGTGCCTGGTTCTCGTCGCGCAGCCGATCCAGCTCGGGTGCGTGGGAGCCGCCCCGGGTACGGGTTCGCATGACGGGCACGGAGTCGAGCTCGGCGGGCAGCGGGGTGCGGGCGGCCAACCGCTGGGGCAACTGGGCGAGGATCCGGCGGGCATGGGACGGCCGCTCGTTGATCATCCGGCGGGACATCACCCGGTGGCGCTGACCGTCTGCGGGCCACGCCGGATCGACGCCCGGAAGATAAGTGCGCACACCGCCGCCGTAGACCCGGTGGTACTCCAGCGCCCGGTTGAAGCCGGTCTCCGCTTCTGGGGAGAGAACGTAGAGAATGGCAAGTCCGGCCAGAGGGCGGACCAAGGGGTCCACCGTGTCCTCCAGCCAGGAGTCGAAGTCGATCCCGAACGGTGTGCTGGCCACGACGACTGGCAGGCGCCGCGTCTCGTCGCACAGCTCGTCGATGACGGCGTCGACGTCCGCGGCCTCGACGACCTGAGGCTGCGCGGTGACGTCGGCGAGACCGTCGCGTGCGTCCAGGACGTCCAGGAGGCTGCCCGCGAGCCGGGGCGTCTTGGCCGGCACGGGCAGCGATTCGGGGTCGTCCGGAAGGTGCTCGACGTCCAGCTGGACCCTGGTCGGGCTGTCGCCGCTCTGGCGGATCAGCAAGGTGGTCTGCCAGGTCCCGCCTGGCAGCGTCTCCCGCAGTCGCCAGCGTCCGTACGCCCCGGAGGTTCCGGTCGCCGAGTCGTGGTCGAGGGTGACCCCGCGGGCTATCTCGTTGCGTCCCTCGGCGAAGGCGGCGACGTCGTAGCTCTTCGGGGGCTCCTTGAGCCACAGGCGTAGCCGGTCGTCGACCTGTGCTCCGGTGGTGACGTAGTCGAGTCCGCTGGAGACGACCATGCGGTAGCGGCGGGTGTCCAAGGCAGGGTCCTCGCGTTCCGGGGTGTACTTGATCTGAGCTGTACGCGACGCGGCACGCGCCCTCAGGCGTCTGCCGCCGACGTGGCGGAAGCCGTGCCCGGCCTGCCGTGCAGGGCCGCGAGGAGCGCGGTGACCTCCAGCAGCCGGGTGTGGATCTCAGCGGGGGCCGGAGGCAGTTCGTACGTGCGGTAGTGGCATGCCGCGCTGAGCGCCGACCAGGTGGTGCGGCACCGGCGGGCGGTGTCGTGGCCCGCATACCACTCCAGGCACAGCATCCGGTGTTTGCCGATCCGCGTCATCGACGGAGTGACCCGCTGCCAGTAGGTGTCCAGGGCCTGGTCGAGCGCCATGCGGAGCAGGACCGCGGCGGCACGGGCACGCAGGCCCGGGGCCAGGGTGGTCACGGTGCCGGGTTCGGGAAGCAGGAGACGGCTCGCGGCGGCCACGAGGGTCTCCGGGGACGCGGTCATCGGGCGCCCCCGGTGCTCTGAGTCCCGGCGCTGCTCCGGATCGCCGTCGCGAGCGCCTTGGTCCGGCGGACGAGATCCTTACGGTCGTCTATGGTCGGCAGGGGCGTGTGGGCACCCGAGTTAAAGGCCTCGATGAGCGTCCAGCCTCCGGGGCAGATCCGCTCGACGGCCGCCCGGGCGTACTGCTGCTCGTCCACCAGCAGGGCGAGGGAAACATACGTCTTGGTGCGCTCAAGGGACTCCACGCGCTCCTCGACCGCCCGCAGCCCGAGCCCCTTCTCGTCGCGGAGCCTGCGCCGCGCGGTCTCCAGGCAGGCGGCTTCCACCGCCACCCTGCACATGGCGGGCAGCACGTGATCGGCCACGTCCTGCGGCAGGTTGGGGTCCAGGGAGACGGCCCGCGCCTCCGCGAGAGCCTGTTCCACCGGGTCGGTGAGCGTCTCCACGCCCACCACCGAGTCGGTCTGGCGGCTCACACGCAGGACGGTCGCACTGATGCCGAGGTAGGCGACGGCCTGCTGAAGCCGAGTGTCGTGGGTGAAGACGATCACCTGCCGGTCCCGGGCACACGCGTCGAGCACCCGGGCCAGCCCCTCGACCTTCTCGGGGTCCATGGACTGCACGGGGTCGTCGATGACAAGGAACCCGAACGGACTGTTCGCGTGCGTGGCACGCGGCAGGAAGAGCGAGAGCGCGAGCGAGTGCAGCTCGCCCTGGCTCATCACGCTGTAGGCGGGGGCGGACATGTCGTCCACGGAGACGTCGAGCTCGACCTTGCCGCGACCGGGAGTGCCAGCGAGGGTGACGGATCCAAGGGCGACGCTGCTGTGCTCGCACAGCTTCTGCCACACCTCCTGGGACCGCCGGGCGAACGGCCGCAGTCGCTCGTCACGCAGCTCGTCGATGATCGGCCGCAGCCAGGTCCGCGCCTTACGCGCGTGCTTGCGCCGCTCGCGAGCGGCCTCGGCCGCCTCCTCCGCGCCGAGCCACTCGGCGAGCCGTACGGCGAACGGCTGCCAGGCACCGTCATGCTCGGAGAGCCGCCGAGCGGCCTCCTCCCGCACCTGACGGCAGGCGTCGTCCAGGGCCGCTGCGGCACGCTCGACGCGGTCCGCCAGTTCTATGGGGTGGGCGATGTCCCGGCACTGGGCCCACTCCTGCCACACGGCCGTGAGCGGGGAGGCCGCGCCGCGCAGCCACACCGGAACCGGCTGTGCGAGATCGTGGACGGCCCGCACGGCGACCGCCACCTCCTGCCGAGCGGCCTCGGCACCGGCGGCCTCCGTCTGGAGCCGCTCCACCTCCGCCCGCGCCTGCTCGGCCCACGCCCGGTCCAGCCGGTCCTCAGCGCCGCAGACCGGGCAGTCCGTGCTCCGTGAACGTCGCTGGTGTTCGACCGCCGCCTCCAGCAGCCGGGCCAGGCGGCGGGCCTCCTCGGCACTGCCGTACCGGGTCTCCTCGGCGCCGGCGGCGGCCTCCCGAAGCCGGGCGACAGCCCCGCCGACCTCCGCCAGATCCGGCCCGGCGAGGCTCGCGTGCTGTCGCAACCGGGCCAGCTCGGCCTCGGCGGCCGGGGTACGGCTCTCCAACAGCGCACGTACCAGGTCGAGGTCGCGCTTGGCTCCCGACAACGCCTGGACGGCCTCGCGGGCCCTGGGGTCGTCGAGCGTGCCCAGTGCGTCGAGGAGCTGCGTGGTGAGCGCGTCCGCGCGCTTGATCGCCTGCTCGCACTCGCTCGCGGTGTCCTTGACCCGGCCGTCGAACTCGGCGAGCAGTTCGAGCCCGAGAAGCTTGAAGAAGGCGTCGTGCAGGCCGCCGAGCGTGCCGTTGATCATCGAACCGAGTTCGCTGTACGGCAGGAAGGGCCGGGCGAGGTCCAGCGCCTCGGCGTCGATGACCTCCTCCAACTTCCGCTCCGAGCCGTCCGACCCTTCGACCTTGGTGCGCGCCTCGTCGACCTTGAGACCGTGCCAGGTCCGCCGCAGGGTGACCGCCTCGCCCTGGTCGCCGACGGTCAGCTCAACGTTGACCTCGGGGGTGACGTCGGGACTGTGCAGGTTGCGCCAGCCCTTCTGCCAGTCGGTGGCCCGACGCTCGGCCCACCGGGAGTTGCGCCCCGTCAGCGCGGTCTCGGCGGCCTCGGCGAAGCTCGACTTGCCGGAGCCGTTGGGGCCCGCGACGACGACCAGGCCAGGCCCGGGCGGCAGTTCGAGCGTGGTCCGCGGCCCGATACCGCGCCAGCCGGCCGCGGTGATGGACCGGAGCTGCACGGGTCCGGCCCGCCCTCCACTGCTCCTGGCCGTCTCTTCGGGGACCAGCTCGTGCAGCAGCTCCTGCACCTGGGGTGCGAGGTCGGATTGACGCAGGCGGTCGAGGAGGAGATCGCGCACGGAGGCAGGCGGCTGATCGGTCATGGTCGGTTCCCGTTGTCGGGCGCGGCGGTAGGGGCCACGCGGACTACTGATGCGCCTTGTTGGCACTTCGAGCATGAAGATAGTTTGTTAGCACTGTCAACGTGTTTACAGATTTTCACGCACTCGAATTTGTGTACGCCTTACGGATGGCTGAGCTGGGTGGCCACTGGGCGGCGGATGACGTTTCCGGCAGGCCGGGCCAAGGCGGCGTGCGGTGGGGGAGGGCGACGGTCTTCCTCTGCCGATCGGGCGTGGCTCATGCCCTTGCGTTGATCCGGCCGTCGATCCGGCGCGGTCCGGGTACCGTCTACAACGCAGCCAACGCCCACCATCGAACCGGGAGCATGATCGTGACCGCACTGCACGCGCAGCCGCAGCCCGGTGAGCCGCTCATCCCCATGCCCGCCCTGACCCCCGACGCCCTGCGTGCCGCCGTCGAAGAGCTCACGCCGAGCCGTATGTCAGCATTCGTCCGTGATCTCGTCGACGCGACCACCAGCGCGCAGCGGGCCCAGTCCCTTGCTCCGCTGCGCACCTTCGTCCACACGTGGGGCGTGTTCGTCGCGATCCAGCGCTACCCCTCACGAGCCGCTCGCCTGCGCCACCTGGAAGACGTGGTGAGCGGAGGAGTAGAGGATCCGGCGAATGCCATCACCGAGATAAGGAAGATCCACGCAGAGGCGGAGGCCGAGGCCGGCCTGTGACCGACTGGAAATGGGACTACAACCCGAGCGAGGAGTACCTGACCGCCGGGCTCCCCGTCGGCGTTGTCGCAGAAGTGGAACGCATCGCCACCGAACTCGCCGCGCTGGGCCGCGATGCCGAGACGGCAGGAAGCAGACCCGAGGAAAAACCCGGCGGGCTGAGGAACTTCCCGATTTTCGGCGGACGCGGCTTCATCCAGTTCCTCGCCGTACCCGGGCACGAGTGCGTCTACGTCTGCAACATCGTCTGGAACGGGTGACGGTCGGTCACTGGCCAGGACTCGTCTTCGTCCGCAAGCTCGTTGATGAGTGGGACGAGGGGCGGGTGGACGGCAGCAGTTGCGTGAACATCCGCTGGGCGACGGGGAGCTGGGGCGTGGTTGCCCTCATGGGGACCACGGTGACGGGCGCGCGGGGGCGCGTTTGACGGTACGGGTGTCAGGCACTCAAGCCGGGCGTGAGTCAGTCCGGTAAGTCGAGGGCCTCCTGACCGGGCCCGGGGCTGCGCCGGGACATCCGCGGGGGCTTCGGTTCCTTGGCCGCGTACGCAGGCACGGGCAGGATGCCCTCGGCCCGGAGGTTGTCGGTCGTGATGAGCGGGCCGCTGCTCACGGCGTCCAAGATCTCGGCCTGCCGGGGCTCCAGTGCTACGAGAAGTCCGAGCGCATTGATGAGGTCCAGCAGGTCAACGGTCCACCAGGCAGGCCAGGTCGGAGGCAGAATATCGTTCAACGGGGTCTGCCACTCCACGTCCGGCTTGCGCTTGCGGAAGCCGAACCACTTGCGGATCACCTGCACCCCGCCGATCTGGTAGCCCCAGACTTCCGGCGCCACAGGGCGAATGGAGCCGGTGCCGACCGTGAGGGTTCGCGTCGTGGCGTCGTAGGAGATGCTGTCCGGCAGTTCGCCGTCCTCTCCGATCGCGACGACGCATTCTGGTTGCTCCGCCGGAGGCAGTCTCGGAGTCGGTCCTGGCGGGCCGTCGTGGTGGTGAGGGGCGAAACGCTGGCCGTACGTGTGGATCCACACCGTACGCCTGCCCACCTCCACCGCCTCCGCCCACAAGGCTGAGTCACGCGTCAGGGGGATACGGGCGCCGCGCTCGGCCAGGTTCGCGGCGAAGCGGCGGGTGTAGCCGCTGTGGCCGGCTATCCCCGCGATGTACGCGAAGAGGTCTTCGGCGGTGACCGCCACGCTGTGCGTCTTGGTGAGCAGCTGCAGCAGTCCGGGCGTCACGTTCGGTTCCGCCAGGTGAGGGTGGCGGTAGAGGGGCGCTACGCGGCCGCCTTCGGTGCCTTTGAAGTGATGAATGTCGGGCAGCAGCGCGGTGAAGCTCACCGCCGGGCCCGGGCGCCCCGACTCCGTGTGGAGTTCGGACAGGTAGATCTGACGCCGGTCGTCGTGGGCGAACCACAAGGCCGGCCGCGGCCGGTCGATCACTCTCCGGTCCGCGATGACGTACTGCCGGTCGAAGGTCATCCGCCCGTACCGGACGATGACCGGAACGGTCTCCTTCTCCGCTGCTAGCGTGTCCATCTCCTGCTGGCCGGGCAAGGGTGGTTCGGGCTTGTCCGGACGACGATCTCCGGTGCTCTTCATCAGCGCCGCCTTGGCCTCTGCCGGAGCCTGGACAAGCCTGCGCCAGCGCCTTTCGAGAACCTTCCGGCTGGGTGAGACGGGCCAACTCCGGTTGTTCTTGTTTCCGGAGCTCGTCCAGGGCAGCAAGGCGTCCACTGACGGCATGGCCGACCACTCGGAGTCGGACGTGACGTGAAAAGGCGCGGTCCATCCCGTGGGGCAGAGCTGCCAGGAGGTCCCGTTCCGGTTGCCCTCGACGCCGAGCCCTTCCAGCCAGTCGAACTTCTCCTCGCGCGTGCCCTCCGGGACGTCGAGTCGCCACACCCGCGCCGAGGTCCCCGGGTCCGGAGAACCCCGGCGGACAAAGACGGCGATGCAGATCTCCCGCTTCACGTCTTGGAAGACACGGGTGCGTGTGTCGGAGTAGGGCCCTTCTGGGGAGAGACCGATGACCCAACCCTCGTCGGCGGCCTCGCGCAGATAATGGCGCATTCCGGCCGCGCCCTCACTGTCGAGGTATCCGGAGTTGGTGATAAGGGCGACGATCCCGCTGGGTGCTTTCGGTGTGCCCGTGGCCGTGAGCTGGTCGAAGACCTTCCAGGTGGACCACGCCCAGAAGTAGACGTAGAGGTTGTCGAGTGCGTAGCCGACGCGTCCGTTGTCCTCGGGGTGGAAGCGGGCGAGGATCGGGCCCTGCTCGTTCGGGTTGCCCTCGGTGACCCAGCGTCCGACGCCCGACTGTCTCGCTCCCCGTAGATAGGGCGGATTGCCGATGACGACCATGACCCTCTCGTCCGCCTTGATCTTGTTCGCCATACGGCGGTGGCGGGCGATCGCCTCGTACATCAGGCCCAGGTGGTGTTCGACGGCTGGATCGTCGAGGGTGTCGGCCACGAGAAGCCTCGGCTGGTGACGCGTCACATCGGTTTCATGGGCCCGGAAGGCGTGGTGCACACGGAGTTCGGCCACTGCGTAGGGTCCGGTCTGTTTCTCCAACCCGACGAGCCGCTTCGAGAGTTCCTGCAGGAGCCCGGACTTGAGGTGGCTGCCGTACTTCAGCGCGAAGTTCTTGGCCACATGGTCGATGATGTTGATGAGGAAGGTCCCGGTACCCATAGCGGGGTCGACCACGGTGACGTCATCGCTTCCGTACCCGTCCTCCTGGCCGAGCCGCTGGCGCAGCACCTCGTCGGTGAACCCGACCATGAAGCGGACGACCTCGCCGGGTGTGTAGTACGTACCCGTCCGCTGTCGCAGTTCCGGGTCGTAGGCGCTCAGAAAGCCCTCGTACAGGTGGAGGTAGGCGTCTCCGGTCTCGTCCTTGAACATCTCGGGGTCGACGGCCGATATGACGTCGATCAGCGTGTCGATGATCCCTCGCAGATCGACGAGGGCCTCGTCCGTCAGGACCGCCAGTGCCTTGCCCATCAGGGAGTGCCGTTTGCCTAATCGGATCGCGACCTCGGGGAGGGAGAGTTTGGCCAGGTCGATGCGGTCGAGGCGGGCCAGCAGGACGGCGAACGTCAGCGTCTGGCTGTACTGATCCGCGAACTCCTCCGGACGGGCGTCGGGGAAGAGCAGGTCCTTCCAGTTCCCGGCCAGAATCGAGAACGCCGCGTCGGCCTCTCCATGTTCCTCGCGGGCGAGACGTTCGGTGACCTCGTCTCGCAACAGGTCGCAGATTTTCGCGATGCGCCTGACCAGTTCGTCGATGCTGCCGTGGGTGAGGGGCGCCGGCATGAAGAAGTGCGTGAGGGCACGCTCGAACCCGTCGTCCGCGACGACGGGTTGCCGACCACCGGACTCCAGATCTCCAACGAGGTGTCCGGTGGGGCCGACCTGCACGCCGAAGCGGTAGACCGCCCAGTCATGTCCGTCGGTGTACAGCACGTTGGGGAGGGCCTTGATCTTCTCCCACTGCTTCCGGTCGTGGCTCTTCACCGGCCACTTCTCAGGATCGACCCCCTTGCCCGGCTGCTTCAGCTCGACGTGCCCCAGGGTCCTGCCGCCGCAACTGATGGCGAAGTCAGGCCGAATCCTGAGCCTCTTGACGCGACTCTGACCGTGGACGATGAGTTTGAGGCGCTGCCGTGAGGCCATGCCGCGCAACAGGTGTTCCACTGGTGCGGTGAGGCTCTCTTCCTTGCTGCTGACCGCCCCGGCGGGCCCTTGTAGCTTGGCCCTGACCTCCTGGCCGAACCGGGCGACGAGGTCTGCGACCGATCCGGTGGTGCCTTTTCCCGCCCTGACGTCCCCTCGTGACATCGGCCCCCCAAGGCTGCACCCACGCAGGTGATCAGACCCATACAGAATGCCCATGACATGGCAAGCAGCAAACATCGATACATGTGGGCTGATTGGCGGCATGTAGCGAAACTCCAGCGTACGGAGACGTACCGGGGCGCGGAGCAGGAGCGTGGCCCGTACGGTGCGTCAGCGTACGAACACATTCGGTGGACGGTACGGGGATCCTTCCGTCACGCTGGGTGCTGTCGAGCACGGAGATGTAGCACGGTACGTACGCACCTGGAGGTGACCGCTGATGACCGGCGGCGGTGTGGTGGACGACGATGGCCTGACGGGTGCCGGGGAGGACCGGGAGCCCGATCCCTCGGATAGTCTGCGGACGTTCGGGGCGGTGGCCCAGGCGCTGCGCGAGCACGCGGGGTACAGCAGGGCCGAGTTCGCGGAGCTGGTGCGGTACTCCAAACACACGGTGGCTTCGGTGGAGTTGGGGCGGCGGCTGGCGGACGAGTCGTATGTGGAGCGGTCCGAGGAGCTGCTGGGGAACACGGGGGCGTTACGGAAGTCGTCGAAGTACGTGACGCGGGGGAGGGGGGATGTGGGGCTGGCGGCGTGGTTCCGGCAGTGGGCTCGGCTGGAGCGGGTGGCGGTGAGTCTGTACACGTACGAGTGCCGGTTGGTGCCGGGGTTGTTGCAGTCGGAGGGGTATGCGCGGGCCTTGTTCGAGAACCGGCTACCGCTGCTGACCGAGGAGCAGACGGAGGCCCAGGTCGAGGCGCGACTGGAGCGGCAGCGGATGCTGCTGGACCGGCCGACGGTGCCGTTTCACTTCATCGTGGAGGAGTCCGTCTTCCGACGCAGGCTCGGGGGTGGTGACGTGCTGCGGGGGCAGTTGGACCTCGTGCTGGAGCTGACGGCGCCGCCCAACGTGATGCTTCAAGTCATGCCGACCGAGGCCGAGTTCCATGCCTGCATGGACGGCTCGGTACGGCTGTTGGAGACGCCGGAAGGGCGACAGCTGGCGTACTCCGAAGGGCAGGAGAACGGCCGGCTGATCTCCGACCGTAAAGAGGTGCGCCTCCTCCAACAGCGCTATGACACACTGCGCTCGCAGGCCCTCAACCCCCAAGACTCGCGGGGCCTGTTGGAGCGACTGCGAGGAGAGCTATGAGCATGACGGAACTCGCCTGGTTCAAGTCCAGCTACAGCGGCAGCTCGGGTGACGACTGCATCGAGATCGCCGTCACCGAACAGGCCATACGCGTACGGGACTCCAAGGATGTGACGCGCCCACACTTCGCCGTCGGGCGTGCGGAGTGGTCACGGTTCGTGGGGTTCGCGGCGGAAGCCTGAACGGCTCACGGGGTGGCACTCGGGCCTGAAGCCCCGGTTGGCTACGGAGGATGCCGGCCGGGGCCGTGACGCGACTGTCAGGCGCGGGCCTGGACGATGAGCGTGCCGATGTGCCCGGCTTTCGGGGCATCCACCACCGTCGCCTCGGCGGACGTGAAACCGGCTCGGAGCAGGTGCCGCTCCCACACTGCGGGCTTGTAGCTGTACCGGTAGGTGAACATGGCCTTCCCCGCGAAGCCGCCCTTGTACATGCCCTGCGGCCCGTAGGCGCCCGGGATGGCCGGTGGCTGGGAGAACACGAAGACGCCGCCCGGGACGAGGTGCCTGCGGACGAGGGGGAAGAGGCGGGATGGGTCGGTGAACCAGGCCGCGCCGAAGATGGAGTACACGGCGTCGTACCGCCTCTCGTCGGCGGCGAGCCAGTCGAGGATCTCGCCCGACTCGATCCGCACCCCGAGCGGCGCCCACTTCTCGCCCGCGAGCGCCACCATGCGCGGCGACAGATCGACCCCGGTGGACTTGACGCCTTGTTGCGCGAGGTGGGCGAGAGCGCGGCCGGTGCCGCAGCCGATCTCCAGCACGGTCTCCGGGCTGCCGAGGAGCTCGGGTCCGGGACCGTGGCTGGCGTACTGGGTCCAGCAGAATGACGGCTCGGCGTCGCCCTTGAACGCGGACTCGGCGTAGGCGTCCCACAGTTCGGTCTCGGCGGCGATGTCGTGCGGTACGGGCACAGCTGTTCCTCTGGTCGTATCGGGATGCGGGAGCCCCCGCCCTCGGGGAACCGTGAGGACGGGGGCGACTGTAGCGGGGATCAGTGGCTGTCCGGAACCTTGTCGTCGCACGGCGAGCAGTCCGTGCCGTCGATGGCCCACAGCTCCTCGTCGATCGCCCAGCCCTGGGAGCGGAGGAAGTCACCGGTGCGCAGGCACAGGCCGTCGCGGCGACGCTCGATGAACGGGGCGTGGTGCTTGAACCGGCCGCTGTTGTAGAGGCGGCAGATACCCCACCAGACGGGTGTATCGAGGATGAGCTGGTGGACGCCGAGGTCGACGAGCTTGCCGACACCCAGGTGGACGTCGGGGTTCTCGATGGAGCCCATGACGTACATGACGGCGTTGCCGAGGATCCGTTCGGCCATGTCGCGGACCATGGTGTGGTCGCGCAGGAGCAGGGAGACCTCGCGGTCCCACAGACTCATGCCGGAGTCGAACACGTTGACGGTCAACTCGGTGATGTGCGGAGCTACCGCGTTGAGGAGCTCCTTAGGGTCCCGCGTGAGTGTCCTGATGGGCGGTTCGAGTGTGACGGTCATTGACCTGCCCTTCTGGGGGTGTCGTTGCCGTGCTGTGTGGTGCAACCCGCCCCGGTTGTTCGACCTGTCCAGGATCGGGGAGCCGGGGCGGGAGTTCAGGGGTGTCACGAGGCCGGGAGGGTCACCGCCCGCCGAGGTTCTCGCAGTGGTCGCACAGGGCGACCACGGAGCGAGCCAGCTTCATCGACACGGACATACGCACGGGGCTGTTGCCGCCGATCCCCAGCCGGAGCCGCATGCTTGCTTCACGCGCACCGGCCAGGGCGCACTCGCGCGGGATGTCCCCTTTCGGGAACCCGGCTGCGAGGCCCTGGACGGCGGGGATAAGTAGTTCGAGCTGGCCGCGCATGTCGATCCGGAGCGTCTCCAGGTCCTCGGGGCTGATGGGCTTCGCGTCGAAGGCGAGGATCCGGTCGGCGGTGGAGCGCATGGTGGCGATGTCCGGCGGGTCGTCGCGGTCTGCCGCAGCAGGTTTGCGGGCGGTACGGTTCGGCACGTCGACTCCTTCACAGTCGGCCATGCCCGGGGCTCTTCTCGAAGCCGCCGGATTCCATCGTCTGCCCCGACCGTAGGGAATTCTCCATTGACCTGGCCACGGAGTTGCACCGAATTACATGGCAGTTTGTGGGCGCTGGTCATGAGCGACATGTGCTCTTGACCGCGCGACACGTACACATGATGGTGGTGTAAATCGCTGCAACCGACCAGTGCGGGAGACCAGCCACCATGAACATTCAGTTCGTCGGGATCGACCCCGAGACAGACGAGGACGGATGCCCCACAGTCTGGGTGGACACCAGCACGGACGATCTGCTGATCCAGAGCTACCAGGCCGACGACGAGACGACCGCGACGTGCGACGCGCTGTCCCCGGCGAGGGCGCCGATCCCGTCCGGCGAGACCGTCATCAGGATCCCGGCCCGTATGATCCCGATCATCAGGAAGGCGTGCGATGAGCTCGATCCCGGAGTTCGCTGAACTCCTCGCCGACACCACGCAGTCGGCCGCCCATCTGGAGATGAGGGACGCCTACTTCACCAACCCCCGCTTCGAAGCCTGGCAGAACGGGCAGCGCGTCGACTGGGACGACCGGGGTTCCTGGTGGCGTCCCTACCACCAGAACATCGCGGACGCTGTCGCCCGAGGCGTGCACGTGCGGCGCGTCAGGATCGTGTCCGAGCCGGTCACCGACTACATCGCGTGGGAGCACTACCAGACCCGCGCCAACGTGGAAGCCGGCGAGGAGGTGCGCTGGCTCCCCCGGCACCACGCGTGGGACCTGCTCGTCCCGGGCACTGACCTCTGGATCTTCGACGAGCGGCTGATACGCATCCACCATTTCTCCGGCGACGGCGAATGGGTCAGCAAGGAACTCTGCGACGAGCGCAGCACGGTCTCCCAGCACGCGACCGCATACGAACGGCTCTGGGAACGGGCCACCCCCCACGACCAGTACGAGGTCAAGTAACCGTCCATGTCCGCCTTCCCCATGTCCAGCGTGCAGGATGCACGCGCAGCTCTCGCGGCCCGGCTGCGGGAGCTGCGTCTGGACGCAGGCATCACCGGCAAGGAACTCGCCCGGCTCGCGGGCTGGTCCGTCGCCAAGTCGTCGAGGATCGAGAACGCTGTCACCGCGCCGGCCGACGCCGACATCCGCGTCTGGTGTGCAGCCTGCGGCGCGCACGACCAGGCGGACGACCTCATCGCGGCCAACCGGCAAGCCGACTCCATGTACCTGCAGTGGAAACGGCTCCAGCGAACGGGCATGAAGCAGTTGGCGGAGACCTCGGCCAAGCTGTACGAGCGCACCCGCCACTTCCGCGTGTACGCCTCCCATGTCGTCCCCGGTTATCTGCAGACACCCGGCTACGCGACGGCGCTTATGCGCACGATCGCGGACTTCCGCGGTACCCCGGACGACGTGGCCGACGCGGTCGAGGTCCGCATGCGTCGCGCGCACGTCATCCACGAGGGAGACCATCGGTTCGCGACCCTGGTCGAGGAGAACGTCCTCCATCACCGGGTCGGCGATCAGGACGTGATGGCCGGCCAACTCGGCAACCTGCTGGCCGCGATGTCTCTGCCGTCCATGTCTCTCGGCATCATCCCGGCCGCCGCCACGCGGGAGCAGGTCATGTGGCCGCTGGAGCAGTTCACGGTGTTCGACGACTCGCGGATCCATGTGGAGTTGCTCGCCGCGAAGGTGACCGTCACGGCGCCGAGTGAACTCGACATGTACCTGCGGGCGTTCACCCGGCTCACGGAACTGGCCGTGTACGGGGCTGACGCGCGGGCCCTGATCGTGAAGGCCATCGACGCCTTGAGCTGACCCCTGCCGTGCAGAAGCCCCCAGACGGGCCGTCACGGTGGTGCTGGGGGCATGCGCTGACCGCCGACATCGACGAGTTGACCGCCGCCGGGACCTGATCGAGTCCCGCCGCCATGGTCCGCTACCCGAAGCACCCGGTGAACACAGGACATCCGTTGCCGCACTGAGCGGTCAGACCCCGGCTATCGTGATCGCTATGCCGTCCACGCACCTGCTGATCATCGGAGACCGCGCCGCCCTGAGCTGGGTTCTGACCGAACAGCGCATGGCTTTTCCGGCCGGTCGTTCCAAGGCGGCCCGTGCGCTGGAGGAGGGTGACGAGATCTTCCTCTACACCACACGGGGCTGCCTCGGTAACCCGACGCGTGACCTGGGACGTGTCATCGGCCGGGCCACGGTGGCCAGCTCCGTGCGGGTCCTGGAGGAGCCGGTCGTCTTCGGAGAGCGCTCCTTCACGGAGGGCTGCCGCCTGGCGGTGTCCGGCCTCGCCCGGTTCCGGGACGGACTGGTCCTGCGCGAGCTGGTGCCCAGGCTGTCGGTCTTCCCCGACCCCGCCACATGGAGCGTCCGCTTGCGGCGGGCGTCACTGACCCTGCCGTCGGGCGACGCCGATCTGGTACGTGCGGAACTGGGGCCGCTGTTGCGCCCCTACGCCGAGACGGCCGAGCAGTACCGTTGGCCGCCGGTGTCGACCTGAGCGGGGGACACGCGCCGTACGGGCGGACCGGCTCCTCAGGTCGGTCACGACACACCATGCCCGGACGAGGCTCGGGAGAGCCTGCCGGTCCCTTCGACAGGAGGATATCGGGCGGCGAGGTCATCCGCGGCACGGGGCGTCGCCCGTCCCGGTGGTCCTGCTGGTCGGGAGGGTGGCCCAGACGGTCTTGCTGGCCGGCGGATGCGGTTCGGTGCCCCAGCGGTCGGCCAGTGCGTCGACTATGAGCAGACCGCGGCCCGTCTCGCCGTCTGTCGCCGAGTCGGTTGGTACGACGGGGAGTTGTCCGCCCTTGGCGTCGGTGACCGTGATGCGGAGCAGGCCGGTCGTGGTGTCGAGGGTGAGCCGGAAGTCGCGGCCCTGGACGCGGCCGTGCAGGGCCGCGTTGGCCGCGAGTTCGGCGACGATCTGCTCGGCTCGATCGCTCACGTCGGGTGACAGGTCCCAGGCGCGGAGCTGGGTGGTGGCGAGGAGGTGGGCGAGGCAGGCTCCTCGGCGGGTGGAGGACAGGAGCTGGGCGAACGTGGCCACGGTGCCGGGCGGTTGGGGAAGAGTTGCGCTCATGGGGCCACCGTGGCGGGTGCGCGGGGGAGCGTTCCAAGAGTGACGCCCGTACGGTGCGTCACCGCACGGACACATTCTGTGGACGGTACGGGAGGTTTTCCGTCACGCTGGGTGCCGTCGGCCGTGGGGCGACGGACAGTGCGTGGTCCGTGTACGGAACGGGAGGTGGCCGCGTATGACGGGCGGCATCGACATCATGACCGACGGCGGCGGCGACGGGGAGATGGCTGGCGGTGAGCCGGATCGTGAGCCCGACCCCTCGGACAGTCTGCGGACCTGGGGTGCCGTCTAGCAGGCGCTGCGCGAGCACGCGGGCTACAGCAGGGCCGAGTTCGCGGACCTGGTGCGCTTCTCCAAGCACACCGTGGAGCCGGTGGAGCTGGGACGGAGGATGCCCGACGAGTCGTACGTGGTGCGGTCGGAGGAACTCCTCGGGAACACCGGCGCGTTGCGGAAGTCGTCGCAGTACGTGACGCGGGGGCGGGGGGATGTGGGGCTGGCGGCTTGGTTCCGGCAATGGGCTCGGCTGGAGCGGGTCGCGGTGAGTCTGTGTACGTATGAGTGCAGGCTGGTGCCGGGGTTGTTGCAGTCAGAGGGGTATGCGCGGGCGGTGTTCGAGGGCACCGTGCCGGTTGCACCGGACGACCAGCTGGAGGAGTTCATGGCCAGGCGCATGGAGCGGCAGCGGATGCTGTTTGAGCGGCCGACCATCCCGTTTAGCTTCATTGTCGAGGAGCACGTCTTCCGGCGCCGGTTCGGCGACGCGGACCAGATGAGGGAGATGTTCGATCGAGTGCTGGAGCTGAGCGCGCCGCGCAACGTGACGCTTCAGATCGTGCCGCTTGAGGCCGGGTTGCACGCGTGCCTGGACGGCCCGTTGCAGCGCTTGGAGACCCCGAAGGGGCAGCGGCTCGCGTACTCCGAAGGGCAGCAGAACGGCCGTCTGATCTCCGACCCGAAAGAGGTGAGCCTCCTCTACCAGCGCTATGACACACTGCGCTCGCAGGCCCTCAACTCCAAGGATTCCTGGGGCCCGTTAGAGCGACTCCGAGGAGAACTATGAGCGCGACGGAACTGGCCTGGTTCAAGTCCAGCTACAGCGGCAGCCAGGGTGATAGCTGCGTCGAAGTCGCCCTCACCGAACAGGCCATCTTCGTAGGGGACTCCAAGGACGTGACGCGTCCTCACTTCGCGGTCGGGCGTGCGGAGTGGTCGCGGTTCGTGGGGTTCGTGGCGGACGTCTGAACGAAGTCAGCGGTGCTTCCATAGACCGTAGAGTCGTTGGACATCAAGCTGCCACTGGGCGTGCAGCTCGTCCTGTGACACGGGCAGGTCCCGGCCGAGCGAATAGGCCACGTGCCGGTAAAGCGGGTGCAGTTCACCAATGTTCGTGGTTACCAGAGCGGAGAGAAGCGGCTCGCTCATAGGGGTGTCCGCGTCAGCAAGAACCAGAATCTCCCCCTGGTCGTCCGGGTGCAGGTGCGGAAGTTCGACGCCCGGACGGTGCCGGATGGCTGACCAGGTCGTGGTGGTGCCACCGTGTGCGGCGTCTTCCAGTGCGGCGCGTACAAGGGCCGCGAGTTCGGAGAGCTTCTCCCTGCTCGGCCGGGACTCGTGGTCCGTCTCGTGATCAGGGGCGCTCACTTCATTCCGCGACGCGGTCGGCTCGTCAAGTCCTTCCTCGCTGGCTCGGAGAGCCGCTTGAAGGTCCTCCGGCAACTTGCCGTGATACTTCCTCTTCAGTTCCTTCGCCCTGTTCAGGTCGCCACGAAGGGTGCCGGTGTCTGCGACACCGTCCTTCTGCGCAAGGTTGTGCAGCAAGGGACGAAGCTCTGCCAGGACATTCTCGTTTTCGCGGTCCCGGACCCATTCGCTCATGTCGCGCAAGTGGTTCCGGTACTTTGCCTGGTTCTCAGGCGTCAGCTTCGTACCGTAGACCCTTCCCGCCTCCTGCCAGACGCGCTTGGCTTCGGCGAGGTCGCCGGTCTGACGGGCTCTGTCGAATCTCCAGCGGAGCCCGGTCAGGGTGCCAATGGCAGCGACTTCGGAAACGTGAGATTGGAGTTCGGAGCCTGATCGTGCCTCAGGGGCGGATACGGCATCAGCTGGCGCGGTTCCGGCGGTCTTCCGCTGTCGCTCGGCGTCCGTGTACGCGTTGCGGATTCGGCCCACCTCCAGTTGCCTGGCCCAGTGGACCTCGCTCGGGAGGCCCGGTACCGGACGGCCGTGCCGCTGAAGGATCGACGCGAAGTATGGCAGTGGGTTGCCGTCCTCGGCGACGACGAGGGCCGCGTACATGAGGCCGCCATCCGTGAGTGGCTCATCCACATGGAACAGGAGGTTGGCGCACCGCTCGTCCGAGAGAAGCCGGAAGGCGAAGCCCGTCGCTTCCGACAGCTCGCGCCAGGTCACGTCGGTGGCGCCGTTCTTCGCGCGTGCCCTGAGGTGCTCACGCAGTGCGAGTACCAGCTGAAGAGTGGGAAGGCTCGCGGGTGAGATCGACTCCCGGCCAACCTGGGGTTTCTGAGGCTCCGGTACTTCCTTTGGGCATCCCGCGGACGCGGGCGGGGTCTCCGCCTCCGCTGCCTTCCGGCTCGGCGATGCCTCGGCCTGGCGCGCGCCGAAGAGCTGGTACGCACGCTCCAGCTCTTGCTGATGGATTCGATGAACCTCTTGTGTGGACATGCTTGGTGCCCAGCCCAGCTCGGTGAGCACATCGGCGAAGAAGGATGCTGGTCCGTCGCCGCCGGTAGTGAGCAGTGAGGACAGCACCGGTCTGTCCTGGGCAGGGGGGAAGTCCATTGCCACGAGCAGCTTGAGGCGGTGTTCCGGTGTGATCGACTGTGCGCCGTTCCCCATCGCCCGGACGAGCTTGGGCCAGGTGACTCGGCCACCGGACCGGGCGATGCACTCCAGGTTCTGCCGGAGGGAGGCGACGATCTCGGGGTCGCTGAGGCCTGGTCGTCGTACGTCGTGCGCCGGTGTGGGCCGTGAGGTCTGAGTGTGGCCGGTTGCCGTCGACTCGGGCAGCGCCGGCCTGAGTCCGTTCCAGGCGGCAGCCTCCCGGGCGTCGAGGCGTCGCGCCCGGCTCGCAAGAATGAGCCAGGCAGGGGCGTCTTCCGGGGCGCCGAGAGGGGTCAGCGTCACCCCGTTCCCGAGGAGGTACACCCTGGATGGATTAGGGGCCGGGGTGATCGAGGGAAGGACGATGCGGGCCCGGAGCACTGAAGCTCCCACGGGCTGAATGTCCGCGTCGTAGACCCGCCCGGTTGTTCCCGTTGGTGGGCGTACGTCGTTCCGCGGTATGGCCCCTGTGAAGGCCACGGTGTCATCGGCCAGTTGGAAGAAGACCTGGGCAGCTGTAGCAGCCGCCTCGGTCGAACGGCGCGGCATGATGCCCTTGAGTGTGTGCGCCAGGCTCGGCGTGACGATGCCTTCGCGCGTCATCGAGCACTCGGACAAGGCCGTCCACTCGATGGTGTCGCCGGGAAGCTGGGTACCGACGCGCACCTCACGCGTGGCACCGACGGTCCGGCACTCGATGCGAATTGCGTACCCGTGAGTCTTCACCCGGTCGTAGGCAAGCATGCTGTCCGGGCCGAACAACCACTCGACAGCTTCGGCTCCCTGGGTGAGGCCTTCTGCCTCCTGCTGCCACTGTCGGAGGCCCAGCCGTGCCAGCTGAACGCGTACGAACTGTCGCCCACCGGAAAGCTGGAAGTCCACGGTCCCGCCCGGCCTGTCCCCGACTGTCCGGTACGACGCCTTGGCCTTCCGGTGGTCCTGCTGGGCGAGCCATTGGGCCAGGGCTTGGCCGATGTAGAGGTGGTCGGCGCTAGACTCGCCGTTGGCGGTGCGGCGGCAGTGGACGGGCGGCCGGTGGGCGAAGTGGCACTTCTTCTCGGTGTACCGCTTGGGAGTGAGTTTCTTGCCGCAGCCTCCGAGGAGGGTTCCGCAGTAGAACTCGTCGCGCGAGCGGCCTCGCATGAAGGCGTCGAACTCGTCGTGGTCGTACGGGAGGAACACTGGTACATCGGAACCGGCACGTCCGATGACGGCTGTTTGGACTTTGCGGGTGTCTCCCCCGTCGGGGAACGATGTCATGACACGGCTCCGGGTGGGCGATGAGTCAGGGCTAACGGCAGGAAGCGGTACCGGCCATCGTCACGGCGGCGTGGTCTCCCGCCGGCCTCGCCTGGGAAACCGGAGAACGCCACTGGACTGGCGCATGTGGCTGACGGTCGGTGCTCTCTCAGCCTTCCGCGTCGCGCTTCTCCTCGTCCCCGAGCAGACGGCGCGCTCGCTCGGCGATCCCGCTGGAGAGCTTGCCCGTTACCGAGCTGGCCCGGTCGAGGGTCTCGTTGCCGAGGCTTATGGCGGCATCGACGCTTTTCGCTCCTGTCTCCAGCGCCTTATCCCTCGCTTCCCCGGCCGCGTCCACCCATCGTCTCGCCTCCGATGACTGACGACCGGACTCAATCCCGAGCCGTCCGTGGAAGTCATAGACACGGGTTGCGACATGGTTGCTCGACTGGACTGCAGCCGGCGACTTGGTCGGGTTCAGCAGCACCTTCGCGTTGGCCGTGCTGGCAGCCGCATTCAGCCGGGCCACCAGCCGCTCGGTGCTCCGCGAGATGAGATCCAGCCGGTTCTGTCGGGCGACCCGAAGCCCGAGACGATGCCGGTCCAACTCATCCGGAGCCGCGTCCAGCACTCGGTCGAGTTCGAGCACGGCGATCGCGTCCTGCAGTTGGAAGCAACGAGCCAGAACAGCGAGCCACTCCTGAGTCTTGGACTCGGCTTCCTTGGCCGTCGTGGCGAGATCGCCGATCTTGGTCTTGCGGTCCATCTTCTTCGCGAGTGCGTCGAGTTGGCACAGCGCGTACGCCTGGGTCTCTGCGATCGTCGCCGGCGCGGCCTGCACCTTCGACCACGTGACCTCGGAGACCCGGCCCACCTGCTCTCGGATGGTCATTGCCTCCTCGATGATCAGGTCCACTCCGATCATGCGGGCCAACGCAGCGTCCTTCTGTGCGCGGAGCACGTCGTCGACCTTTTCGTCGATCCTTGCGAGATAGTCGGTGATCTCGTCTATGGTCTGCTGCATCGCAAGCTGTGCCATGATCCCCGCGGCACCAGCCAGACGCGCCGGGTTGGTGAGGAACGAGCCGGCCCCCTTCTCCACCTGAAGCCATTTCTTGATTGAGCCAGGTTTCCCCACCATCGCATGGCTGATGCCTGGCGTCTTGCTTTCCATCAGCCCGAACTCCTTGACACGCTGCGCGGACTCCTTGGTCAGCTTCACCCAGGAAGCGGAGTTGGCGGCAATATCTGAACCTGTCTGCGCGACTGCAGCCCCCGTACCGAAGACGGACTTGAGCCTTTTCGGTTCACGGTCCTTTGATGACAGTCCCTGCGAGACGAGGAAACGTTCGACGTCTGTTGCGTTCCCGATGACCGCCAGTCCGTCACCGTAGCTGATCAGCTGAATCTCGTTGTCCATTGCCCGCTCCTGAAGTGGCTTCTCGCAGTCGAGGGTGGTCGGGATACGCGCGGCGACCGCTGGCGGTCAGGCGGGGTGACGGGGGCCGTGGCCCGGGGGCGGGGTGAGGGGGGAGGTGTAGTTCTCGCCCTCAACGAGCGGGTTCTCCAGGGTGAGGCCAGCGGCGGCCATGCGGTCGTATTCGGCGAGGATCAGTTCCTTGGTGCGGTACGTGCCGTACTTGGCCTCGTCCTTGCGGCGGACGATGGGGAAGGTATCGAGGATGTAGTCGACACCTTCGCGGGATACGCCGTAGAGGTGGAAGAAGAGGGCGTCGAGTTCGGCGCGGAGATGCCTGCGTCGGCTTTCGTTCCACCGGAACGGGGCGCCGGTATCATCGAACTCGGTTGCCAGGCCGTTCATATCGTTCGCGGTGTAGGCAAGTTCTAGGACGCGGGGAACGATGAACGTGGTGTGAGGGGCGAGCTGGGCAGGGGCGGGCACCGGGAGCTGGTAGGCGGTGAAGAACCTGAGGTGGGTACCCCCAACCTTCTGACGCGCGATGAAGTCCAGTGCGAAGGAAGAGAAACTGGCGATCAAGTTTGCCACGGAGCCGCGGGTTGGCAACATGACCAAAGTGCCGTCGGGTGTTGCGGCATAGGGAAAGGCGGAAGCGATCAATGTCCGTTCATCCGTGGCACGGCAGATGTCCCGCCAGCCGAGGAGGAAGTTATGCGACCACGCTTTTTCTGCGAGGCGCTTGCGTACACCCGGTACAGGGATGTCTTGACCGTTCTTGTCGAGTTTCCCAGAGGGCGTGTTCTCCTCCGCCACCCAGTACCGGGGCAGAACAGAGGTGCTGCTATTGTCCTTCTCGTCCAGCGATAGCGGCCGAGTGTCACCTTCGAACTCGTATGTCGCCCAGCGATGGTCGTAGTGATGGAGCATCTTCGCCTCGTAGAGCGGGAGCATCCGCATCCCATCCATGGTGAAGACGTTGCCCTCAGGCGCCCAGCCCGAGGCTTCCAGCTCGTCCCCGGGATGCATGATCGCCGAGTCGTGTCCCATGTCGTACATGCGCAAGAATGACAAACCCCAGGGATTTCCACCAGGCATCCCTTCTTTGCACAGCACAGGCAGCCGCCGGTACACCCGCAGAGTGATCTCGGCGTCCCGGCGAGATCTGAAGATCGGCAGCGTTCCAGTGTTCGGGTTGAGCAGGGTGATCTCTTCTGGCGTCAGCGTGAATGTTTTGTCCGCATCGTCCAGTTCAGTCGGGTCCTGGAGGAAGAAGGCGAATCGAGCCGCCGGTTCGCGCAGGGAACGGCCGACCATGGACAAGACGCTGAACTTCATCCGGGAGTCCACGGCAGGGAATAGGCCGCTGCGGTTCTCGAAGTCGTACAGCGCCGCAATCGCCCCACGCCGCACCAGATCCCCGGAGAAGTGCTGCGTCCGCGCATCCGTCGCGATCCCCGTCGGGACGATCACCCCCGCCCGTCCCTTCGGCCCGAGCAGTATGCGATCCGTCTCCGTGAAGACGGCGTATGTGTTGAGGTTCCCCTGCCCCGTCAGCGGAACCCGGCCTGACCGCCGCAGGAAGTGGCTCTCGGCGTAGACCTTCCGCTTGCCCGCCTCGAACTCCTTGTACAGGGGAAGCGTGTCCGGCGAGTCCTTGAGCGCCTCGATCATCTTCTTCCGTACGGCAGTCCTCGACGCTTCCGCGATCTCGGGCGCACGCTGCGCGAAGAACTCTTGTTCGCGGAAGTCAACGCTGTCCCACGGCGGGTTCCCCACGACACAGTCGAAGCCCCCCGCCCAACCGGTGTCCGGCGACACGCCACGGCCGTCCTCCGGCACGGAGAACACCTCGGGGAATTCCAAGTGCCAGTGGAAGAAGGAAAACTGCTTACGCAGCCGCTTGATCTCGGTCTTGGTCTCCTCAGCCACACCCTGACCGCTCGGATCCTCCAGTGCCTTGAACACCGCATACGTCACCGGCCGAGGCGCCTCCGGTGTCTTCAGCCACACGAACGCCGCACACCACGCGTCGGCGACACGCTTCGCACGCCGGTAGTCCGACGAGCCCGCCCACTCCTCGTACGCGTCCTCCTGCCGGCGTACGTCGGTCAGTTCCTCGGCTTGGGCCAACGTGATGGAGCGCAACCCGCTGGCGAACACGGTATTGGCGACGTTCACCGCCTCCCCGCCCAGGTCGAACAGACTGCCCTGCCCCACCCGCTCCTGCTGGTTGATCTTCTCCAGGGCCTTCGCATGCTTCTTGTCGTCGCCCTCGGTCGCGATGAAAGCCTCATCGGGGATGCCGTCGCGCAGCAGCTTGGGCGTGGCGCCAATCAAGCCGTTGCCGTGCTTCACATGAGCGTCCAGGAAGCTCAGCGGCTTGCCCGGCTCAAGTGCCTCCAGCCACAGGGACACCTTGGCCAGGTCCACGGCCATGGGGTTGAGGTCGACGCCGTAGATGCAGCGGGCGACGACCTCGTGCAGGGCGTGGCGCACCGCATCCAGCGTGGGCTCCGGGTTGCGTTCCCGGACGGCCGCGACCTGCTTGGCGATGCGGCGGGCCGCCGCCACGAGGAAGTGTCCGGAGCCGCAGGCCGGGTCGCAGACCGTCAGGGAGAGCAGCTCGTTGACGATGGCCTTGGCCGGATCGGCGGCTCCTGATCGCGCCGCTGCCTCCTCACCGCGCTGGACGGCATCCTTTATCACGGGGTTCAGCGTGGCGTTCAGCAAGCATTCGATGAGCGAGGACGGCGTGTAGTAACTACCCGTTGTCTTACGGGTGTTGCCCGCCATCTCGACGAGCGCGAACGTGCGCTCGGCCGCGCTGTACTTCGGCTCCAGCTCCAGCAGGGACTCGTAGACCGACCCCAGTTCCTCCGCGTCCAGGTGCCGGTAGTCCACCCCCCGCCAGCGGCCCGAGCTGCCGTCCCGGACCTGGGAGAGGTGCCGTACGGCCGTCAGCAGGGCCTCGTTGGAGAGCTTCAGGTCGCGCAGCGGGGCGTCCGCCTCCGTGTCGTTGAACAGACCGCCGAGGCCGGGCAGGCCCAGCTCGGGGCGGCCCTTCTCGTCGCCCAGTGCAGTGAGGACGATGCGCAGCGCCTCGTACAGGTCGCCGTGAGCCGTACCCCGCCGCTTCCTGGCGTGGGCGCGCAGCCTGGCCGAGGAGAAGTACGCCTCGTAACGCTCTCGCGCCTGCGGGTCCGCCTTCGGCGACAGCAACGCATCACGGTCCTCGGCGACGAAGACGAAGAGCAGGCGGTACACCATGCGCAACAGTGCGGCCTGCAGCGCCTTCGGGCGGACGTCCTTCCTCAGCGCCGTGTTCTCCGGGTGCCGCAGGAAGCCCGTGCCCAGTGCGGTGATCGCCTCCTGAACGCCCTTCCGGAGCTGGTCCAGGGCGCGCGTGCCCGAAGCGATGGCCTCTGTGCGCCATTTCTCCAGCCAGCAGGAGGACGGCGCCGCCCCCTTCGCCACCTCGAACCGCGAGGCGTGCAGCAGCCGGTAGAGCAGCACGAACTCGCTGAACAGCTCGCCGTCGAAGATCGCTTCGAGGTCGAACTCGACGTACGACGCCGTGGCGAGTGCGCTGGAGTCGCGCAGCAGGCGGACCTGGCGGCCGTTGGTCAGGACGCCCCACAGGTGGGCCTCGGTGCGGTTCAGGCACTCCTGGAGCATCGACTGGGGCGGGACCGTGCCGGCGCCGCCCGGTCGCTTGTCCAACTCGGCGTTCCATGCCGTCTGATGGATCAGGGCGTGGTGCCAGCGGTGGGAGACCGGGAACTTCTTCTCCGCGTCGGAGTCGGCGGTGATACCTGCCGTGCCGATGTGCGTCAGGCGGCCGAAGCCCAGTTCTCGCCAGAGTGGGGTCAGCCAGTCGTTCTCCGCGAGTCCCGTGGGGTCGCTCGCCGGTACGCCCGTCTCCCGGTCCTCCGGCAGGCGCTTGCGGACGTCGCGCCACAGCGGCTTCAGGTACTCCCAGCTCCGCTCGGCCTCGTCCCGTACCGAACGGGACGACGGCAGGCCGTAGTCGGCGGGCTTGGACCCCGGGACGTCCTTGCCCTCGGAGATCCGCACCAGCATGTCGGCCGGCAGCAGACCCCCGACCGTGTGGACGGCGGTGAACACCTGGTTGCGGGTGGTGGCGGACATCAGGCGGACACTCCAACCGAAACAGAAGCGGCGGCGGGCAGGTAGACGTAGGCGCCGAGGATGTCGGCGGGCTTCTGAGCGGTGACCGACAGACCCCGGACGATCTCGCCGGAGGCCGCCCGCACCCGGCGGTGGGCCGCGTCCAGTTCGGCGGCGAGTTCGTCGCCGTACGTCTCCAGATAGCCGTTGATATCGGGCAGTTGACCGAGAATTCGCGTCATCGTGCGTTCCCCGAAGTGCGGGTCGGTGTTCTCCGACGCCGTCGCCTCCAGCAGGGCGACCGCCTGCTCCGGCGTCAGCCACGCCCCGTTCTTCGGCGCGCCCTCGAAGGCCAGCAGCCGGGCGTCCTCCGCCACCAGCTGCCGTTCGCCGCTCCGGGACGGCAGGGTGAGGTGGAAGCGGTAGCGGACCAGGAGCAGTGTCGTCCTTGTGTTCACCGCGTCTGTGGTGATCACACCGCAGCGGCGGGCCGGGCGGGCCCCCTCCGCCTGGGTGTCCAGCGCGGCATTGAGCACATGAGACGCGAGCGCGCCCACCACCGGGTCCGTGCGGACCAGCGCCGCCTCCCCGCGAGCCACCGCCGGATCGCTGCGGAACGGGATCTCGCGGTCCTTCTCGACGACCTCCGCGCCCACCACCGGCGCCAGCGCGTCCCGCAGGCCCGCCGGGGTGCCGCCGACCTGGGCGGTGAAGTCCCCGGACTCGCGGCCACCGCCGTCGGCGCCCCGCAGCACCCCTCCCAGCGCACCCAGCGACTCCCGTACGAACGTCCGGATCTCGCCCGCCCCGCCCAGCGCCTCCCGGATCGACGCGACCTCACGGGCCACTTCCTCCGGGTGGATGGAACGCTGGGCGAACCGGGAGCGGGACTGCCGCTCGCGCTCCGCCGCCGAGTTCCAGTCGCTGTCCAGCTTCGCCGTGCTCACCTTGAACGCGTCCGCGCTGAACAGCGCGTCCTCGTTCTCCCGGCCCCGCATCAGCAGCCACTCCACGATCGCGTCCGTCACGCCCGTCGACAGCTCGTCGGGGACCGAGACCGAGATGCCGAGGTCCTTCTTGATCTGGCGGTGCTTCTTGATCAGCACCTCCAGGACCTTGCCGTCGATGCCGTTGTCGTCGCCGTAGAGGGTGATGACGCGGACCTCGTCGCGGCGCTGGCCGTAGCGGTCGACGCGGCCCTCGCGCTGGTCGTGGCGGGTGGGGTTCCAGGCCAGGTCGTAGTGGACGACGGCGTCGAAGTAGTGCTGGAGGTTGACGCCCTCCGAGAGGCAGTCCGTGGCGATCAGGACCCGGCGGGCCGCCGCGTCCTCGCCGGCCTCCGCCGCCAGCGCCTCGATCCGCTCGATACGCTGCTGCGGCGACAACTCGCCGGTGACCGCCTTGACGACCGTCTTCGCGCCCAGGGGGCCGCGCTTCTTCGTCTCCGGGTCGTTCGCGAGCTGCTCCGCCAGGTACTTGGCCGTCGGGATGTAGCGACAGAAGACGATCGGGTTGTAGCCGTCGGCCAGCAGCGCCTTGAGGTGCTTGATGAGCGCCTTCAGCTTGAGGTCCTTCTCCGGTCCCTTCAACTGCTCAGCCAGCTCCGCCAGTTCAGCGAGCTGCGACTTCACCGGCCCTTCGTCCGTCGTCTCCGCTCCCGGCGCGACGTCCATGCCCTCCATGGCGTCACTGTCGGCAGCGTCGCTGTTCAACGGGGCGCCCAGCTTGTCGGCCTCCTCCGCCGACGCCGCGATCGCCGCCGCCGAACGGGTGGTGAGGGTCTGTGCGGCAGCCGCCGGGGACGACACCAGTGAGCGCAGCAGCGCGATCGCCGACCACCAGGCGATACGGGCCTCTCGCTTGCCCTGCCCGCCCGCCTCCTCGACCCGCTCGCTCGCGTATGCGATCGCGTCGTCCAGGAGGGCCCGGTACTCGGGGGACAGCTTGTACGTCTCGTCCTTGAAGAAGCGGTCCGAGGGGAACGCGGTGCGCTCGGCGAGCGAGTCGTCCGCCAGTCCGTCCTCCTTCGTGAGGTACTGGCGTACATCCGCCCGCTTGCGGGCCACGAAGTGCTGGGCGAGCAGCTTCCTGCCCGACTCCGACTCCAGGTTCACCTGCGCCAGGTCCGGCTTGACCAGCCCGAGGAGGTTCCGGAACGCCGACTCCTTGCCGCTGTGCGGGGTCGCCGTCACCAGCAGCAGATGGCGCTCGGCGTCCTCCGCCACCCGGCGCAGCAGCTCGTAGCGGAGCTGGCTCTGGGCGCTCGCCGAGGTGTCGTCGGCCGCCACGCACGTGTGGGCCTCGTCGACGATCACCAGGTCGGGGCAGTGGCGTACGAAGTCGTCGCGGTGGCGGGTGGACTTGATGAAGTCCGTCGACACGATCACGTTCGGGTACCTGTCGAAGAGGGACTGGCCGAGGTCCAGGCCGCGCTCCAACCGTGACACCGTCGAGGACAGGACCAGCTCCGCGTCGATGCCGAACTTGCTGCGCAGTTCCTGCTGCCACTGCTCGGCCAGGGCCGGGGAGCAGAGCACGGCCAGGCCGCTCGCCTCCCCCTGCGCCAGCATCTCGCTCGCGATCAGGCCCGCCTCGATGGTCTTGCCGATACCGACGTCGTCCGAGATCAGCATGCGGACCGTCTTCTGGCGCAGAGCCATCAGCAGCGGTACGAGCTGGTACGCGCGCGGTTCCACCGCGATGCCCGCCAGCGAGCGGAACGGGCCCGCGCCCGAGCGGAAGCCGACCCGCAGGGCCGTACGCAGCAGGCCGGCCGCCCGCTGGTCGCCGAGGTCGGCGGGCTCGGGCGGGGCGAAGCGGGCCTCCTCGACGGGCTCGAACGGGAGCACCGCCGCGATGTCGTCGTCCGAGCCGCCGAGCGGGCGCAGGACGAGGAGGTCGGGCTCGCTCTCGGGGAGTACCACCCACTCGCGGCCACGGGCCTTCACCAAGGATCCGGCGGAGTACGTGAATGCCATAGCGATCTTCAAATCCTCTTGGTGGCGGTCAGCGGGCGGTCGTCGTCGGTCGTCAGTCGGTCATCGGCCGGTCAGTGGGCGGCCGGGGAGCCGAAGTAGCGGGTGTTGGCGGTGGCGATGGCGTCCCAGTCGGCGCCGTGCGGGAAGCGGACCACGTCCCAGGTGGCGTCGAACAGCCGCTCCTCGGCGTCGCCGTCGCGCAGCGCACTCGCCTCGGCGTCGGGGCCGTCGACGAACACCGCGACGTTGGCGCCCGGGAGCCGGTAGACGAAGTCCGGTGCCGCGTTCGCGTCCGTCAGGAAGACGTCCTTCTCGTCGGGGAGCCGCAGGCCGCGTGCCTTCACCCAGCCCAGGAAGTCGCCCTGTGCGGCCAGTTCGGTCAGTGCGGACGCCGACGCCTCGACCGGCGTGGGAGCAGCGGGGGATTCGGCCAGCAGCCGCCGGTACTGTTCCGACCGGGACTCACCCCGCGACTCCCGCTCCGCCGTCGCCGACGCCAGCCGCACCAGCAGCCCGGCTACCGTGTGCCGGTTGATCTGGGCGTGGTCGAGCTGGTTGCCGTACGTGAGGAGGCACTCGTAGCAGCCGAGCGCGCAGGCCCGTCCCGGGCGATGCTCCTCGCCGCCCTCGTCCTTGCCGTCCGCCGAGAAGTGGCAGATCTCCAGTGCGCGGCGGGCCGCCTTGGCGAGGGCGTCGTCCTCGGCCTGGAGACGGCGCAGCACGCCGGCGCCGCCCTCCGCCGCCTCCATGAAGAGGATGCGGCGCCTCGGGCCGTCGTCCGGCGGCAGCAGCTCGCTGGACAGTTCGGCGTCCTCCAGCTCGAAGGCGGCCTCGATGCCGCGCTCCAGCGCGTACATGAGCGTGAGCGCGATCGGCTCCGGCAGCGCCTCGTCGAGGGTGACGACGAGGATGTTGCGGCGGTCCTCCACGAACGGGATGACGCGCTTCTTGCGGCGCCGCTCGTTGCCGTCCTCGTCGACCGGCGGCAGCTCACTGAAGTCGCCGACCGCCTCGGCCGCGTCCTTGTCCTTCATCCAGCGGCCGTCGGCCAGGTCCAGCCAGTAGCCCGGCGGTTCGTCCGTACGGGCGCGTACCCGGCCGGTGTTGGTGATGCGGACCGTCGCGGAGTCGCCGTAGGTGATATCTGCCAACTGCCCACCCGCGTCCGCGATCGTCGCGTTGAGGCGGCCCTTGCGGATGCCGTGGTCGTGGAAGCGGTACGACGTCTCCAGCCGGAAGCCGGCCCGGCGCCGCTCCTCCTCGTCCGAGGAGATCCGCTCCCGGCGCGTGGTGTACACGGTGTGCAGGTGGAGAAGGCCGTACGTCGCCGCGCCCAGCGTCTCGTTGCAGAAACCGCAGCGGTCCTCGCGCTCCTTGGGCTCGTGGTGGTAGCCGCAGTTCGCGCAGCGGCGGGCCTCGCCGGTGGTCAGCTCGCCGGAGGAGTCCGGGGGCAGCTGGATGCGGGTGACCTGGTAGCGGGCGCCCTCGTGGTAGATCAGCGCGCCGGGGCCGAACTCGCGGATGGCGAGGAAGCGGGGGCGCTGGAGGTAGTCGCCGTCGCCGCGGCGGCGGCCGATCGTCGGGATGTACGCGGCCAACGGCAGGCGGGGGAAGCTGTAGCCGGGGAGGAAGCCCTCGGAGGCCAGGTAGCGGTAGGGGGTGAAGTCGGAGAGGACCGACTTGCTGTCGACGCTCTCGTTCATGAGGAGGTTCAGCTGGGTCTCGGCCTCGCGGCGGCGGGCGTTGGCGCGGATGCGGTCGCCCTCGGTGAGGCTGTAGTCCAGGCGGCGCTTGTTCTGGACGTACTGGTCGTCCAGGGCGGCCCGGAACAGGCTGCGCCAGCGGTCGAAGGCGCGGTCGAAGCGCTCGGCGACCGTGCGCACCTTGTCGTCGATCCAGTCGTCGTGCCACCACGTGGTGTCCACGAAGTCCTTGAACAGCGGGCCGAGGACACGCAGTGCCGCGTTCACCGTGCGCCGCTGAGCACCCTCGTCGTGCGCCGCGTCCCGGATGTCCGACAGCAGGTGCAGGGCCGGGTCCGGGCGGTCGCCGGTGTCCGGGTACGACACATCGAGCACCTCGGGCAGGGAACGGCCCAGGCGCAGGCCGGCCTCGGCGATCCAGATGCCCTGGAGGTGGGAGAGGACCAGGTCCTCGTTGGCCAGGTCCAGGCGGGGCGGGGCGACCGCGCCCGCCACCATGCGCCAGGGCTGGCGGAAGTAGTACTGGTCGTGGCTGTTGCCCGTCGCGCAGTACGTCGTCACCAGCGCGGGCTGGCCGCTGCGGCCCGCGCGGCCCGAACGCTGGGCGTAGTTGGCGGGTGTGGGCGGCACATTGCGCATCATCACCGCGTTGAGCTCGGAGATGTCGACGCCCAGCTCCATCGTGGGGGAGCAGTACAGGAGCTTCAACTCGGCCTTACGGAAGGCCTCTTCACGGGCCTCGCGGTCCTCCGGAGACACCTGGGCGGTGTGCTCGCGGGCGTACAGGCCCGACAGCGCGTCGGCCGTCTCCCGGTACAGCTTGAGGAAGAACGTGTTGATGCGCGGACCGTCGCCGCTCTGGTACGTGCGGGTCAGCGGGTCGTGCGCGCCCGACTCGCCCTTGCCGGCGCGCCAGACGAGCGACTGGGCGGCCACCCGGTAGCCGGGCGTGGCGGCGGACGACGTCCTGCGGTAGCGGCCAGCGCGCTGCGGGGCGGCCTCTACCTCCTTCACCAGGCCCGCCTTGGTCAGCACCTTCAGCAGCTCGGCGATGATCAGCTGCAGGTCGTCCTGGTCCAGGTCGAGGAAGGCACGGTCCGCGCGCCGCAGGTACTTGCCGAACTTGCCGCGCGCCGACAGGAACAGGCTCGAACGGTCCGTGCCGGGCCGGGAGGGGTACGGGAAGGCGGTGCCGACCTTGGGCTTGTCGGCGGAGGACAGCACCCACGGGTCGACCAGCCGCTCCTCGCTCGCGCGTTGGAGGGAGTCGAAGGTGTCGTCACGGAAGTACGACACGTCGATGGCCAGGGAGCGGCGCATCTCGTCCAGCAAGGCCTTCGTGACCTCGGCCCGCAGCGCCGGGTCGGCATCCCGCAGCGCCTGGTGCGTGCCCTCCCAGCGGTCCTGCTTGGCGGCGACCCACTCCAGGTCCTCGTAGTCGATCTCCAGCAGGCCGGTCTGCTCCAGGTTGGGCATGGTGATGCGCCAGCCGCGTTCGAGGTCGAGGTAGAGGCGGAATGCGACCACGTCCCGCAGCGTGCGGGCCGCGTTACGGGCCAGCGACGGCGGCAGGTCGGCCTCGCCGGTGTAGTCGACGGGGGAGACGGCGAGCGCGTTGGTCACCGCCGAGGCCAGCTCCTCGTGGTGCAGGCCGTCCTCGCCGGAGTCCAGCGCCGCCCGGTACAGCGCCCCGCGCAACTGGGTGATCTGCACGAAGTCGTTGAAGTGGCCCGCCTGGAGAGAGGCGTCCTGCCGGTTGTCGACGAAGGTGAGGAGCTTGCGTGCCTTCTTGTCGAGGGCCTCCTCCGGTACCGACTTCAGCGAGCGGACGATCGACGCCGAGACCAGCGAGGTCGCGGAGGAGCGGCCCTCCTGGTCCAGCGTGGCCAGTTTGGCGAAGTCCCGGCCGCGCGTCTGCTCGTACGCCACGCCGCAGTGCAGGCAGAACAGGAACGGCGAGGGCACGAACGCGGCCTTCAGCTCGCCCCGGCCTTCGCGGCCGAACGTGTCTACGGTGACGGCCTTCGGCACCCGGTCGCGGTACGTGCGCTTGACGACCTCCTGGCCCTTGTCGTCCAACTCCAGCCAGGATTCCGGCAGTCGGCGGTCGTCCACCGCGTACTGCACGTTGGACGGCCACTCCCGCTCGTGGTCGACGTAGAGGTAGCCGTCACCCTGCCGGCCGCCAGTCGCCGAGGTGTCGCGGCGGGCCTCGTAGCGGACCTCGCCGTCCTTCTCGGTGCGCCACACCGTCAGGTACTCCTGGCCGCACTCCCGACAGAAGGCCAGCGGCATCAGCGACTTGCCGCCGCTGCCCGGCTGTTCCAGCTGGTAGGAGCGGGTGAGGTGGCGGGCGGATTTGTCCTCCAGGGTGACGTAGACGGTGTCACCCTTGGAGAGGAACTGGTGCAGGCGGAACGCGAACAGCGGCCGTTCGTTGCGCGGGTTGAGTGCCTGCGAGCCGGCCTCCAGGGTGGCGCGGATCGCCTTCGTGCACAGCTCCTCGTCGACGCCCGACGTCTTGTGCAACTCGCGTGCCGCGACCTCGATCTGGGCCGGCGGCCGGCGTACGAGGCGGCCTGTGGCATCGTCCTCGACGAGGCCGAAGCGGCCCTCGATCCAGCGGGCCAGCGGGTCCTGCGCCAGGTCGTCGTAGGCGCGCGGGGCGGGAGACATGAGGCGCTCGGCCGGTACGGTGTCGGGCGCCTCGCCGGTCGCCCGGACCAGGGTCTCGCCGATGACGTGCTCGGGGCGGACCGTGGTGCCGAACAGCGTGCTCGCCACACCGGCGACCACCTGCCGCTGGTCCTCCAGCGTGCCCTCCGTCGACATGGTGGCCGACGTTCCGATGCACTGAAGGTTCTCCGCCTGGCAGGCTTCGCGGACCCGGCGGATCAGCAGCGCGACGTCGGCACCCTGGCGGCCGCGGTAGGTGTGCAGTTCGTCGAAGACGAGGAACTCAAGGCCCCGCGCCATCCGGATGAGGCTCGCCCGGTCGGCCGGGCGAGTCAGCATCAGCTCCAGCATCACGTAGTTGGTGAGCAGGATGTCCGGCGGGTTGTCCCGGATCTCCTTGCGCTTCTCGTCGTCCTCCTGGCCCGTGTAACGGGCGAAGGTGACCGGCTCGCGGCCGGCGCCGTAGCCGTCGCGCAGGTACTTCTCCAGCTCACGCAGCTGGCTGTTGGCGAGCGCGTTCATCGGATACACGATGATCGCCCGCACCCGCTTCGGAGCGTCCGGGCCCTCCTCGTCGCGCTCGTGCAGCACCTTGTTGACGATCGGGACGATGTAGGAGAGCGATTTGCCGGAGCCGGTGCCGGTCGTCAGGACGTACGACGCCCCGGAGGATGCGGCGTCGATGGCGTCGCGCTGGTGCCGGTGCAGGAGCAGCGGCCGGCCGTCGCAGACGGTGCCGCCCTCGGTCTTCTTTGCCTGGAAGATGCGGGCGCACTCGGGGTGCAGCACCTTCTGCTGGGCGAGCTCGACCACCGTGCCGCCGCCCTGGAAGAACGGGTTGAGCGACAGCCAGGGGTTCGGCCACTGCGACTTGTCGTCGAGGTCCTTCTCGACGTACGCCTTGATGCGCTCGTCGCGGATGACGGTGCCGCCCTCCGTGAAGGAGCGGTAGTCGCGGATCAGCGCCTGGTGGACACCGAAGACGTCCATGCCGGCGCCGGAGCTGGTCACCGGGACGGGCCGCTGCGGCGGGGCGGTCACCGGGGCAGGGGCGGCCGCGCGCAGGGGGAGCATCGGGTCCCGCTCGCTCCACGAGGGGACCAGGCTGGTGTCGTCTGACTGCACGGCGAGGGGGAGTAGGGCGTTCCGTACGGTCACGGCGTCGGCCGGGCGGTTCGCCGGGTCCTTGGCCAGCAGGCGGTCGACGAGACGGGCGAGCTCGGCGGGGACCTCGCTGCGGATCGCGCGGACCGGACTGGGCTCCTGGTGGACATGCCGCTCGGCGAGTTCGTACGCCGACTCGCTCGTGAACGGAGGGACGCCGACCAGCATCTCGTACAGCACGCAGCCCAGCGCGTACAGGTCGGCGGCCTGGGTCACCTGCTTGGCCTGGCACTGCTCCGGCGCCATGTAGCGGGCCGTGCCCACGCTGACGCCCGTGCTGGTCAGACGGGTCTGGTCCGGGTCGTCGACGATGCTGCCCATGCCGAAGTCGAGCACCTTGACCGTGCCGCCCCGCGTGAGCATGACGTTGGCGGGCTTCAGGTCCCGATGGACCACGCCCTTCGCGTGCGCGGCGGCGAGGCCGGCTGCGATCTGCGCGCCGATGGCGGCGACCCATGCGACGGGGAGCTGCGATTCCTCCTCGATGAGGTCGCGCAGCGACTCGCCGTCCAGGAACTCCATCGCCAGGTAGGGCAGATCGTCGCAGTCCGCGGCGAGGCCGCCCGCGACGAGCCTGGTGAGGTTGGGGTGCTCCAGCAGGCGCATGATGTCCACTTCGCGGGCGAAGCGTTCCACGGCTTTGGTGTCGCTACCGGTGTCGATCCGACTGCCGGTGCGGCGACGCAGGATCGTCTTCACGGCGACGGTGCGTTCGGGCGAGTCCTCGGGAGCGCAGAGGTCCTCGGCCCGGTGGACCTCCCCCATGTTGCCCCTGCCGATGACGCGTCCGATACGGAATCTGCCGTCGACGAGCTCGTGGCTCACTGCCGCTCCTTTGCCTACTGCTCGCGTTCTCGCGGCTTCGAACCGGAACGCGCCCCCTGATCTGCTGCCGCACGGCCCATGGTGTCAGAACGGACAGTGAGGCAGTCGTTACCGTACACGATTAGCCTCGTATGGGATAGGTGTTCAATCCGTTGACATCGTCAACGCGTCACCTCTAATCTCGCTGTGAAGCGAGCGGGGGTGGGTGGCGTGCAGGATCGAACCGTCGGAGAAGCGGCCGTGCCTGGCTTGAGAGCCGCGATGGGGGAGTTGCTGTCTCGCTTGAGGCGTGCCGCCGTGAAGGGTGTCGTGCCGGAGCCGGTCTTCGCGGAGAACGTGCGCACCCTGGGGCTCGGCCAGGCCGAGCGTGACCGGCTGCGGCATGAGTTGGCCCGGTTGGGGCTGCATGTCCAGGACGTGCGTGTACATGTAGATGCGGACTCTCCGGATGTGGAAAAGGTTGCATGGATTCGTGGGGAAACTGTGTTCCCCGGTGTCGATGTGGTGCACGCGCTGCTCCTGCGCTACGCGGACGCCGACGGCTATGTGACCTCTGAGGCGGTGGACGGCGTCGCCCGTCTGGCAGGACTCGGCACCCGGCAGACGGCTGCGCTGCGGGCCTGGGCAAAGCTGCGCGACACCGATGGCGACTCTGCGATGGACGGCCCTCATGCGGAGGAGACTCGGCCTAAAGGTGACGGGGGCGCGCAATTGGCCCCCGATGAGCCCGGGACCGGGGCGGAGAGTCGGGATGTCGCCGCCGCCGTGGTCGCGGCGCTGGCGGTACTGGAGGAGGACCGCTTCCGCAGAGGCCCAGGGGACCGTCTCCTCAAGGCAGAAGCGGAGGTCGGCCTCGCCGTGCTGCTACGTGGCGGCACGGCTCGCGTGGGCCAGGAGCCCGATGCCGAGGAACTGAGCAGCCTGCCGCCCGGTGACCTGAGGATCAGGGCCCGGAACTGCTTGGTCCTGCACAACCAGCGCCTTGTGCACTCGCTCATCCGCCCCTACCTGGAGCAGGGGCTGGATTACGAGGACCTGTTCCAGGTAGGGGTGCTCGGGCTCATGAGAGCGGCGCGCAAGTTCGACCCGGCGAAGGGCTACAAGTTCTCGACGTACGCGACCTGGTGGGTCCGCCAGCAGATCACGCGGGCCATCGCGGACGAGGGTGCGCTCATCCGGATTCCGGTCCACATGCACGAGCAGATGCGCAAGGTCTCGGCTGCGGAACGCGCTCTCGCCGCGCAGGGGCGGCCCGCGTCGGCCGTCGACGTGGCGGTGCAGTGCGACATGACCGTGCAGAGGGTGGAGGAGATACGGAAACTGAGTCGACGCACCGACTCGCTCGACCGCGTCATCGGTGACGGTGCCACTCTCGGAGACTTCGTCGGGGAAAGCCACGCCCTGCCGTCGGTGGAGCACAGTGTGGTGAACGCGCTCCTGATGGAAGACGTCATGGCCGTCATCGACACCTTCTCCGAGCGCGACGCCCGAGTCCTCGTCCGACGCCTGGGCCTCGATGGCGACGAGCCCTCGACACTCGACGAACTGGGGCGGGAGTTCGGCGTGACCCGGGAGCGCATCCGGCAGGTGGAGAGCAAGGCCCTCTCCGCATTCAGGGCGCGCCTGCGGATGGCCGGCATCAGCAGGTACGAGGGCGGGGACGCGCAGGAGGCCGTGGAGTACTGGAAGCAGGCCGGGTTGCCGAAACGGCGTGCTCATGGTGAGGCGATGCCGGAGGTCTTGGTGGACGGGCCGTCATCCCGGGCCGACGACGGGCCGCCGCAGGCCGATGAGCCGTCACACCGGAACGACGAGGAGGAGGCCGCGGCGGTGGAGGAGAGCGAGTGGAATGCGGGGAAGGACACGCTCGACGGCGTCATGGAACCCCCGTCTCCGGCTTCGGCCGCCCAGGTCGCCGAGCGAGAAGGGCCCGACGAAGCAGACGAGCCCGAGTCGCCTGAGTCGCCTGCGGAGCGCAGCCCGGCCGAGCCGGTGCAGCGCACCGCGGACTGGGAGAAGGCCGTGCGCCTGGGGGCGAGGTTCGAGGGCGGCATCGACTGGCTGGCCGAATACGCGCTGCTGGCGCTGGGACAGGCCCAGCTGACGGTGATCCTCGGCCCTCGGGCCACCGCGGACGTCGTACGCGCCGCGCAGGAACGCAGGATGCCGGACCGCCAGGTGCTCACGGCTCTGGAAGTCCTGCAGCGCGTCTTCGACACCTTGAGAAAGGCCCAGCTCCGGCCAGAGGACTTCTTCGAGCGGCCGTCGACGGCACTGGTCGAGCTGACCCCCAGGGCGTACCTCGCCAGAAAGCCACTGGTGAACTCGGAGTCCCGCCTTGCCCTGCGTGACGCGCTACGGGAATTCACTGTGGGCAACCTGACCTCACAGGCACCCGGGGAACGACGCCCCGCGTCCGATGCGCACCTGGGCGGCGCGTCCGCGGGGATCTCGGACGGTGAGGCCACGATGCCGGAGGGCGTGTCCGGCGATGCGCGACCGACCATCCCCGGGACAGGTGATGGGACGAGTCGGACCGAGACGATCCCCCTCCGTGGTGCACCCTCAGGTGAGAGCGGGGAGAGTCACCACCACGTGCCGGGACAGGATGAGGCGGTGGACGGCGAAGAAGGCCCTACCGCAGCGGACACAGAGCTGTCCTCTGAAGACCCGGATGAGAGAACACAGGCCTTCGCTGTTCAGGACGACGAGCAGGGGAGCGCTGACGACGGGCAACTCGTCGCCGGGCTTCGCCGTGAACACGAGGCTGAGCTGGAGCGTGTGCGGCTCGAACACCAGGAGTGCCTCGCCCAGGAGCGCCAGGCGCGGCAGGCCGCCGAGGCTCGTGTCGCTGCCGTGGTGGCGGACACCGAGCGGCAGCTCGACGCCCTTGAGGACGCGTTGCTGCGGCGTATGGACAGGACACTGGCTCGCCGCGAGCAGTTTCTGCGGAGCGAGGCCGAAACGCGGATCGCGCCGCTGAAACAGGAACAGCACACGGTGCGGCAGGGACTCACCCGTCGGGTGGAGCAGGCGGAGGAATCCGCGCAGGCCGCCGCGGAGGACGCGGATTTCCACCGGAAACGGGCGGGGGCGGTGGACCGCCGTCTGCGAGAGTACCGCGACGGAGCCGAGACGCGTATCTCCGACCTCGAGTCGAGACTCCGGCAGGCGAAAGTCGCACTCGCCGGGCGGGACCGAGCCGTCGAGGCTGCCCGTCGGCATGCGGAGACCGTCGAGCAGCAGGCCGCCCAGCGCATCGCCCAGCGCGAGCACAACGCCTGGGCCCGCATCACTGAGCTGGAGCAAGAGCTGGCCGCAGCGCAGTCAGCGGACAGCAACCACACCACTTTCCGGGACCGCTGGCGCCGGATCTGAAGCGCGCGCCGACCGCGTCTCCGTAACTCTCCCAAGGAACAGCATGGACCCCAGACAGGAACTGGTCGCCTACCTGCACAGACAGCTCGTCGGTCCGGCGGGAGGCGACGGCGAGACGCTCGACGCCCCACCGGATCGGCAATACCTGATGGGCACCCTGTATCCCCAGGACGCCGATCTGCAGCGCCAGTTGGACCTGGCCGCAGAGGAACAGGACGGTGTCGGTACGGAGAGGGTGGCCGAGGATGCCGCTCCCGCCGCCGACCCCGTTGCGGAGTCGAACTCGTGGCTGCCCTCCTCGCTCGGCCTCAGCTTCTACACCGACGCCGCCACCGTGGAGATCCGCTGCTCCGGTGCCCGCTACGAGACCCGCTCCGGTACGAGCGAACGGGGCCGGAGCTGGCAGCGCATCCCACTACCGGCGGAGACGCACACTCTCGGCCCCGACCGTGACCAGGTCACCGTCCTCGACGCGCGCGCAGAACTCCGAGTCAAGCGCCGCGCGTTCGGTACCGGACAACTGGTGACCGTGGCTCTGGTCAACGCGGCCCGGCACGGGCCGGCCCTCGGCAAAGCCGCCCAGTGGGACCGCATGCTGTTCCAAGTGGAGCTGGAGACACGGCCCGTCGACGGCAGAGTGCTCCAATACCCGAGCGTCCGCCTCGCTAGCCGCGACCTGGAGGAGCAGGAACTGCGCCTGCAGTACCAGCACGTACGCACCCACGCCGTCGGACACGGCTGCGCGGTCGAGGAACAGTACGACGATGCGGAGGGCCAGGTCACGGCGCTGCGTGCGGCAGTCATGCCGGAGGCCGAGGTCACCGGTGTACGGGCGGCGGGCCTCAGCGGCACTCCGGTGCTGAATCTCGTGCACCTCGCCGACCCCGACGTCCCTGTCGACCAGCTTCGGGAAGAACTGTGGGAGTTCGCCGCCGCCTACCGTGCTTGGTATGTGGGGCAACTGAACGCGGACATCCCCGAGTGGGGGCGAGCCGCCGCGGACCGCGTCCTGAGCCGTATCGCCGCCGTCGTCGCCCGCATCGAGTCAGGGGTGCGCACCCTGTGCGATCCGTCCCGGCCCGAACTGCTGCGTGCCTTCCGTACCGCCAACCATGTCATGGCCCTCCAGATGCGTCACTCCGCCCCGGATCTGGCGGGGACGCGACGGCCTCGCCGCGATGCCGTACCCCCGGCCCCGAAGCCGACTCCCGACGCCGCTTGGCGCCCCTTCCAGCTGGCGTTCTTCCTGCTGGCCTTGGACGGAGTGGCCGACCCCCGGCACCGGGACCGGGCCGTCACCGACCTCATCTGGTTCCCGACCGGCGGCGGCAAGACTGAGGCTTACCTGTTGCTCGCGGCCTTCACCATGACACTGCGCCGACGCGAACCCGACGGGGGCGGCACCGCGGTCCTCAGCCGCTACACACTCAGTCTGCTCACCACCCAGCAGTTCCAGCGCGCGGCCACCACCGTATGCGCCCTCGAAACCCTCCGCCGGGCAGACCCGGCCGGCTACGGCGAGGAGCCCTTCTCCATCGGCCTGTGGGTGGGCGAGACGACCACACCGAACACGTACGAAAAGGCCCGTGCGGCCTTCGACGACGTGCGCGCCGCCGCCCGGCCCGAGGACGTCTTCATCCTCGACCGCTGTCCCTGGTGCGGCACCCGCATCCTGCCCGCCCACAAGTCACCCGACATCGGCGACTACGGCGTGCGCGCCGGAGCGGACTCCTTCGCCTTCTTCTGCCCGCGCGAAGAATGCGTCTTCCACGATGAGTTGCCCGTCGCCGTGGTAGACGAGCACCTCTACGACCGGCCGCCCACGTTCGTCCTGGGCACCGTCGACAAGTTCGCCCGACTGGCATGGGAGCCCCGCGCGGGACGGCTGTTCGCGGCGGGCGGTACGCAGTTGCCACCGTCCCTCGTCATCCAGGACGAACTGCACCTGCTTACCGGCCCCCTCGGCACCACGGTCGGCCTGTACGAGGCCGCAGTACTGGGGTTGTGCACCAGGCCCGACGGCATCGGACCCAAGATCGTGGCGTCGACGGCCACCATCCGCCGTTCGGGCGAACAGATCCGCGCCCTCTACGGCGGTGGCGTCCAGCTCTTCCCGCCCGCCGGGCTCGACGCCCGCCACTCGTACTTCGCGGAACCGGACACCTCCCGGCCCGGCCGCCGCTACATCGGCGTCATGGCCCAGGGACACACGGCAGGCCGCGCCGCAGTCGCCGTGGCCGCCGCCATGCTGCAGGGCGCGTGGGAACTGCCCGAGGAACACCGGGACGCCTACTGGACACTTGTCGCCTACCACCACAGCCTGCGTGAACTCGGCCGGACCGTCACCGCAGCGGCCGACGACATTCCCGCCCAGCTCGCCGGGCTTGAATCCGGTGGCGGAACAAGGCAGTTGACGGATCACCAGGTGCAGGAGCTGACCAGCAACCTGCCGCGTGCGGAACAACCCGTCCTGCTCGACCGGCTGGAAAGGCCGTGGGGGCACCCGGAGTCGGTGTCCTTCCTGCCCTGCACCAACATGTTGTCCGTCGGCGTCGACGTGAAGCGACTGGCACTGATGCTCATGCAGGGGCAGCCCAAGACGACGGCCGAGTACATCCAGGCCACCAGCCGTGTCGGCCGCCACGCCGTGCCCGGCCTCGTCGTCACGTTCTTCAACGCCACCCGGCCGCGGGACCGTTCGCACTACGAGACCTTCGACGTGTACCACCGCTCCCTGTACCGGCACGTCGAACCGACCAGCGTCACCCCCTGGTCCGTACCCTCGCGCCGGCGCGCCCTGCACGCCGCATTCGTCATCCTCGTCCGGCACCGCCTCGGTCTCGCCGCGGAGAACCAGGCGGGGGCGATACTGCACCGCCTGCCCGAAGCGGAGACCCTCGTGGAGGAACTGGCAGCGCACGCCGAGGCCTGCGAACCCACCGCGGGTGACGCCGTACGCAAGGAACTTTCGGACCTCCTCGCCGACTGGGAGGAAGCCGCGCGCGCAGCACGCAAGGACGGCCGGGAGCTGTTCTACCGCAATCAGGGCAAGGGCCAGTCCAACCTCATCAAGAGCTTCGAGCAGAGATACGGCCTGTGGGAGACGCCCAACTCGATGCGCAACGTCGACCGGGAGTGCCAGGTGATGGTGAAGGGAGCCGACCTGTGAGCCGCACACTGCGGGTACGCCAGTCCCAGACGGTGGTGCCCTTCGGGGTCGGAGCCGTCTTCGACATCCAGGGTGAGTCGTTCGTCGCCACCGGCATCGGCGACTGGCCGAGCCGGGGCAGGCAACAGGTCGACTCGCCCCGGCTGGCCTCCCGGCTCGGAGTGACCGGCTTCTACGCCGCTCCGGCGACGGCCAACGACCGGTTCGACACGCCGGACGCACCCGGGGCGCCGTACATCCGTTTCCCGTCCTGGCTCTTCTGCGGTGCCTGCCGTCGCATGACCAGGTGGCGTATCGCGGACGAGAAGCCCGGCCGTCCGCCGCGCTGCCCGTCCTGCTCGCCGGGGCGGGCGTTGGCGCCCATGCGATTCGTGCAGATCTGCCCGGCCGGACACCTCAGCGACGTCGACTGGTGGTTCTGGGCCCATTCCCGGCAGGACGCGGGCGAGCGCCGGCAATGCGGCGACCGCGACAAGCTGCGCTTCCTGGTCTCCGAACGCGCCTCCGGCCTCGAAGCGCTCTCCGTGGTTTGCGCCGCCAAAGACTGCGGAGCGGCTAGGGACCTGCTCGACATCCTCGGCACGCACGGCATGCGCTGCTCGGGACGCAACCCCTGGCAGCGGGCGAGCGAGGCCGTAGAGTGCGTGAAGCCGGTGCAGGTGGTGCAGCGCACCGCGGGAAACCTGTACTACCCGATCGTTCACTCTGCGCTCGACATCCCCGAGAGCGACGCACCGACCGTCACCGACGACGCGCTCGCCGCACGAGTGCGTGGACACGATCTGTGGGTGTCGCTGTGCAGGGGCGCCACCTCACCGCGGGCCGAGGTCTTCCGCTCGATGATTCAGGAGGACACCGGCGCCGACGACCAACTCCTCGACACCCTCCTAGCCGAGGAGACGGGCAGGCCGGTCGCAGCGACCTCCACCGGGACCAGTACTCCTGAACGACCCGATCTGAGCCGGGAGGAATGGGCAGCCTTCACCTCTCCCACACCGCCGGCCACCCGCGACTTCGCGCTGCGCGAGACCACGCTCGGCCTCGCCGGCGAGACCGCCGACCCCTGGGCGGGCCTCGGCCGACGGTTCGGCCGAATCGTCCTCGCCGACCGGCTGCGCGAGGTACGCGCCCTGTCGGGCTTCACCCGGGTGTCCCCGGACGCCACCCTCGTCCCCGCCGACACCGCTCGGCGCCTGAGGTGGCTGCCCGCCGTCGAAGTCTTCGGAGAGGGCATCTTCCTCACTCTGAACAAGAGCGAACTCGCCACCTGGGAAACGGACACCGGAGTCCGACACCGGGTCTCCGGCATGCGAGCCGACCTCGACCGCTCCTTCCAGAAGGACCGTCTGGAGAGCCTGACCGGACCGGAGCTGTCACCGCGATTCGTGCTCCTGCACACCCTCGCGCACCTGCTGATCCGTCAGCTCTCCTACGAATCCGGATACACCACGGCGAGTCTGCGTGAACGCATCTACGCACGCCCTGAGCAGGATCAGTACGGCATCCTCGTCTACACGGCCGCAGGAGACGCGGAGGGAACCCTCGGCGGTCTCGTCCGGCAAGGTGAGCCGCCCCGGCTCGCCGAGACCCTGCTCCGGATGACGGAGGCCGCAGCCTGGTGCTCGGCCGACCCCCTCTGCGCCGAGCACACCGGCCAGGGCTTCGGCAACCTCAACCGCGCGGCCTGCCACGCCTGTGCGCTGCTCCCCGAAACCAGCTGCGAGACCGGAAACGCTCTTCTCGACCGTGCCCTCGTCATCGGCGGTGAACTGGTGCCCGGCTACCTGGAGTCCATCGTCACCGCGGCCCGCGCCGCGGCCGCCGACGCCGTGGAGGAGATGTGACCATCACCTATCTCGGCCTCACCGAGGAACAGCGCTCCTGCCTCGACGATCTGCCCTTCGACGGCAATCACCTCATCAGCGGTCCGCCGGGAAGCGGCAAGAGCCTCCTGGCGGCCCAGCGAGCCGTGATGCTCGCCCTGACGGGAACATCGGTGGTCTTGCTGACCTACTCCAACCTGCTGCACCAGTCACTGGCCGGAGCCGTCCACACCCTGGGACCCGCGGACCGCAGCGTGCGGGTGAGGACCGTGCACGCCTGGCTCACCGAGTGGTACGGCAGCAAGCCGCCCGCCGGTCCGGACGGCTGGTTCGACTGGCCCGCCCTGTACGAGCGGGCCGCGGCGATCGACCCTCCGCCCGGACTCACCCTGGTCGTGGACGAAGGCCAGGACCTGCCGCCGGAGTTCTACCGTCTCTGCCGACTGTTGGGGGCCCGCACGACGGTGTACGCGGACGAGTGCCAGCGTCTGACCGACACCAACTCCACACTCGCCGAGATCGCCGAGCGCCTGGGCCGCTGTGTGCGCCACGAACTCGACGGCAACCACCGCAACACCCGGCAGATCGCCTCCTTCGCGGCCCACTTCCACACGGGAGCCGGCCTGCCCCCGATCCCCGAACGGGACGGCCCGCCTCCGCGGCTGCACCGCCTCCCGCAGCGTGGTGCCGCGGACCTGGTGATGCTGCTGGCCAAGCAGCATCCGCAGCACACGATCGGCGTGATAGCCCACTCCAAGCACACTCAGTTCTCATTGCTCGGCACCCTGCAGAACAAGGCGCCCCGACTCAAACCGCAGCTCTACACCTCCGATGCCTGGAAGGGCGGCCGCTACCACCGCCTGGATCTCGGCCGTCCCGGTGTCGTCCTGGTCCATCGGAGAAGTGCCAAGGGCCTCGGCTTCGACACCGTCATCATCCCCGACACGCACACTGACGCCGCGACTGATCCCACCTCGGCCGGGCTGCGCATGGAGTACTACGTCATGGCCACACGAGCCCGACACGAATTGCATCTCGCTTACGAAGGCGCATCCGAGCCGCCGCTGTTGGCGCAGGTAGGGCCAAGCGAGTTGCTACGTGGCTGACACGGCCAGGAACGGCACGGCGTCCGGAAGCATCCCGGTCGGGGCCAGCGCGAGCAGGCCCGAGCCTCCACCAGAGCCGTTTCACTACTGTGAAGAGATCACGCGTCTGGACGCCTCCGTGAGGCAGCTGGCTGGTAGGAGATTTCTTTCTCTGCCCGTCCTTAGGCCCGGCGGGTAACCCTTGGCGCGCACCAGCTGTCGAGGGCCAGCGCGACAATATCGCCGTGCGGTATGTCACGGTCGGCGTTGTAGCGGCGGACGCGTCGGTGGAGCACGTCGGGAACGGTGTAGTTGAACTGTCTCTGTTTGGTGTGGTGGTTGCCGATGAATTCCATCGTGTCGCGGTGGAGATAGAAGAGGTCGTCGGCGGGCCGGGACTGAGCTTCGAGTGCGCCATCGCACGCAGCCGTCGGACATGATGCGAGAGATCGGGAAGAGCCCTGACCTGTTCGACACCGCCCGTCCTCGGCCAATTCGGAGCCAAACGGAGGGCGATTTGCCTCTGACTGCCTCCGATCGCCTGCGCAACCCGACTCAGCAGGTCACAGCCGATCCAGCCCGCGGAAGCGCAGGTCAGAAAGGTGCTCCAGGAATACCCGGCGTACAGCCCGACTCGTCTGCCGCTCCTTGTTTCCGCAGCCGTGTCGATCGCCGGTCGGGCGGCAGGCCGTGCCTGACGAACATCTCCGGTACGGCCGTGGACCCGCCGGCCCGGAGAGGCGTCGATCAGCAGCGCGTCGCCGGGGGTCGGCGGGAGGTTGGGGCCGAACGTGGCGGTCGCTCGGCCCGGGTCCTCACCTCACCCCACCGTCGGACTCGGCGACACCGTGCTGTTGGCCCGTGGAGTGAGGACGACCTGTGGCTGGCCCGCGACCGCGGGTGGCGGGGTCAGGGACTGGGCCGGGAGGCCGGGTGAGGCGGTTTCCTGGGCGAGGGCTTGAACGAAGTCGACCAGGCCGGTCTTCTCGACGGCCGTGATGTGGTCGAGGACGGTGTCGTTGGCCTGGTCGGCCAGCGCGCGGACCACCGAGTTCCTCGTGGTGGTGCGGACGCTCGCGATCGTGGTGAGGAACTGGCCGTTCGTCGCGCGCACGGTGGTGGCCAGGTCCGTGTCGAACTGCTTGCCCGTTTCCGCGCCGAGCCGGGTCTCGAAGCTCTGCTGTTGCGGCGACGGCTGGTTGGGCAGCGTGATGCCCAGCTGGTCGGCGACCTTGCGGCAGGCGGCGTCCAAGGCGGCGTCCCCGTCGACCAGTTGCTCCCCGGCGTTCCTGACCGCCTTCGTCGTCCCCTTCTTCGAAGCCCGCTGCCCGACGGGGTACTCCCACAGTCCGGCCGCGCGCACTTCGACCACGAAGTCCCGGTCGGCCTCCGTCAGCGGTCCGGTCGCCGGGGTGGCGACGACCCGTTCGGGTGCGCTGCTGACCTTCTGGACTCCGAGCATGGCGGGGTAGAGGAGGGAGCCGAGGGTCATGCCGAGCGCACCACCCACGAAGAGAGTTCCCGCCGCCTTCCGTGAAACGAGCACCGTGTCTCCTGATCCGGTTCTTCGGATCCCGCACGGACTGACATACGGATGCGGGGGCCCCGTAGAACCTTTTGGGCTCGTCATGGGTTTGCAAAGCGTCGGTGGCCGACGGTGTGAAGAAGGGCCGTTCGGCCCTATCGGCAGGGCCAGGTAGGGACTGTCGGCCCCTGTCGGGGCCGGGTGCCTCGCGGTCGATCATGTAGCGACGACCGGGAAGGGCCAGGTCCATTCCCGCACTTCTGGTCTTTTCCGGCTCGTCGACGACAGTCACCGGCTGATGGGGCCGGAGGGCGCCGTTCGGTCATTCGCGCAGGTCATGCGCGGGTCACGCGCAGGTCGCCGGGGACGGCGGCGAGGAGATCCGGGGGCGAATCCGGCCGACGGAAGCCACGGTTCCGCGTACGGGCCCGGGCCGTGCGGTCCCTGTGCTTGTATGCATGGAGAGTCGCGGGCAAGGCAAGGAGTACTCCATGGGCGGCGAAGAGGTCTTACGGACACCGCACGACAGCGGAGCCCTGGACGGGCAGTCGGCGGGGCCCATGGTGCCGAGGCTGGCGCTGGGCGCGCGGTTACGGCGGCTGCGCGAGGAGCGGGGCATCTCCCGCGAGGCCGCGGGGGAGTCCATCCGGGCCTCCCGGTCCAAGATCAGTCGGCTGGAGGCCGGCCGTCATGCGTTCAAACTGCGTGACGTGGCCGATCTGCTCACGCTCTACGGAGTCACGGACGACGCCGAACGTGCCACTCTGCTCGCGCTCGCGGAACAGGCGAACGCGCCCGCCTGGTGGCAGTACTTCAACGACGTGGTGCCCGCCTGGATGCAGCCCTTCCTCGGAGCCGAGCAGGCGGCGAGCGTCATCCGGTGCTTCGAGGTCCAACGCGTTCCCACCCTGCTGCAGACCCCCGACTACGCGCGTGCCGCCGTCCGGCTCGCCCACTCGGACGCCTCCGCGGAGGAGACCGAACGGCGGGTGCTGCTGCGGATGACCCGCCAGCGGATCCTGCACCGGCACCCGGCGGCCCAGCTCTGGGCGGTGATCGACGAGGCGGCGCTGCGGCGCCCGGTGGGGGGTCGCGCGACGATGCGCGCCCAGCTCCGGCATCTCGTCGAGATGTGCCGGCTTCCGCAGGTCACCCTGCAGATCATGCCGTTCGCGACCGGCGGCCACGCCGCGGAGTCCGGGCCGGTCACCATCCTGCGGCTGCCCGGCGGGCAGTTGCCCGACGTGGTCTGCCTCGAACGGCTCGGCACGGCCCTGTATCCCGACCGGCCGGCCGACGTCGAGTGCTACTGGGATGTCATGAACCGCCTGGTGGTCGAGGCAGAATCACCGGACGAGACTCCGACGATCCTGCATCGCGTCCTCCAGGAGACCTGAAGCCCTTGAGCCCTGATCAGTGCTTCAGGGCGACACCGCCGTACTGGTGCACCTCCTCGGGCAGTTCCCAGGCACCGGCGTCGGGCCGCCAGCGTGAGCACGACGCCACGCCCGGCTCCAGCAGTTCCAGGCCGTCGAAGAAGCGCGCGATCTGCTCGGGGCTGCGCAGGATGTACGGGAGTGAACCGCCCTCGTTGTACTGCCGGATGGCCTCGACGTACTCCTTGCTCGTGTCCGTGCTGTCGTACTGCACGAGGTAGCTGCCGGGAGGCAGTGCGTCCACGAGCTGACGTACGATCTCGCGCGCCTGGTCGAGGTCCGCGATGTGGCCGAGGATGCCCATCAGCATCAGGGCGACGGGCTGGTCGAAGTCCAGCGTCTTCCTGGCCTCCCGGACGATCGTGCTCGGATCGCGCAGGTCGGCGTCGACGTAGTTGGTGACGCCCTCCGGCGTGCTGGTGAGCAGCGCACGGGCGTGTGCCAGGACCAACGGGTCGTTGTCGACGTAGACGATGCGGCACTCGGGGGCCACCCGCTGGGCGATCTCGTGGGTGTTGTCCACGTTGGGCAGTCCGGTGCCGATGTCGAGGAACTGGCGGACGCCCTCGTCGGCGGCCAGGTGGCGGACGGCGCGGGCGAGGAAGTACCGGGCGGCACGGGCGCCCGTCTCGATGCCGGGGAAGGTCGCGCGGAACGCGTCGCCGGCCACCCGGTCGACCTCGTAGTTGTCCTTGCCTCCCAGCCAGTAGTTCCAGATCCGGGCCGACTGCGGCACGGAGGTGTCGATCTTGGAGAGTGCCTCCTGCTCGGAGTTGTCTGCCTCGTGCGCCATGGAAGCTCCTGTGTCTGCGTGTGGTGAAGAGGACCGAACCGTCGAACTCCGGTCGTGGCTGCCCACGCTATTGCCCGACGCCCCGACTCAGGAGCATCACTGGCTCCAACTGCCGCTGTTCAGACGTCCGTTGGCTTGATTTCCTTGCGCAGGGGGCGCGGCCGAGCCGTACCGGGTCGGGGTGCCGGTCTCCACGGGCCAGTCCAGCACGGTGAGTTCGGGCCACTGCTGCTGCCACCGTGCCGTCTTGGTCTCGTAGACCGAGCGCGGGGCAAGCACCGGGTTCGGCCGGACGACGAGGTTGAACACGTCCGAGAGGCCGTGCGGCGCGTACACGCGCCACCGGCCGTCGGGCTCCAGCCGTACCCCCAGACAGCACGTCGTCGCGGCGAAGCTGTCGATCGCCGCCTCGGTGGAGTCGTACGGCGGACATGCCACGCCGAACTTCTCCTCGTACCAGAGGTGGACCCGCGCCTCGTTCCGGATCTCTACCTCCGCCGGGAGGCCGGAGAACACCTCCCGGCCGGTCTGGATCACGGCGTCCTCCGCTTCCCAGGACAGCCGGCCGGCATCGAAGTAGAAGACGTCGTAGTCCTTGATGCCGGCGGCCGGCGGTCTGCCCGTGACCACGTTCCACACGGTCTGGAACAGGCATCCCGCCGTCACGTACCAACCGGGCAGGTCCAGCGTCGCAGTCCGCGCCAGCACCTCCGTCAGCACGTCGTTCCGTGACAGCACCGCACGCAGGGATTCGAGTTGCTCGTCGAGAGGGAGTCGGCTGATCACCCTCCCTGCGTACCACAACTCGCCCTGAGCCAGGGCGAGTCCGCCTCTCGCGGGGCCGCGCCCCGGTCAGTCGCCGGGGACGGCCAGGTCGCCCTCGACGTACTGGGCACGGCCGAAGCCGAACGACCAGTCCTGGGGGCCGTTCTCGATGATGCCGACGAAGACGTCCGCGCCGCCGATGCCCAGGGGTTCCAGCTGCTTGGCGACGGCCCGGAAGACCTGTTGCTTCACCTCGGTGGTGCGGCCCGACTGGGTGAAGACCTGGATCATCACGAGTCGGTCGGTCCGCTCGAATCCCAGGCCGGCGTCGAGGGCGATGACGTGGTCCGCGTCGTGCTCGGTGATGACCTGGAAACGGTCCCGCTCGGGGATCTCCAGAACGTCCACGAGCGCCCGGTGTGCCGCATCGGCGATCGCCCGGATCTCCTCGGGGCGGCGTCCGCGGATGAGATCGATTCGTACGAAGGGCATGGCTTTCGTTCCTAACTTGCTTACGGTGTCTCTGGTGTCTCTGGTGTCTCTGGTGTCGTCCGGTGCATTCGGTGGGGTGCACCGGGGAGTGGACGGTGGGGGATCAGGAGGCCAGTGGCACCCATGTGCCATGGGGCGCGACCCGCAGCAGGGCGGACAGGCCGGCCTCGTGGAAGGCCAGTTCGGTCTCGGGCCGTCCTTCGGAGAAGTGGGCCCAGCCGTCGTAGTGGGCCGGGACGACGGTGTGCGCGCCCAGGACGGCTGCCGCCGCGGCGGCTCCGCGGGCGGTCAGGGACAGGGGACGCCCCTCGAACTTCGCCGGGACGCGGGCCGCGCCGGCGTGCAGGACGGCCACGTCGATGGCCTGGATCCGTCGGGAGATCTCGGCGATCGTGCGCAGGGAGGCGTTGTCGCCGCTGATGTACACGGTGGGAAGGCCCTGCCCGGACAGCACGAACCCGGTGACCTCGCAGTTGACGTTGCCGTCGGCATCGCGCTCGGCGTCCTCGGGACCGTGGACGGCGGGCACCGCGAGCACCGTTAGATCGCCCCCGCCGTCCGGGCGGGGCAGGAGGTGACCGGTCCACGGGGAGAGTCCGACGGCCGGTGCGCCGAGGCGCTGGGCCGCCACGGGGCCGGTGAGGACCAGCGGCGCGGTCTTCGCGAACGCCCGGCCGCGCTCGTCGAGATTGTCGGGATGGGCTTCGTGGCTGACCAGAACCAGGTCCACCGGTCCCACGCCGTCCTCGTCGACGGCCGGACCGGCCGTCTTGGTGAGGTAGCCCTGCGGGCCGGCCGGGTCGAAGGTCGGGTCGCTGACGACGCGCAGTCCGCCGATGTCGATGACGGCCGTCGGCCCGCCCAGGACGGTGATCGCGCAGTCCTGCCGGGACAGTGCTGTCGTCATCGCGGACCTCGCAGAATGATCCTGATCGTTTCGCTCACACCGTCGACGCTAATGATGACCCGGTGCGGCGTGAAATGCCTGTCGTGGTGCATCCATGTGCGGCAGGCATGGATCAGGCATGGGTACTGCTCACCGACCGGCCTGTCCATGGCCTGCCGGTGCGGGCGTCACTTCGGTGCAGTCACTTCGCCGCCGTCTCCACGGCGGCCTCCAGGAACCGGCGGACCAGTGTTCGCTGGGCGTCGGGCAGATGGACAAGGGTGACCGGGCTCGGCGGTGCGTCGGTGAGGGGCACGAAGCGTACGGCCGGGTGCTGGGTACGGCGCCGTGCGACCTCGGGGACGATGCCGATGCCGCGGTTGGCGGCCACGGACTCCAGCCACTCGTCGTAGTTCGACGTCTCGATGATCCGGTCCGGGCGCCGGCCCACCGGCCAGGACCAGGGGCCGGTCGTGCCGCTGACCATGTTGACGACCAGGGTCCAGTGCCGGACGTCCGCCCAGTCCAGATGGTCGAAGCGCGTCAGGTCGGAGTGCTCGGAGCAGACGGCGATGCGCGGTTCGTCGAACAGGTGCAGGGTCCGCGCCCCCCTCGGTACGTCGAAAATGGGCGCCTCGACGTCGCCCCGGACCACGGCGATGTCGAGCGTGTGCTGACGCAGCGCCTGAAGGGGATCGTCGATCCGGGTCAGGGCGACCGTTGCTCCGGTGCTCTCCTCGAAGCGGCCGACGGTCTGCTGCGCCCAGGGATCGGGCAGCAGCCAGCTGAAGCCGAGCCGCAGGGTCACGCGGTGACTCGCGGCAGCGAGCGCCTGGTCCAGCGCCGCGAGGACCCGCTCGACGTGGACGAGGAACTCGGCGCCGGTGTCGGTCAGTTCGACGTGCCGGGAGGAGCGGTCGAGCAGGCGGACACTCAGGGTGCCCTCCAGCTGCGCGATCGTACGGCTCAGCGCCGGCTGGGTGATCAGCAGTTCCTCGGCGGCCCGGGAGAACGAGCGGTGGCGGGCCACGGACGCGAAGGCCCGCAGGTGACGGAGTTCGACGTCCACGCTCATCGCGTCCCTTTCCGCGATCCATGCCTGCCGTGCATAGCGGCAGCTTAACCGGCATTTCACAGGCTCACGCGGGCTGTCTAGCGTGAGGTACGGGCATCGAACGTCAGAGTGACGTAAGGGCATCGAACGTCAGCGTGACGTACGGGCATCGAACGTCAGAAGGAGTCGCCGTGCACCAGCTGCTTTCGGACGTCGGAGTCGGTCTCCCGGTCCTCGCCGCGCCCATGGCCGGCGGCCCGAGCACGCCCGCGCTCGTCACGGCGGCTGCCCGGGCGGGCGGCCTCGGTTTCCTGGCCGGCGGTTACCGGACCGCCCAGGCCCTGGCCGGACAGATCCACGCCACGCGTGGCGAAGGGGTTGCGTTCGGCGTCAACCTGTTCGTCCCCGACCCGGTGCGGGTGTCCGGCGAGGCATACCGGCGTTACCTCCGCGAGGTGCAGGCGGAGGCCGACCCCTACGGGCTGACGCTGCCCGGCGAGCCGGTCGAGGACGACGACCACTGGACGGACAAGATCGACCTGCTGACCTCCTCTCCCGTTCCCTGGGTGTCCTTCACCTTCGGCATCCCGGACCGCGCGGTCGTCGGTGCCCTGCGCCGGGCCGGAAGCACCGTCCTGCAGTCCGTCACCTCGGCCGACGAAGCGCTCCGGGCAGCCGCATCCGGCGTCGACGCGCTGATCGTGCAGGCGTCGGCCGCCGGCGGTCACTCCGCCACGCTCACGCCGGCGCAGCCGCCCACGCCCGTTCCGCTGCCCCGCCTGATCGCCCAGGTCCGCCGCGCAGTCGCCCTTCCCCTCATCGCCACCGGTGGGATCGCCACCGCCACCGACGTCCGCGCGGCGCTGGACGCCGGGGCGGTGGCCGCCATGGTCGGTACGGTGCTGCTGCGTACGAAGGAGAGCGGGGCGTCCGCACCGCACCAGGCGGCCCTCGTCGATCCGGCCTTCGACACCACCGTCGTCACCCGTGCCTTCACCGGCCGGCCCGCACGCGCCCTGCGCAACCACTTCACCGACCGCTACGACCCCCTCGCCCCGGTCGGCTATCCCGCCCTGCACCACCTCACGGCTCCGCTCCGCAAGGCCGCCACCGCGGCCGGTGACACCCGCCTGATCCACCTGTGGGCCGGAACCGGCCACCGCCTGGCGAAGGACGAGTCCGCCGCGGACACCTTCGCGCGACTCGCCGGTCAGGCGTGACCACGTGGGTGACACGTGGGTGAGAGGCGGAGGACGCGGGGCACGACGATGGAGGCAGGAGCGGAGGGCGGGGACGGTGCCGACAGTCGCGATACCGGTCCGTGGCAGGCTGCGCCCGGTGTACGCCGAGAACCCGGACTCTCTGATCGCGATCGGGCACGTGGTGGCTCTTGAGTTCGCCACCGTCGCGGCGGCGAACAACTACTGGCGCTGACCTGTCGCCGGCTCCGGCACCCGCCTCGGCCGCATTTCCTCGGCCTTGTCTCGGCCTCCCTCGGCCCGTCTCAGCTTCCCTCGGCCCGTCTCGGCCTCCCTCGGCCCGTCTCGGCCTCCCTCGGCCCGTCTCGGCTTCCCTCGGCCTGCTTCGGCCTCCCTGGGCTTCTCTCCGCGTGGTCAGGAGCGCCAGTAGCCGTTCGCCGCCGCGATCGTCTGGAATTCCAGCGCCACCACCTGGGCCGAGTGGATGAGGCTTTCCGGGGTCGTGGCGTAGTTGGGGCGGCCTCCCTTGAGGATGTCCAGGTCGGGCTGGATGTTGTGGACGGTGTGGCGGGCGAGGGTCAGGGCCAGGGCGCGGCCCTCCTCTGGCGTGTCGGTGAGGAGGGAGTTGCCGGGGACCAGGACCATGCCTTCGTCAGGTACGCGTGTCATGGCGGCAGTGTCGGCGGGACGAGTGCGGTGTCTTTCGTGCGACACGTGTTCTTGAGCTGTAGGAGTGAGATGCGGTGGGTGTGATGCGAGGCGGTGGCCATGCCCTGGCGGACGATGGTCTGCTCCCGGAATCGGTGCTGAAGGACATCGTCGACACGCTGGTGCGCCTGGTGGAGTTCACGGGCGCGCTGGTCATTTTCATCGGCGCGCTCTGGGCGTTCCTGCAGCTCGTGAGAGGTGCGGCGCGGTGGGGACGGTCGTCCAGGGCGGGCGTGCTGGATCCGGGGTGGGAGTTCAATCGGATCCGGCTCTCCCTGGGACGGTTCCTCGCGCTGGGGCTCGAGTTCCAGTTGGCCGGGGACATCCTGCGCACGGCCATTGCGCCGACGTTCACGGAGATCGGGCAGCTGGCCTCGATCGCGGCCATCCGTACCGCGCTCAACTACTTCCTGGGCAAAGAGATCGAGAAGGAGCGCAAGGAGGTCGAGCCGATGCCGGGGGAGGGCCCGGCATCGGGCCGGGCGGCCCCCTCGTGACGGCGGTACTGCACCAGGCGGCCCTGCTGGTGACGCTGTTCGGGTTGCTCTCCGCCTTCTGCGCGGGCCTGCGCCTGCGCCGCGTCCGGCCCACGATCGCGCTGCTGACGGACTTCCTGCTGGCGGCGGGGCTGATCCGGCTCGCCGCCGAGCCGACGTGGATGTCGCTGGCCATCGCCGCAGCCACCGCCGCCGTCAGGATGCTGGTCAACGCGGGGTTGCGATCGTCACCCGGATCGTCGCCCGGATCGCCGGCGTGATCGCGGCCCAGGACACGGCCGGCACCCCGCACGCCTACGGAGAAGCCGTGACCGACACCTTCCCCTGCCTCGCACCGGCCTTCTGACCGATCGCGCCTCACCCCCCGGTCATCCGTCCCCGCGTCCTCGACCGGCGATCCGGGTGGACGCGTGAACTGGCCCACTGTGCAACGGAGTTCGCTCGTAGGATGGCCCGCGACCGATTCCCCCGGCCGAAGGACGTACCCGCCCCATGAGCGACCCCGTGACGACGCCCGACCCGGCCGAGGAGCAGCAGATCGACACCTCGGTGCCGCACTCGGCCCGTATCTGGAACTACTGGCTCGGCGGCAAGGACAACTACCCCGCCGACGAGGCGGCCGGTGACGCGTACACCGAGGTGTTCCCCGGGATCGTCACCATCGCCCGCTCCAGCCGGGCCTTTCTGCGTCGGAACATCGCGTATCTCGTCTCCGAGGCGGGTATCCGGCAGTTCCTCGACGTCGGTACCGGGCTGCCGACCGCGCAGAACACCCACGAGGTCGCCCAGCGGCTCGCTCCCGAGGCGCGGATCGTCTACGTCGACAACGACCCGATGGTGCTCGCCCACGCCCGTGCGCTGCTCACCTCCACCGAGGAGGGCGCGACCGCGTACATCGACGCCGACGTGGCGGACCCGGAGCGGATTCTCGAAATCGCCGCCGGGACGCTGGACTTCACTCGACCCACGGCGCTCATCCTCAGCAACATCCTGGGGCACGTCGCCGACTACGAGCAGGCCCGTGCCATCGCCGGCCGGCTGATGGCAGCCCTGCCCCCGGGCAGTTACCTCTCCGTCAACGACGGGTCGCGCGGTGTCGACCCCGTCTTCGAGCGGGCCCAGGACGCCTACAACAGCAGCGGCGCCGTTCCGTACAACCTGCGCTCCGTCGGTGAGATCACCGCGTTCTTCGACGGTCTGGAGCTTGTCGAACCCGGTGTCGTCTCGGTGACCGAGTGGCGGCCGGAGCCCGGTCCGGGCGCTCCGGAGGTCGTCGCCGAGCACGGCGGGCTCGCGCGCAAGCCCTGACGCCGGAAAGGTGCCACGTCCACGCGCATGTGCCTCTTCTAGATCGCCTCGCCTCGCCTCGCCTCGCCTCCCCGCACCCCCCTGCCTAGCATGGGAAGGACGCCGCTGACCCCGGCGGTGTGTACCCCGTCCCGGCAAAGGGTGAGAGCCGTGGCTACCTCACACGACGAGCAGAAGCGGACGTGGCCGGCGGATCCGGACACCGATCCGGGGACGGGTGGGGAGCGGGTGGGGCCCAGGCCCGACGGGGAGCCGTTCTTCCATCCGTATCACCATCCTGCTGCCGGCTGGGGCGCCGCCAAGAGCGTGAGCAAGTTCCTGGTGCGGGAGCGGGCGCTGGTGGACGGGCCGCGGGCGATCATGAAGATGAACCACGAGGGGGAGGGGTTCGACTGCCCGGGGTGTGCCTGGCCCGACGACACCAAGGGGCTGCGGCTCGATCTCTGTGAGAACGGGGTCAAGCACGTCACCTGGGAGATGACCCGGAAGCGGGTCGGGCGGGAGTTCTTCGCCGCGCACTCCGTGGCCGAGCTGGCCGGGTGGAGCGACTTCGCGCTGGAGGACCAGGGGCGGCTGACCGAGCCCATGGTGTACGACGCGGAGTCCGACCACTACGTGCCGATCAGCTGGCGGGACGCGTTCGACCTGGTCGGAGGCGTGCTGCGGGGGCTCGACCATCCGAATCAGGCGTCCTTCTACACCTCCGGGCGGCTCGGGAACGAGGCCACCTTCCTGTATCAGCTCATGGCTCGCGAGTTCGGGACGAACAACCTTCCGGACTGCTCCAACATGTGTCACGAGGCCAGCGGGCGGGCGCTCACCGCCTCCCTCGGTACCGGGAAGGGGACCGTCGACCTCCAGGACTGGGACGCCACCGACGCGCTCTTCATCATGGGCGTGAACGCCGCGTCCAACGCCCCCCGGATGCTCACCGCCCTCGCCGACGCCTACCGGCGCGGTGCCCAGATCGTGCACGTCAACCCGCTGATCGAGGCGGCCTCGCGGCGGACGATCATCCCGCACGACTTCGTGGACATGGCGGCCTGCCACTCGACCCGCACCGGCACCCTCGACCTCCAGGTGCGCGTCGGGGGCGACATGGCGCTGCTGCGGGGGATCGCCAAGGCCGTCCTCGACCAGGCCACGGCCGATCCCAAGGCACTCGACCAGGAGTTCGTCGACCGGTACACGAGCGGGTTCGAGGACTACCGGAAGGCGTGCGAGGCCACGTCCTGGGAGGAGATCGAGCGGCAGTCCGGGGTCAGCCGCGCCGACATCCTGCACGCGGCCCGGATCTACCGGGACGCCGACCGCAGCATCATCAGCTGGTGCCTGGGGGTCAGCCAGCACGAGCACGGGGTCGACACCGTACGGGAGATCGTCAACGTGCTGCTGCTCCGCGGCAACCTCGGGCGGGAGGGGGCCGGGCCCTCGCCCGTGCGCGGGCACAGCAACGTGCAGGGCAACCGCACGTGCGGCATCGACCACCGGCCGACCGGCCAGTTCCTGGACCGGCTCGCCGCGGTGTGCGAGATCGACCCGCCCCGGGAGCACGGACTCGACACCGTCGGCACCATCCACGCCATGCTCCGCGGCGACGTCAAGGTGTTCGTGGGCATGGGCGGCAACTTCGCCCTCGCCGCGCCCGACACCCGGGCCACCTACGAGGCCCTGCGGACGTGCGAACTCACCGTCCAGGTCAGCACCAAGCTCAACCGCAGCCACCTGGTCCACGGCCGGCAGGCGCTGATCCTGCCCTGCCTCGGCCGTACCGAGAAGGACCACCAGCGGTGCGGGATCCAGAGCACCTCGGTCGAGGACTCCATGAGCATGGTGCACCTGTCCGTGGGGATGAAGAAGCCGGCCTCCGCACACCTGCTCTCCGAGCCCGCCGTCATCGCCGGGATCGCCCGCGCGGCGCTTCCCGACAGCACCACGCCCTGGGCCTGGTACGTCGAGGACTACGACCGTGTCCGCGACACCATGGCCCAGGTCCTCGACGGCTTCGAGGACTTCAACCGGCGGGTGCGGCTGCCACTGGGGTTCCGGATCCGGCAGCCCGCCCGGGAACTGGTCTTCCGCACGGCCTCCGGGCTCGCCGAGTTCTCCTCGGCGCCGCTGCCCGACGTCGTACCCGCGCCGGGAACCCTGGCGCTCGGCACCATGCGGTCGCACGACCAGTGGAACACCACCATCTACTCCGACAACGACCGCTACCGGGGGATCAAGAACCTCCGCACCCTCGTCTTCATGAACGCGGCCGACATGCGGGAGCGCGGCATCGACGAGTTCGATCCGGTGGACATCGAGAGCACGGCCAAGGACGGCAGCACCCGTGAGCTGAAGGGGTACCTCGCCGTCCCGTACGACCTGCCCCGCGGCTGCGCGGCCGGGTACATGCCCGAGATGAACGTGCTGATCGCCCTCTGCGACTACAGCGAACAGAGCGACCAGCCGCTGATGAAGCACATCCGGGTGACGATCGGACCGGCGGCTGCCGCTGCCGCGTCCTGAAGCACCCCGCGCCGGTCAGGAGGCTTTCGGACCGCGCAGCCCGCTCGGCCGCCACGGTCGTCGATGTCATCGCACGCGCCACCGCCGCCGGTTGAGGCACCGGCGGCCCGAGTCGCGCCCGTGGGACGTCTCGTGTGCGTACGCTGTTCACCGCGCGGAGCACATCGGCGTCCCCGCGCGGAGCACATCGACGAGAGGCCCGACCGTATGTCCGAGTCACCCGGGACCGAGCTGGCGTCCGAGTACAGCGCGCGGATCGCGCGGGACCTCGAAGTCAACGCCGAGGAACAGGACCGCCTCGCCACCGAGATCGCCGCCCTGGAAGAGCAGTTGCGCGCGGTACGGGAGAACAGGGTGGTCCTGGAGCGGCTCCAGCAGGCGCTCACCCCGCAGGCCACCGCCGCCTCCGCTCCCGTCTCCGTCCCCGCACCCGGAACGGCCGACGCGGACGCGGACGCCGTCGTGCCGCACCAGCGGACCGAGCCCGCGCCGAACCGCCGTTCCCTCCCGCGGCAGGGCGCCGCGGAGCCGAAGCCGAGCCTGGTCGACGCCGTGCACGCCTACCTCGCCCAGCAGCGGGAGCCGCGGTCCGCGACCGACGTCGCCGAGGCGATCAGGGCCGGCCAGCCCGGCCGCACCATCAAGACGACCGTGATCCGCACAACGCTGGAGAACCTGGTCGCCAGAAACCGGGCCCGACGCACCAAGCAGGGCCGGGCGGTCTTCTACACCCTGTCCTCGGCGGAAGCCTCCGAGGCCCCCGAAGCCCCCGAGACCGAGACCTGACACCCCTCCCGGTCCGCCGGCACATATGTCTGCCGGGACATATGTCTGCCGCCCACGGACATGACGGGGCCACCTCATGTGCGGACGGGGTCCCCAGGCGGTTGTGTACGCGCGTCCTCGCCCTCCTCACGGACGACGACCGGAGTCCGGTGGTGTGGCATCGGCGGGAGCCGAAGACGCCCGCCCCAGCGAGCGTTCCCTCACCCCCGCCAGGTGCTGTCCGAACACCCCCGCCGCGTCCGGGGTCAGCGTGCGCAGGGCCACCAACGCTGTGATCACGACGTCGCACAGTTCGCCCTGCACGTCCTCCCAGGTGTGGGTGACGCCCTTGCGGGGGTTCTGGCCGGTCGCTCCGATCACCGCCTGGGCGACCTCGCCGACCTCCTCCGTGAGCTTGAGCATGCGCAGCACGAGGCCGGTGTCGCCGCCGTGCCTCCGGTGGGTGTCCAGCCAGGTCCAGAGGTCCTCGATGGAGGCCCACAGGTCCGGGGCCTCCGGGGCGTCCGGGGTGGCCGGGGCGTCCGGGGTGCGCCGGGCCTTCGTGGGCGGTGTCGTGTGCTGTTCCGTCATGGCGGAGAGCCTGCCCCGCCCGTCCCCGCCGCCAATCCCGGCCACCCGTCCCCGCGACCGTCCCCGCCGTCACTCCTCGAACAGCGCCTCCTGCTCCCCCTCCTTCGCCCGGCGCACCCGCCGGTTCCGGGCGCCGATCACCACTGACGTCACCGCCGCCGTCACGCCCAGTGCCGCCGGGACCATCCAGCCCCGGTCGAAGACGTGCCCGAGTGCGTGGTCCAGGGAGAGCCGGCCGGGGCCGGCGACGGCGAGGCCCGCGGCGGCCAGGCCCAGGGTCGCCGCGTACTCGTAGCCGCCCTCCGCGGCGAAGAAGCCGTTCGGCCGGTGCAGCGCGGTCGCGCCCGCCATCGCCCCGGCCGCCGCGGCCCCCGCCGCCGGGGTCGCGAGGCCCAGCGCCAGCAGCGTTCCGCCGCCCGCCTCCGCGAGCCCCGCCGCCAGCGCGCTCTGCTTCCCGGGCGCGTACCCGGCCGACTCCATGAACTGCCCCGTGCCCTCGATGCCGCCCCCGCCGAACCAGCCGAACAGCTTCTGCGTGCCGTGCGCGGCCAGCACCCCGCCGGTGCCCAGCCGGAGCAGCAGCAGGCCCACGTCACGTCGGTCGTAACAGGTCACGGGAGCTCCCATCGGCGGCATGCGGATCACGGGCCTCCACCGTCGCACCCAGCACGCCCGGTCGGCCCGTCCGCGCGCCCGTTCGGGTGGCGGGCGGGTGGCGGGCCGCCGGGACCGATGTGACGCTGACTGGCATGACGATCAAGACAGCCAAGCTCAGCGACCCGGCCGTCCGGGCCTTCGTCACCGCCGTCAACGCCAGCGACCGCGAACGCCTCGTGGAACTCCTCACCCCGGACGCGACCATGGCGGACGACGGCTCCGACCGGAACCTCGACGACTGGATCGACCGGGAGATCTTCTCCTCCAACGGTCACATCGACGTCGACAACGAGTCCAACGGCGGCCGTTCCCTGCTCGCCCACTACCGCAACGACACCTGGGGCGAGATGGTCACCCGCTGGGACTTCACGATCGACGACGACGGCCGCATCTCCCGCTTCGAGACCGGGCAGGCGTAGCAGGAGAAACAGACCGCGAAACGGCTTGTCCTCGGGTGCGCTCCAACTCCTACCGTCTGGGGCATGGAAACCGACAGCACCACCAGGACCCTGGGCCGTTCCGGCATCCGGGTCAGCGGGCTCGGCTTCGGCTGCTGGGCCATCGGCGGCGAGTGGCAGGACGCCACCGGGCAGCCGCTCGGCTGGGGAAGGGTCGACGACGAGGAGTCCGTACGGGCGGTCCACCGGGCCCTCGACCTCGGCGTCACCTTCTTCGACACCGCCGACACCTACGGCGCGGGACACAGCGAGCGGCTCCTCGGCCGCGCCCTCGGCAGGCGCCGGGACGAGGTCGTCGTGGCCACCAAGTGGGGCAACGTCTTCGACGAGGAGAGCCGGACGCTCACCGGGCAGGACGACTCCCCGGCCCATGTGCGCCGCGCCCTCACCGCCTCCCTGCGCCGCCTCGGCACCGACCACGTGGACCTCTACCAGCTGCACCTGTCCGACGCCGACCCGGCCCGGGCCGCCGAACTCCGGGACGTCTGCGAGGAGTTGGTGGGGGAGGGGCTGATCCGGGCCTACGGCTGGAGCACCGACGACCCCACCCGCGCCGCCGTCTTCGCCGAGGGACCGCACTGCGCGACCGTCCAGCACACCCTGAACGTGCTCCAGGACGCACCGCAACTCCTCGAACTGGCGGAGAAGTTGGACCTCGCCGCCATCAACCGCAGCCCGCTCGCCATGGGGTTGCTCGGCGGGCGGCGGGCCGGGGCAGCGGCCGGCGACATCCGCAGCAGGCCCCCGGCCTGGCTGCCCGGGTTCGGGGACGGCGACGGGGCCGACCCCGCGTGGGTCGAGCGGATCGAGGCCCTGCGCGAGATCCTCACCAGCGACGGGCGGACCCTCGCCCAGGGCGCCCTCGGCTGGATCTGGGCCCGCAGCCCGCGCACGGTCCCGATCCCCGGCTTCCGGTCGGTCGCCCAGGCCGAGCAGAACGCCGGCGCGATCGCGAAGGGGCCGCTCACCGCCGGGCAGCTGGCCGAGATCGACCGGCTCCTCGGGCGGTGAGCGGCCCCGCGCCGCTCACTGACCCCGGTCAGTAGCCCTGGCCGCCGCCGTACTGCTGCTGCACGTACGGCTGCTGGTCGTGGCCCTGGGGCTGCGGGGCGCCGAACGCCGCCTGCTGCCCGCCGTACGCCGCCGCCTGCTGCTGTCCGTGTCCGGCCGCCCCCTGCTGTGCGAACCGCTGCCCGCCGCCCTGCTCGGTGAGGGTGATCTGGCCGGCCTTGATGGTGGCCAGGCGCGGGGCGCGGCGGGCGATGGAGGAGTCGTGGGTGACCATGATGAAGGTCAGCCCGTACTCGTGCCACAGGCCTTCGAGGAGGGCCATGATGTCGTCCCGGGTGCCCTCGTCGAGGTTGCCGGTCGGCTCGTCGGCGAGCAGCACCTTCGGCTTCTTCACCAGCGCGCGGGCGATCGCGACGCGCTGCTGCTGGCCGCCGGACAGTTCGGAGGGGGCGTGGCGCAGGCGGTCGCCGAGACCGACCGAGGCCAGGGCCTCGGCGGCCCGCTCCCGGCGCTCGGCCGGCTTGACGCCGAGCGGGACGAGGGCCGTCTCGACGTTCTCCTGCGCGGTGAGCGTCGGGATCAGGTTGAACGACTGGAAGATGATCCCGATCTTCTCCGCGCGCAGCCGGGTGAGCTTGGTCTCGCCGACCTTGGCGAGGTCGATGTCGTCCAGCAGGACGCTGCCCTCGGTCGGGCGGTCCAGGCCGCCGATCATCTGGAGCAGGGTCGACTTGCCGCCGCCGGTCGGGCCCTGGATGACGAGCTGGTCGCCGTCCTCGATGGTCAGGTCGATGCCGCGCAGCGCCTCGACCGTCTCCTTGCCCCGCGTGTAGCGCTTGGTGACTCCGGTGAGTCTGTACATGGGGTTCTCCACTGGGTGCTTCGCCGCGACGGGCGTGAGGGCGTAGGGGCGTAAGGGGTGGGGCGCCGCGTCCCGGGGGGAGTGGAGGCGGCGCCCCGGCTCGGGGGCGAGGGCTACGAGACGCTGCGCAGGGCGTCCGCCGGGCGCATCCGGGAGGCACGCCAGCCGCCCATCGCGCCCGCGATCAGACCGCCGGTGACCGCGAGGCCGACCGCCAGGGCGATGGTGGTCAGGGAGACCGGCGCGGACAGCGCGATCTCCATGGTGTTCTGGGAGGCCTGCTGGCCGGGACCGCCGCCGCCCGGGCCGCCGCCCATGCCACCGCCGCCGCTGGAGCTGCCCAGCTGGGCGGTGAGCTTCGGGCTGATCGCGGTGACCGCGTAGGCCGCGCCGACGCCGAGGGCGATGCCGAGGGCGCCGCCGATCAGGCCGTTCACGATGGACTCGCCGACCACCTGGCGGGTGACGTTGCGGGACGGCCAGCCGAGCGCCTTCAGGGTGCCGAACTCACGGACGCGCCGGGAGACGGCGGAGGAGGTCAGCAGGGCCGCCACCAGGAAGGCCGCCGCGAGGACCGCGATCGACAGCCACTTGCCGACGCTGGTCGCGAGGCTGGAGGCGGTGGAGAGGGAACCGGAGACGGTGGACGCCAGGTCGGCGGAGGTGGTGACCGTCGTACCGGAGATGTTGGCGGTGATCTCCTTCTTCACGGTGGAGATCTGCTTGGAGTCGGTCGCCTTGACGTAGATCGTGGTGACCTGGTTCTTGGCGTCGCCGATGGTCTGCGCGACCTTCAGCGGCACGAAGACGTCGGTGTCGGACTCGCTGCTGTCCGGGGTCGCGATCCCGATGACGGTGAACTTGGTGCCGGAGATCTTGAAGGTCGAGCCGACCTTGTACTTCTTCTCCTTGGCGTACGACTTGCTGACCAGGGCGACCTTGGCGCTGGTCTGCGCGGAGGTGAAGGTCTTGCCCGAGGTGACCTTCATGGTGGACAGCGGGCCGAGGCCCTGGTGGGCCACGTCGACGCCGGCCACGGAGTAGCTGTTGACGTTGAAGTTGGCGCCGCCGCCCTGGACCTGCGGCGCACCGCCCGAGCTGCTGCTGCTTCCGCCGCCCGGCTGCCCCTGGCCGCCGCTGTTGCTGCTGCTGCCGCTGGTGGTGGAGGACTTCGCCTTGCCCTGGGTGAAGGACCCGTCGACCTTGGTGACGTTGAGGGAGAGCGCTCCGACCGCGCTCTCCACGCCCTTCTGGCCGGCGACCTTGGTCACCAGGGACGACTTCAGGGCCTGACCGCCCTGTGTCTGCACCCGGTCCGAACTCTGCGTGGAGCTGCTGCTGGACTTGGCGTCGAACTTGAAGTTCGGGCCGCCGGAGCTGCCCGAGGTCGGGGCCGTACGGGCCTTGGTGACCGTCATGTCGGTCCCGAGGCCGTACAGCGACTTGAGGACCTTGTCCTGCGCCTGGGTCATGCCGGCCGACACCGAGTTGACCGTGATGACGAGGGCGATTCCGAGCGCCAGACCCAGTGCGATGACCAGGGCCGCCTTCTTTCTGCGGCCCAGCTCGCGCTTGAGATAGATGCCAAACATCCCGTTCCTCGAAGGTTCTTGGCGCCCGCTGTGGGCGCTGGCTCAAGTTAGGGAGAAACCTTTGAGCCGCCCTGGGTAAAAGATGTGTCAGAGCTGAGAAACCGGGATGTCTTAGCAAACTTTCATAAGACAGCAAATTCATATGCCGGACAGGGGGTCCTCCTGGCAAAGCCCTGTTGGATGCGGTGTACGGTCCCGGGATGCGCGATTCCTCTCGGCTGACCCGGCGTGCCGCCCTCGGACTGACGACCGCCGCCCTCCCCCTGTCCGCGGCGGCCCCCGCCACCGCGGCCACCGCCGCCACCGTCATCGGCGGCGAGCGGCTGGCCCGGGGAGGCGTACAGGTACGGGGGGCCACCGGCCTGCCGAAGAAGATCACCGCCCGCGCCTGGCTGCTCGCCGACTGCGACAGCGGTCGGATCCTCGCCTCGTACAACGCGCACCGGCGGCTGGCACCGGCCTCCACCCTGAAGATGCTGTTCGCGGACACCGTGCTGAAGAAGTTCGAGCGGACCGAGCGCTACAAGGTCAAGGACTCCGACATCTCCGACGTCCCGTCCGGCTCCAGCCTGGTCGGCATCAAGCCCGGCCTCACCTACACCGTCGAGCAGCTGTGGCAGGGCGTCTTCCTGCGCTCCGGCAACGACGCCGTGCACGTCCTCTCCCACATGAACGGCGGGATCGCGAAGACCGTCGCCGAGATGCAGGCCAGGGCGGCCGACCTGCAGGCCCTCGACACCCATGTGGTCAGCCCCGACGGCTTCGACCACCCGGGCCAGCTGTCGTCGGCGTACGACCTGACCCTCTTCGCCCGGCACGGGCTGAAGGACGACGACTTCCGCGGCTACTGCGGGACGCGGACCGCCGACTTCCCGGCGGGCGGCAAGAAGACCTTCCAGATCCAGAACACCGACCGCCTGCTCACCGGCGCCTGGGGCCTGGACGTCTACAAGGGCCTGTTCGGCGTCAAGAACGGCTACACCAGTCACGCCGGCAACACCTTCACCGGCGGTGCCACCCGTGACGGCCGCACCCTGCTGGTCACCGTGATGCACCCGGACCCCGGCACCAACGCCGTGTACGAGCAGACCGCCGCGCTGCTCGACTGGGGCTTCGGGAAGGGGAGTTCGGCGGACTCCGTGGGCACGCTGGTCGATCCGCTGAGCGAGGGCGGGGCGAGCGCGAGTCCGTCGGCGTCGAAGGGCAAGGGGGCCGCGGGGGCGGCCGGGACCGGGGCGGCGGGCGGTTCGGGCTCCTCGGGGCCGTCGCCGTGGCGGATCGCGGAGGGCGGGGCGGTGACCTTCGCGCTGCTGGGCGCGGGGGCGTGGGCCCTGCGTCGGCGTCGGCGGGCGGCTGGTGCGGCAGCAGGTGCGGGGGCCGGTTCCGAGGCCGGCGCCGGTTCCGGAAGCGGTTCCGGAGTCGCGGCCGGTCCCGACTCGGGTGCCGCACCGGCCGACCCGGGCGGCACGGCCGCGGGCTGACGTCACGCGGCAGCCGCCCCACCCACCGGTGCGTACCCGCGGTCCCTCGCGGGCCCACCCCCACCCCGGTCCGGTGGAACGGCTGCCGCCTCCCCCCTCGGTGTGGTCGGCGGAATGCCAGAGCCTCAACTGTGAAGTTCTGGTGGAGGAGAGTTGAGCATAGGCCCGTTACCGGCCGCGATACCGCGGACGTCGACATTCCGCTTGTGCAGGTTGTGGATTGTCCGACTGAACGGCGGTTCAGCCCCGGCCCACGTACGGCATCGCCGTCGCCAGCACCGTCGCGAACTGCACGTTCGCCGCCAGCGGCAGCTCGGCCATGTGCCGCACGGTCCGTGCCACGTCCGCCACGTCCATCACCGGTTCCGGGGCGATCTCCCCGTTCGCCTGCAGTGCGCCGGTCTCCATCCGGGCCGTCATGTCCGTCGCCGCGTTGCCGATGTCGATCTGCCCGACCGCGATGCCGTACGGCCGCCCGTCCAGGGACAGGGACTTGGTCAGCCCCGTCAGCGCGTGCTTGGTCGCCGTATAGGCGGCGGAGTGCGGGCGGGGCGTGTGCGCCGAGACGGAGCCGTTGTTGATGATCCGCCCGCCCTGCGGCTCCTGCTCCTTCATCTGCCGGAACGCCGCCTGCGCGCACAGGAACGCCCCGTTGAGGTTCGTGTCCACCACGTGCCGCCACGCCTCGTAGGGCAGGTCCTCCACGGCGACCCCGCCCGGGCCGAACGTCCCCGCGTTGTTGAACAGCAGGTCCACCCGCCCGAACCGGTCCACGGCCGCGGCGAACAGCGCGGTCACGTCGTCGGGTTGGGAGACGTCGGTCCGTACGGCGACGGAAGCGCCCTCGGGCGCCAGGGCCGCCGTCTCCTCCAGCCGTCCGGCGCGCCGTCCTGCCAGCGCCACCGACCAGCCGGTGCGCAGCAGTTCCACGGTCACCGCCCGGCCGACGCCGGAGCCGGCTCCGGTGACCACCGCGATCTTCGATTGCCTGTCATCCATGGGGTCGCAGCGTAGGCGCTCCGCTGGGAGGGCCGCGTCATCCAGGCCGTCGGGTTGTCTGCGGCTGGGTGGGGGCTGGTCGCGCAGTTCCCCGCGCCCCTTACGGGGCGCCTCGGTGCGGGGCGTGTTCAGAGTGGGGTGTGTTCGGAGTGGGGCGCTTTTACGCCTCGCCCGGGTAGCGGACGCCGATCTGGTCCCTGAGGGTGTCCAGGGTGCGCATGACGGCGAGGGTGCCGTCGAGGGGGACGAGGGGGGATTCCTTCTCGCCGGCGCGCAGGGCGCGCATGACCTCGCGGGCCTCGTGGCGGAGGGTGTTGCGGGGGCCGTCGGCCGGGTCCATGGCGAACTCCTCCGGGTCGCGGCCGTCGCGGTGCAGGACGAAGCGCTCGGGGTGGAAGAAGCCGTCCGGGATGTCGATCCGGCCCTGTGAACCGGTGATCGAGGCGCTGGTGCCGGTGCCGCCGACGATGGAGCAGTGCACCATGGCGAGAGCGCCGCTCTCCCAGGAGAGCAGTGCACCCGTCTGGAGATCGACGCCCTCGTCCGAGAGCACCGCTCGCGCCGACATCCCGTCCGGCTCGCCGAGCAGCAGGTGCGCGAACGACACCGGGTACACGCCCAGGTCCAGCAGCGCGCCCCCGCCCAGCGCCGGGTCCCGCAGCCGGTGGGCCGGCGGGAACGGGCCCTCCAGGCCGAAGTCCGCCTGCACGGTCCGCACCTCGCCGACCGCCCCGTCCGCGACCAGCGCCGTCAGCCGTCGCACCAGCGGGTTGCAGTACGTCCACATCGCCTCCATCAGGAAGCGGTCGTGCTCCTTCGCCAGCGCGACGAGTTCCCCGGCCTCGCGCCCGTTGACCGTGAACGCCTTCTCGCACAGCACGTTCCGCCCCGCCTCCAGGCACAGCCCGGCGGCGGCCCGGTGCGCCGAGTGCGGAGTGGCGACGTACACGACATCGATGTCCTCGTCCCGGGCCAGCGACTCCCAGTCGCCGTACGCCCGGCCGATCCCGAACCGCTCGGCGAACGCCTCGGCAGACTCCGCCGACCGCGAGGCCACCGCCGCGATCTCCGCGTCCGGCAGATCCACCAGGTCCGCCGCGAACGCGGCTGCGATCCCGCCCGTCGCCAGGATCCCCCACCGCACGCTCTGCTCACCCATCCCGGCCGCCCACCCTCGCTCACGTGTTTCCCGGCAGTCTGTACGAGCTGAGAGCATATGCGGGGGCCGTCGGGATCCGGCAACAGCCGACCGGACCGCGAGACCAACGAAGACGGGGGACACATGCCCGAGCAGCCGGCGCCGCCGACACCGGACGCCCAGGACACCACGAACGCCCACAGCGCCCACAGCGCCCACAACGCCCACAGCGCCCACAGCGCCCGGGGCGCCCACAGCGCCCGGGACACCGCCGTACCCGCCGTACCCGCACCGCGCGGCCCCGTCGGCCGTCAGGGCCCCACCGCCGCCTCCCGCCGCGCCGGCCTCCTCCTCGTGCTGGTCCTCGGCGGGCTCACCGCGACGCCCCCGCTGGCCATGGACATGTACCTCCCGTCCCTGCCGGAGGTCACCCGCTCCCTCGGCGCCCCCGCCGCGACCGTCCAGCTCACCCTCACCGCCTGCCTCGCCGGGATGGCCCTCGGCCAGCTGGTCGTCGGCCCGATGAGCGACCGGTGGGGGCGCCGCCGCCCGCTGCTGGCAGGACTCGCCGTCTACGTCGTCGCCACCGCCCTGTGCGCCGTCGCACCGGACGTGGAGACGCTGGTCGCCTTCCGCCTCGCCCAGGGCCTCGCGGGCGCGGCCGGCATCGTCATCGCGCGGGCCGTCGTACGCGACCTCTACGACGGGGTCGCCATGGCCCGCTTCTTCTCCACCCTGATGCTGGTCTCCGGGGTCGCCCCGATCGTCGCCCCGCTCATCGGCGGGCAGATCCTGCGGGTGACGGACTGGCGGGGCGTCTTCGTCGTCCTCACGGTCGTCGGGGCGCTGCTCGCCGCGCTGGTGTGGGTGCGGCTCCCGGAGACCCTGCCGCCGGCCGACCGGCACGCCGGGGGAGCGGCCTCCGCCGTCCGCGCCATGCGCGCCCTCCTCGCCGACCTGCCCTTCACCGGCTACATGCTCGCGGGCGGCTTCGCCTTCGCGGCCCTGTTCGCCTACATCGCCGCGTCCCCGTTCGTCATCCAGGAGATCTACGGCGCCTCCCCACAGACCTTCTCCCTCCTCTTCGGCCTCAACTCGGTCGGGCTGGTGATCGCCGGGCAGGTCAACGGGAAGGTGCTGGTCGGCCGGGTCAGCCTGGACAAGGTGCTGGGCGCGGGCCTGGTCGTCACCGTGCTCGCCGCGACCGCCCTGCTGCTGATGTCGACCGGGGCCCTCGGCCCGGTCGGGCTCGCCCCGGTCGCCGCCGCCCTCTTCGTCCTGATGTCCGCGATGGGCCTCACCCTCCCGAACGCCCAGTCCCTCGCCCTGCTGCGCACCCGGAGCGCCGCCGGGTCCGCGTCGGCACTGCTCGGGACCTCCTCGTTCCTCGTCGGGGCGGTCGCCTCGCCGCTGGTCGGGATCGCCGGGGAGAGAACCGCCGTGCCCATGGCAATCGTCCAACTGGCGGGGGCACTGGTGGCACTGGCCTGCTTCGTGGGAATGTGCCGTCCCTGGGCAGCACGTGGGAACACCCGTGCGAGGACGGAGGGAGCAGGGAGCTGAGCGCACCGAGACTGCGCGTCGAGACACCCGAACGGGCCGGGCTCGACCCCGCGGAACTCAGGCACCTCGTCCGCGAAGTGCACGACCTCACCACCGGCGCGCGGCCCTGGGCGGCAGGCGCCGTGGTGGTCGCCGGACGCGGCCCCGTGATCGCCGTACAGGTGGCGTCCGGCTGGGCCGTGCGCTGGTCCGCGTACGATCCCGAGACCGACGCCGGTGTCGAGCTGCTGCGCGCCGCGCGGGTCCCGGCGACCGTCGACACCCCCTTCGACGTCGCCTCCCTCACCAAACTGTTCACCGCGGTCGCCGCCGTGCAGCAGCTGGAGCGCGGCACCCTCGGCATCGACGCCCGTGTCGGCGCCTACCTCCCCGACTTCCACGGGGTCGCCGCGCACCGCGTCACCGTCCGCCAGCTCCTCACCCACACCTCGGGACTGCGCCCCGAACTCCCGCTCTACGACTGCCCCGACGACACCGCCCGCCTCGACCTGCTCCGCGCGGAGGCCCCGACCAGCGCCCCCGGCGCCTACCGCTACTCCGACCTCAACCTGCTCCTCCTCCAGCACGTCCTGGAGCGGATCACCGGCCGCCCCCTCGACGTCCTGGTCCGCGACGGCATCACCCGGCCGCTCGGCATGACCGCCACCGACTTCGGACCCTGCCCCGGGGCGGCGGCCACCGAGGACCAGCGGCGGCCCTGGGCCAAGGCGGACCGGGGGATGCTGCGGGGCGTCGTGCACGACGAGAACGCCTGGGCGCTGGGCGGGGTGGCCGGGCACGCCGGCCTCTTCTCCACCGGCCGGGACCTGGCGATCTTCTGCCGGGCCCTGCTCGCGGGCGGCGCGTACGGCCCGGCGCGCATCCTCGGCCCCGACTTCGTGGACCTGCTGCTGGCTCCGCCAGGACTGGGCTTCCTGGTGGACCAGCCGTGGTTCATGGGCGAACTGGCGGGACAGGGAGCCGCGGGCCACACCGGGTTCACCGGGACCAGCCTGGTCCTGGACCGGGCGACGGACACTTTCCTCGTCCTGCTGGCCAACACCGTGCACCCGCGCCGCCGCCCCGGCGACAGCGCACCCCGGGCCGCCGCGGCGACCCGCCTCGCCCGGGCTGTCCATACAATCGCCGGGTGAACCACCCCACCCAGCCCGTCCCACCGGCCGACCGGCTCCGCGCCACGCTCTCCGACCTGCTCGACGGCCTGCCCCCGAAGCAGGCCGCCTCGGCCGTCGAGCGGCTGATCGCCACCTACCGCGGGGCCACCCCGACCGACGCGCCGATCCTGCGGGACCGGGCGGACGTGGTGGCGTACGCGGCGTACCGGATGCCGGCGACCTTCGAGGCGGTACGGTCCGCGCTCGCGGCGTTCGCCGACGCGGTGCCGGAGGGGTGGGCGCCGGGCAGCCATGTGGACGTCGGCGGCGGGACGGGCGCCGCGACCTGGGCGGTGACCGACACCTGGGAGGGCGTCCGGCCGGTGACGGTCCTCGACTGGGCCGAGCCGGCGCTGGCCCTCGGCCGGGAGATCGCCGCCGCGAACCCGGCCCTGCGGGACGCCAAGTGGCAGCGCTCTCGGATCGGAGCGGCGCTCACCATCGAGAGCACTGATCTCGTCACGGTGTCGTACGTCCTCAACGAGCTCGACGAGGCCGGCCGCGCCGCCCTCGTCGACGCCGCCGTGGCCGCCGCGCAGGCCGTCGTCATCGTCGAGGCCGGCACCCCCGCCGGCTACGCCCGGATCATCGAGGCCCGCGACCGCCTCACCGCCGACGGCCTCCACGTCGCCGCCCCCTGCCCGCACAGCGCCGCCTGCCCGATCGTCCCCGGCACGGACTGGTGCCACTTCTCCGCCCGGGTCAGCCGCTCCTCCCTGCACCGCCAGGTCAAGGGCGGCTCGCTGCCCTACGAGGACGAGAAGTTCAGCTACGTGGCCGCCACCCGCTTCCCGCCCGCCCCGGCACCGGCCCGGGTGGTCCGCCGCCCCCAGATCCGCAAGGGCCAGGTCCTGCTCGACCTCTGCGAGACCGACGAACAACTACGCCGCACCACGGTCACCAAGCGCCACGGCGACCTGTACAAGGCGGCCCGCGACGCAGACTGGGGCGACCCGTGGCCGCCCGGGTGACCCAGGTCTCGTACCCCCCGCTTCACGCCCAGACGGGACCATAAGGCATCCTGTCCGGACCACAGCGAGGCGAGGCGATAGATGAGCGCGACGTTCGGCGGCCCGAGCGGCCGGCAGGGCAGACTCTCCCAGTGGCTCCGGGGTCGCCGCCCGAAGCAGGCGGTCACCGCCGAGGACCCGGGCCGCGCGGCCCTGCTGCTCGCCGCCGCCGAGGCGGGCCTTCCGCTGGCCCCCGCCGCCCACCCCGCCCCCGGCTACGGCTGCTCCTGCGACCGCGTCGGCTGCCCCACCCCGGCCCGGCACCCGGTGTCGTTCGCGTGGCAGACCCAGTCCACCACCGACCGCGCCCAGATCGAGCGCTGGGCCCGGCACCAGCCGCAGGCCAACTTCATCACCGCGACCGGTATGACCCACGACGTCCTGGACGTGCCCCTGGAGGCCGGGCAGGAGGCGCTGGAGCGGCTGCTCGCGAGCGGTGTCGAGGTCGGCCCGGTCGCCGGGAGCGACGACGGCCGCCTCCTCTTCTTCACCCTCACCCGCGGCACCCCCGAGGACGAGGACGAGTGGTGGCCCTGCGAGCTGGACTGCCGTCCCGAGACCATGGACGAGCACCCGGGGCTGCGCTGGCACTGCCGGGGCTCCTACGTCCTCGTTCCGCCCGCCCGGCTGCCCGGCGGCGACGGTGACCGGCGGGTGCGGTGGGTACGCGGGCCCGAGCATGCGCTGCCCGATCCGCTGAGCCTGCTGGAGATCCTCACGGACGCGTGCGCGCGGTACGCGGGTGAGGAGGCCGACCAGGTGGGGGCGGGCTGGCCGCTGCGGCACTGAGCGCTCCGCGGGTTGTGCCGGGTCCGGTCGTCGGTCGGGTGCGGCGGGGTGGGGGCTGGGCGCGCAGTTCCCCGCGCCCCTTCGGGGCGCGGGACCTGATGTTAGGAACCCTGTGCCGAGGTCAGGCCCTGGATGCGGCCGAGGATGGAGATCTTGCCGGTGCCCGGTGGGTCCAGGGCGATCTGGTTGGAGACGAACTGCATCGTCAGGGACTGCTTGATCTCGCCCTTGGTGAGGGCCTTGACGCTGAGGTTCGGTGTGGGCACGGAGGTGCCCGTGGCCGCCGTCTCCTTGGCGTAGTAGCGGGTGGTGAAGAACACCGCCGCCCCGCCGTCGGCGGTGCGCAGCGCGAGCGGCGCGTAGTCGCCGGCGGTGAGCGGCTCGTCGATGTACTGGGTGGCCAGGCCCGGCTTGGTGGACTTCTTGCGGTCGGCGCGCCAGCCGCTGGTGTGCACGCCGTCCGCGAAGACGGTGCCGCCGCTCTTCAGGTACGTGGCGTAGTCCCGGCTCAGGTCGCCGGGAGAGACGGCGAGCCGGGCGCTGTTCGCCGGTACGTCCTCGGCCCAGCCGTCCTTGTCGGTGGTGAACTTCGGTACGTCGTCGGGCGCGACCAGCGTCAGGTAGGCCACCTGGAACGGCTGGGAGAGGCCGTTGCGGGTGAAGACCAGCAGCCAGCGTTCGTCGCCGCCCTTGTTGCCGTGCGCGTCGGCGACGAACCAGCGCGGCCAGCCGGCCTTCTTCGGGATGGTGTACGTGACGTCGTCGAACTCCAGCGCCGAGTGGGCGGAGTTGCCGGCCGGGCTGTTGACGTGCCCGGCCTTCAGGCGCGCGGAGTCGATGTCGGCGAGGGCGCCGGTCGTGTAGTCCGCGTCCAGGGAGCCGTCGTAGGCCTTGTCGGCCTTGTTGTAGGCGTCCGTGAACTGCCGGAGCGCCTTGGCGGCCTCGGCGCGGGTGGTGCTGGGGAGTACCTCGCGCTCCCCGTGCACCACCACGCAACCGCTCGCCGTCAGCGACATGGCGGCCAGCGTGACCGCTATGAGCGCGTTCCGATCACGCCTGCGGAGCCTGCGGAGCCGTAGAGGGCCGCGACCCCTGGTCGTCAGGTGCGTCATCAGGTGCCTTCACCTTCCCCTTCCCGGAGCCGAACCCTACCGGGGCGAAGAAGAACGCGAGTGTCGGGACCAGGTACAGCAGCCACACCGTGACCTGGAGCACGGTCGGGTCCGGCTGGAAGTTGAACACGCCCTTGAGGAGGGTGCCGTACCAGCTGTCCGGCGGAACGGTGCCGCTGATGTCGAAGGCCTGGTTGGTCAACCCCGGGATCCAGTCGGCCTCCTGGAGGTCGTGGAAGCCGTACGCCAGCACGCCCGCCGCGACCACGACCAGCATGCCGCCGGTCCAGGTGAAGAACTTGGCGAGGTTGATCCGCAGCGCGCCCCGGTAGAACAGCCAGCCGAGGAGGACCGCGGTGGCCAGGCCCAGCGCCACGCCGACCAGCGGGCGCGGGGTGCCGTCGCTCGCCGCGTGCACCGACGCCCACACGAACAGGGCGGTCTCCAGGCCCTCGCGGCCCACGGCGAGGAAGGCGGTGGCGACCAGCGCACCCGTGCCCATCGCGAGGGCCGCGTCCAGCTTGCCGTGCAGCTCCGACTTCAGGTGCCGGGCGGTGCGCCGCATCCAGAACACCATCCACGTCACCAGGCCGACGGCGACGATGGACAGGGACCCGCCGAGCGCCTCCTGCGCCTGGAACGTCAGCTCCTGGGAACCGAATTCGAGCGCGCACCCGAAGCCCATGGCGATCAGCACCGCCACTGCGATGCCGGCCCAGATCGGCTTCAGGGCGTCCGTGCGCCCGGTCTTGACCAGGTAGGCGATGAGGATGCAGACGACGAGGGAGGCCTCAAGGCCTTCCCGCAGCCCGATCAGGTAGTTGGAGAACATGGCTCACGCCCCTTCGGAGAACAGCGTCCGGCCCCACCAGTCGTCCTTGTCGCGGACGCCGGGCGGGACCGCGAAGACCGCCGAACCCACGTGCTGGATGTACTCGTTGAGCGCGTCGGACGCGGACAGCCTGCGCTGCAGCGGGATGAATCCCTCGCGCACGTCACGCATGTAGGCCAGGAAGAACAGCCCTGCGTCGAGCCGCCCGAGACCGTCGGTGCCGTCCGTGAACGAGTAGCCCCGGCGCAGGATGGTGATCCCGCCGTTGGAGTCGGGGTGCGCGAGGCGCACGTGGGCGTCGGGCTTCATGGCCTTCAGGAACGGCTCGTCGTGTTCCTTGGCTTTGCCGACCGGGGCGCCCTCGCCCTTGTCCCGCCCGAACACGTCCTCCTGTTCCTGGAGCGAAGTCCGGTCCCAGGTCTCGATGTTCATGCGGATGCGCCGGGCGACGAGGTACGACCCACCGGTCATCCAGTCGGATCCGTCCCCGTCGGCCGCCCACACGAACTTCTTCAGCCGGTCGGTCTCGGTCCCCGCGATGTTGCGGGTGCCGTCCTTGAACCCCATGAGGTTGCGGGGGGTCTGGGCGTCCGGGGTCGTGGACGAGGTCTTCCCGAAGCCGAGTTGGGACCAGCGGACGGCGACCTTGCCGAAGCCGATCCGGGCGAGGTTGCGGATGGCGTGCACGGCGACCTGCGGATCGTCGGCACAGGCCTGGACGCAGAGGTCGCCGCCGGTGCGGGACGCGTCGAGGTTGTCCCCGGGGAACTTCGGCAGGTCGACGAGTGCGGCGGGCCGCTGGTGGTCAAGCCCGAACCGCTCGAAGAAGGACGGCCCGAAGCCGATCGTCAGCGTCAACCGGGACGGTTCGAGCCCGAGGGCCTCGCCGGTGTCGTCCGGTGGCGCCTCGGCGAGCCCGCCGTACGCGCCCTCGCCGACGGCCCTGCCCGCGGTCATCCGCCGGGCCGCGGCCGTCCAGTCCTTGAGCAACTGCACGAACTCGGCCCGGTCGTCGGTCTTCACGTCGAACGCGGCGAAGTGCAGCCGGTCCTGGACGGGGGTGGCGATGCCGGCCTGGTGGGCGCCGTGGAACGCGACGGCCGTGGTGGTGGGTTCGGCGTCGCCGCCGCCGGACTCGGCAGCGGCCACCGCGCCGCCGGCCACGGCGGCGCCGAGCGCGAGCCCGGCCCCGCCCCAGCCGATGACCGCCCGACGCGACGGATTCGCTGTGTCACTCATGTCCCGCCCCTACTTGACCACGGTCGCGGCGAGCTTGGACAGCGGCTCCGCGAGGGCGTTGACCGCGTCGGACAGCTCCTTCTGCTGGGCCTTGGTGACCTTGTCGTACGACACGAAGCCGTCCGAGGTGGCGGTCGTGCGGTACTTGTCGAGCAGCGTGTCCAGCGCGGCGAACTGCTTGTCCAGTTCCGTGGTGAGCGCCGCGTCGTTCTTCTGCGCGACCGGCTTGAGCAGTTCGTACGCCTTCTGCGCGCCCTCGACGTTGGCCTTGAAGTCGCTGAGGTCGGTGTGCGAGTAGCGGTCCTCCTCGCCGGTGACCTTGCCGGTGGCGACCTCGTCGAGGAGCTCCTTGGCGCCGTTGGCCATGGAGGTCGGGGTGATCTCGGCCTTGCCGACCCGCTTCTGCCAGTCCTTCAGGTCCGTGACCAGCTGGGCGGCGAGGGTCTTCTGCTCGGCGCCGATCTTCTTGTCCTGCCACAGCGCCTTCTCCAGCGCGTGCCAGCCGGTCCACTTCTGGCCCTCCTCCAGGCCGTCGGCACGGGTGTCGGTCTTCGGGTCGATGTCACCGAAGGACTCGGCGATCGGCTCCGTGCGCTCCCAGCCGACGCGGGAGGGCGCGTAGGCCTTCTTGGCGGCTTCGAGGTCGCCGGCCTGGATGGCGTCGGCGAACGTCTGCACCTTCGGGATCGTCGCGTCGGCCTGCTCCTGGGCGTACTCGCGGTAGTCGGCGACGGCCTTGTCGAGCGTCGGGTTGCGCTTGGCGACGGTGCCGGAGCCGGTGACGGTCAGCTTCTGCCGCACGCCGTGCCCCTTCATCCCCGGCCGGCAGGCTATTTCGTACGATCCCGCCTTCACCTCGGCGGTGAGCGTGTACTTCGTCCCCGGCCCGATGTTCTCCTTCTCGGAGACGATCCGGTCGTCCGGGAAGAGGATCTCGACCTCGGTGGCCTTCGATCCCGTGTTCTCGATGGCGAGCGTGACGTGTCCCGCCGGGACCGACTTGGTCGACGTCTCGCACTTGGCGTCGGCGGCGGTGACCTTGATCGCGTCGTCGCCCTTGGCGTCGCTCTTCGCCGTGCAGGCCGAGAGGGCGGTCAGGGCGGCCACGGTGGCGGCGGCGGTGACGGTGAGTCGGACGGCACGCATGCAGGCTCCAAGCGGGGATGGTGTGGTGAGGCTGGCCTAACTTACCTGAGGCTTACCTCACTCATACCCGGGCGGGTGGTGATTGACCAGGCACAGAAAGATCACAGACACGGCTTGATATCGACGGCTCAAAACGAACGCCAAGAGATCGCAAAGGGATGGTCAAGTGAGGCGTTTCGGTCCGACGACGGCAACTCCCGTCCGCGGATGGGGAAACACGTCCACCGGCTGGTCGTAGACCTCCGACAGCAACCGCTCCTCGAAAACCTCGGCGGGCGGGCCGTCGGCGGCGACACGACCGGCGCACAGGATCGCGACGCGGTGCGCGTACGCGGCGGCGAGGGAGAGGTCGTGCAGCACCACGACCACCGCGTCACCGGCGTGCGCCCTGTCCCGGCAGAGCCGCAGCACCAACTCCTGGTGCTTGAGGTCGAGGGCGGCGGTCGGCTCGTCGAGCAGCAGCAGGGGTGCGCGTTGCGCCAGCACCCGGGCGAGCGCGACCCGTGCCTGCTCGCCGCCGCTGAGCGCGGAGAACGCCCGCCCGGCGAAAGGGGTCACCTCGGTGGCCGCCATCGCCTCGGCGACGATCCCGTCGTCCTCGCCGGGATCGACTCCCGCGTACGGCGCCCGCCCCATTCGCACGACGTCCTCGACCGAGAACGGAAACGACACCCCGGCCGCCTGCGGCAGAACGGCCCGCCGCAGCGCCAACTCCCCGGCCGACCACGCCGACACCTCCTGCCCGAAGACCCGCACCACCCCGCGCCCGACCGCCACATCCCCCGCGAGAGCGGCCAACAGCGTCGACTTCCCGGCCCCGTTGGGCCCGACAAGCACCAGCACCTCCCCGGCCCGAGCGACGACATCGACCCCACCAAGCACCCACCCTCCACCGAGCCCCACATGCACCCCCTCAGCCTCGGCAACGACTTCCCCGACACCCGGTACACGAGGCGGAGCAGAACGAGATCGCAGGAGTCTCATACGCGGCGTTCTCCCATCAATGCGCTGAAGCCGATCCGCCACCACGATTGCGGCATCCGGCCAGAGGGTTCGGGCTGTGCGCCCCGCCAGGGACGCGGGGAACTGCGCGACCGCCCACGACGTCGCCGCGCCCGGCGCCGCCGATATGCGCCGTGGTGGTGTGGCGCCGTTGCGGCGGAAGAGAGTGAGCGGCGGTGCGAATGTGGCGAGGGGACCGACGGTGGCGTCCGGCCAGGGGGTTCGGGCGGCAGCGCCCCGTCAGGGGCGCGGGAAACTGCGCGATCGGCCACGACGTCGCCGCGCCCGGCGATGAACCGGCACCGTGACGGCGCGACCTGCGCGGGGGGCTCGGCACCGCCGGTGTGCGCCGTGGGGGTGTGGCGCCGTTGCGGCGGAAGAGAGTGAGCGGGGGTGCGAATCTGGCGTTCGGTCAGGGGGTTCGGGCTGCGTCGAAGGGTGCGGCGGCAGTGCCCCGTCAGGGGCGCGGGGAACTGCGCGAGTGGCCACGATGGTGCCGCGGTCGGCGGTCGGCCGGCACTGGTGACGGCGAGGGGTTTGGGTGGCGTGGTTATGTCCAGCCTCCTTGTCGGCGTCGGGTTCTGCGGAGGAGCCAGAAGAAGAACGGGCTGCCGAGCAGGGCGGTGAGGACGCCGAGGGGGAGTTCCGCCGGGGCGGCCAGCGTGCGGGCGGCGAGGTCGGCGGAGAGCAGGGTCGCCGCTCCGAGGAGTGCGCTGCCCGGGATGAGGAACCGGTGCCCCGGCCCCGCCGCCATCCGCAGGACGTGCGGCACGACCAGGCCCACGAAGCCGATGATCCCCGACACGCTCACCGCCGCCGCCGTGAGCAGGGCGATGACCAGGACCAGCGTGAGCCGCAGGCGTTCGACGTCGACACCCAGATGGCGGGCCTGGCGTTCGCCGAGGGAGAGGAGGTCGAGACGGCGGGCGTGGAACGGGGCCAGGGCGAGCCCCAGCGCAGCGCACGGCAGGACCGCGAGCACCTTCGGCCAGGTCGCCTGGGACAGGCTGCCCAGCTGCCAGAACGTGATCTGGTTGACGGCCGCCGTGTCCGCGAAGAAGAGGAACAGCCCGATCAGCGCCCCCGCGAACGCGTTCACCGCGATGCCGGTCAGGATCAGCGTCACCACTTCCGTACGGCCGCCGGACCGCGACACCACGTACACCAGCAGCGCCGTCACCAGCCCCGCCGCGAACGCGAAGACCGACACCGTCCAGGTGCCGAGGAAGTCGAGCCCGAGGGCGATCACGGCGACCGCCCCCACCGCCGCCCCGGAGGAGACGCCGATGACCCCCGGCTCGGCGAGCGGATTGCCGAACACGCCCTGCATCAACGCCCCCGCGCACCCCAGCGACGCCCCGACGAGCAGCGCCAGCTCGATCCGCGGGAAGCGGACGTCCCAGAGGACGGACTCGGGCACCCGGCCGAGGGCCGTACCGCCGAGCCCGGCGCGGTGCAGGGCCGAACCGAGCACGTCCCCGGTGGGAACGGGATACGCGCCGAGCCCCGCCGCCACCGGCACCAGCATGGCCAGCGCCGCCACCAGCCCCAGCGTCAGCAGCCACGCGGCACCCGGCCTCCGCATCCGCGCCCGCTTCCGCCCGCCTCCGTCCCCGCTCACCTCGCGTCAGCCCCGTACAGCTGCCCCACCACGGACTTCAGCACCCGGTCCGTGCGCGGCCCGTAGCCGAGCAGCACCCCGTCCTCCACCGACACCACCCGCCGGTCCATCCCGGCCGGCGTCTGCGCGACCCCCGGGATCTTCACGAGTCCGTCGATGCCGCCCACCGACTCGAGTCCCCCGGTCATGACGAGAATCGCGTCCGGCGCCGCCTTCACGAGCGCCTCGGCGGTGATGGCGGTGAAGTCCTTCGTCAGCCCGGACTCGACCCCGGCGTCCACGGCCCCGGCGGCCTCCAGCAGCGAGGTGGCCCCGGACCCCTTCCCGCCGATCAGGTACACGGAGGCCGAGCCGCGCAGGTAGAGGAAAGCGACCCGCGGCTTCGTCCGCTCGTGCGGAACTCCCTTGCGTACGGCGGCGATACGGCCCTCCGTCCGCCGCGTCAGCTTCTTCCCCGCCGCCGGGACGCCCAGCGCGCCGGCCACCGCGGCGATGCGCGGGCCGACGTCGTCGAGCCCCTGGGCGGGCCGGACCAGCAGCACGGGGACACCGGCCTCGCGGATCTGGTCCATCGCCTCCTCGGGCCCGGTGGTCGTCTCGGCGAGCACCAGGTCCGGCTTGAGGGAGAGCACACCCTCCGCGGAGACGTCGTGGTTGCGGGTGACCACGGGCAGCTTCGCCGCCTGCCGGAACGTCGCGGTGATGTCCCGGGCGACGACCCGGTCGCCCAGCCCGAGCGTGAACACGATCTCGCTGAGGCTGCCGGAGAGCGGCACGATCCGCCGGGCCTGGCGGACCGTCACCTTCCGGCCGTCGGCGGACGCGACGGTGACCGGGAGCTCCGGCGACGGCGTGCCGGAGAGCGGCTCGACCCGGTCGGCGTCGGTGGCCGGCGGCTTCGCCGCCGTGGCCGGCGGTGAGCCCCCGCAGGCGGTCGCCGTGAGGGCGAGGGCGAGCAACGGGACCAGGGCTCCCGTCAGTCGGGTGCGCAAGCGTCGCACGGTCGTCCGTCCGTTTCTCTCGGGTCGCCGGTGGCCGTGGTGACGGCCTGGCGTGAAGCTTAGGTTAGCCTTACCTTACTTTGCTACCGGCCGTCGTCTCCGGAGGACCTCCCATGCCCGCACGCCTTCGTGCCCTGGTCACCGTGGTGTGCGCGGTGGTTCTCGGGGCCCTGCTCCCGACGGCCACCGCCCACGCCACGAGCCGTACCGTGCAGGGCGGCCGACTCGACTGGGGGGTGAGGTCGTCCTTCCAGAGCTACGTCACCGGCCCGATCGCGAAGGGGAGTTACTCCCTGACGGGCGGTGCGGCGACCGTGGGCAGCAGCCGGTTCCGCTTCCCCTCGGCGACCGGCACCTACGACGGCGACACCGGCGCGTTCACCGCGTCCTTCGCCGGCGGGGTGCACTTCGTCGGCCACCGGGACACCGACGGCGGCTATCAGCTGGACCTCACCCTCAGCCGCCCCACCGTCCGCATCTCCGGCTCGGCCGGCACGCTCTACCTGGACGTCACCGGCAAGGCGAAGGGCACCGGGACGGTCACGACGTCCACGCAGGTGCCCTTCGCCTCCCTCGCCCTCGGCGGCGTCGGCATGAAGGGCGCCGGCACCGCGGTCGTCCTGAACGACGTGCCCGCCACCCTCACCGCCCAGGGCGCGAAGTCCTTCGCCGGCTACTACACGGCCGGCACCGCCCTGGACCCGGTGAGCCTGGCGGCGGACGTCGAGCCCGCGACGACCCCGACTCCGACCCCCGCCCCGAGCAGGTCGGCCACCGGCAAGGCCACTTCGAAGGCCGCGCCGAAGACCGGCGCCCTCGCGGACGGCGCCGTCGACTGGGGTGTGCGCCGTACCTTCCGCGAGTACGTCACCGGTGACATCGCCCGCGGCCGGTGGACGCTGACCGGCGGAGCCGAGGACGGCGGCGCCCTCTTCCGCTTCCCGAAGGGCGAAGGGACGTACCGGAACGGCGCGTTGACGGCGAGCTTCGCGGGCGCCGTCCGCTTCACCGGCGACCACGGGCTCGACCTGACGCTGAGCGCGGTCCGGGCCACCGTCGAGGACGGCAGCGGCACCCTCTACGCCGACGTCGACGGCGGCGCCTTCACCGGCGACAAGGTCCCCCTGGTCACCTTCGCCGCCGAGGACTTCACCGTGCGGAAGGGGCTCGCCGAGATCACCGAGGCCCCGGCGAAGCTCACCGCCCGCGGCGCCGAGGCCTTCGCCGGGATGTACCGGGCCGGCACCGCCATGGACCCGGTCTCCCTCGCCGTCGCCACCACCGCCGACGCCACCCTGCCCGCCCTGCCCGACCTGGGCAGCGCCGCCGGCGCCCCGGAGCCGTCGTCACCGACCCCGGCCCCGGACACCGCCCCGGCGCGGCCGGCGGCGAGCGACACCGCCGCCTCCGACGGCGACGGCACCCCCGTCCTGCCCCGCGCCCTCGCCGCGGGTGCCCTGCTGACCGCCGCCGCACTTCTCGCGACCGCCGTCCGCAGGCGCCGTACCCGCCCGGCGGCCGGCCCCGCCGCCCCCGCCGACGAGGACTGACCCCCCCCACAACCACCGATACACCCACAAGGAGCCCCATGCCTGCCAGCACGACCAGAAAGCTCGCCCTCGCCGCCGCCGTCGCGGTCACCCTGGGCGCCGGTGCGCTCACCGCCGCCACCACCGCGACGGCCGCCGAAGTCCCGCTCAGCGGCTACGAGTTGACCTGGGGCATCAAGCAGTCGTACCGCACCTACGTCACCACCTACGCGGCCGGCACCTTCACCGCGGCGGGCGGCGCGACCCAGGCCGAAGGCAACGGCGCCTTCACCTTCCCGCAGGGCACCGGCAGTTACGACTCCGACGCGCACACCGTGGGCCTCGCCTTCCAGGGCAGCCTCCGCATCGTCTCCCAGCTGCACGGCTTCGATCTCACGCTGTCCGACGTGAAGTTCGACAGCGGGGCCGCCGAGATCACCGCGGACGTGACGAAGGACGGCACCACCACGGACGACGTCCCGCTCGCGACGGTCACCGTCACCCGCGAGATGACGGATATGACGACCACCCTCACCCGCCAGGCAGCCGACGTCTTCGGCAGCGCGGGCTACGAGGGCGCGGCCGGCGACCCGCTCACGGTCGCCCAGAGGACGACCGGGTCGCAGTCCCCGTCGCCCTCCGGCTCGACGTCACAGAGCGCGAGCCCGTCCGCGCCCCCGACCTCGCCGTCCGCCTCGTCCACGACCAGCCCCTCCACCTCCTCTTCTGCCTCCACCTCGCCCTCTGCCTCTGCCTCTCCCTCCGCCTCCGCCTCCGCCTCCGCCTCGGACGAGACCCCCGCCGAAGGCGACATAGCCGACGGCACCCTCACCTGGGGCGTGAAGGAGTCCTTCCGTACCTACGTCGTCGGCAGCGTGGCGCAAGGGAAGATCACCGTCTCCGGCGGCGCGACCCAGGCCGCGGGCAACGGCGCCTTCACCTTCGGCGACGCCACCGGCGACTACGACACCGACGCCGGCACCCTCGCCGCCGCCTTCGAGGGCGCCGTCACCTTCAAGGGCCACGAGAGCAACGGCACGTACGGCCTCGACCTCACCCTCGGCAACCTCCGCGCCACCCTCGACGACGGCAAGGGCGAACTCACCGCCGACGTGACGAGCCTCGGCACCACGACGAAGAACGTCGAGCTGGCCGACCTGAAGGCCGCGTCCACCGCCCTGACTCCCACGGACGACGTCATCACCCTGGACGACGTCACCGCCACCCTCACCGAGGCCGGCGCGAAGGCGTTCAGCGGCTACTACCCCGCGGGCACCGCACTCGACCCGCTCGGCCTCTCCGTCGCCCTGACCGACGACGCGCAGCTCCCCTCCGGCGACGACGGGTCGACCGGCACCCCGACCGCCACCGCCTCGGACACCGCCGATGCGGCGAGCGGCGGTGCCGTCGCCTCCACGACGGGCGGCACGGGCGACACGGGTGCCCTGGCCGCCACCGGCTCGGCCTTCCCGGCCACCGCCGTCGGCACGGCCGCCGCCGTCACCGTGGCCGCGGGCGCGGGTGTCGTGTACGCGATGCGCAGGCGCCGTACCGAGGGGTGACGCCGCGGGTGCTTCAATGCCGCTGTGACTGATTACGACGTGCTGCGTGTCTTCTGCGCGGCGAACGGCGGCTACGGCAACGAGCTGGGGGTCGTCCGGGACGGCTCCGTGCTGCCCGACCGGGAGGACCGGCAGGCACTGGCGGCCAAGCTCGGGTTCAGCGAGACCGTGTTCGTGGACGACCCCGAGCGCGGGGTCGTCGACATCTACACCCCCACCCTGCGCCTGCCGTTCGCCGGGCACCCCTGCGTCGGCACGGCCTGGTTGCTGGACGTGCCCGAACTGGTCACCCCAGCCGGGGTGGTCGGCGCCCGGCTGGACGGGGAGTTCAGCTGGATCGAGGCGCTCCCGGAGTGGGCCCCGCCGCGCACCCTGCGCCGGTACGCCACCGCCGCCGAGGTCGACGCCCTGCCGGTGCCGCCGCCGGGGGAGTGGCTGTACGCCTGGGCGTGGGAGGACGAGTCGGCCGGGCGGGTCCGTGCCCGCGCCTTCCCCGGCCGCGGCGACGGCATCGACGAGGACGAGGCGACCGGGGCCGCCGCCCTGCTGCTGACCGCGGAGCTGGGCCGGGCCCTGAACATCACCCAGGGCCGGGGTTCGCAGATCCTGACCGCGCCGCAGCCGTACGGCTGGGTCGAGATCGGCGGGCGGGTCCTGCTGGAGGGCGAGGAGAAGCAGCCGCGGCCCGGCTGGTGATCAGCCGGTGACCGACTTGTCCGCGCGCCCGCGCCGCAGGTAGTACCAGGTCATGTTGGACGACAGACCCGTCAGCAGCACCCAGACCACGCCGATCGGCCAGCTGCCCTGGACGAAGGAGACGACGGCGGCGACGACCGCGAGGACGCAGACGGTCAGGGCGTACAGGGCGAGGCGGGGCATAGGGGTCGCTTTCTCATGACGAGGGGGGACACTGCCGGCAGCCACCAGTGTCCCCCATCCGCTCAGACGTCCGTGACCCGGAGCCCGGCGTGTGCCTTGTAGCGGCGGTTGACCGAGATCAGGTTCGCGACCAGGGACTCCACCTGGTGGGCGTTGCGCAGCCGCCCCGCGAAGACGCCGCGCATCCCGGGGATCCGCCCGGCCAGCGCCTGCACGATCTCGACGTCGGCCCGCACCTCGCCGAGCACCATCACGTCGGTGTCGATCTCCGCGATCTCCGGGTCCTGGAGCAGCACCGCGGAGAGGTGGTGGAAGGCGGCCGTGACCCGCGAGTCCGGCAGCAGCGCCGCGGCCTGCTCAGTCGCGCTGCCCTCCTCCGGCTTGAGCGCGTAGGCGCCCTTCTTGTCGAAGCCGAGCGGGTTGACGCAGTCCACGACGATCTTCCCGGCCAGCTCCTCGCGCAGCGACTCCAGCGTCTTGCCGTGCCCGTCCCACGGCACGGCGACGATCACGAGGTCGCTGCGGCGCGCGCACTCGGCGTTGTCGGCGCCCTCGACACCGTGCCCGAGCTCGTCGGCGGCGGCCTGCGCCCGCTCGGCGGCCCGCGAACCGATGATCACCTTCTGGCCGGCCCGGGCCAGCCGGTAGGCGAGGCCCTTGCCCTGCGGGCCGGTGCCGCCGAGCACACCCACGACCAGACCGGAGACGTCGGGCAGGTCCCAGGGATCCTTGGCGGGGGCGGGAGCCTTGTCGGCCGCCGGCTGCTGTGCACTGTCGGTAGAGGTCATGGGCCGACTCTACGTCCGGGCCGACGGCCGCACCCGGTCAGGTGAGACGGTTCACGGGCACCCGGCGGAACGTGATCGTCGTGTACGCGCTGAAGTCGCCCGTCTCGTACAGCAGCCCGACGGTGGCCGCGTCGATCCGGGCCAGGTCGGAGTAGGCGGCGGGCAGTCCGTCGACCGGGTACGCCGGCCGCCAGGTGATCCCGCCGTCGGCAGAGGCACGGATCGTCATCAGGGCGCGGGTCGCCGGATCGCCCGGCCCGGAGTACAGCAGCACGTCGGGATCGCGGAGTTGGAGCACGCTCGCCTGGCAGACCGGGGCGGTGAGCCCGGCCTGCGGCCGGAAGGGCTTCACGAGGGTGCGCCCGCCGTCCGCGGAGTGGGCGTCGGCCCTGTTCCCGGGCGACGGGGAATCGTTGCGCGTGTTGAAGTAGACGCGCCCGTCGGGCAGTTCGGCGGCGGTGGTCTCGTTGACGTTGATATAGCCGTCGGTGTTCTCGTCGAGGTAGCCGAGGTACCAGGTCGCCCCGTGGTCGTCGCTGAGCAGGCAGTGCCCGCTGTTGTACTTCCCCTCGGTGCCGGTGTCCGTCCCGGTGGGCGGCAGGGTGTGGTTGGCGGCCACGACGACCCGTCCCGAACGCAACTGGATCGCGTGCCCGGGCGTGGTGGCGTACCACCGCCACCCGGTCATCTTCACGGACTTGGTGATCTCGGCCGGCGCGGACCAGGTCACCCCGTCGTCGTCGCTGTGCTGCACCCACACCCGCCGCCCGTCGGCATCGGACACCTGCCCGCGCAGGATGGCGTCCTCGGTGGCGGAGGCGGCGCTGCGGACGTGCACGAGCAGGATGCGACCGGTGTCGAGGACGACGGGCGCCGGGTTCCCGGCGAGGTCGGTCCCGTTGCTCGCGGCGACCCGGAGCGGCCCCCAGGTACGGCCGCCGTCGCTCGACCTCTTCACCACGATGTCGATGTGCCCGTAGTCGGCCGCGGAGTTGACTCTCCCCTCGCAGAAGGCGAGCACGGTGCCCGCCCGGGAGACCACCACCGCCGGGATCCGGAAACTGGCGTAGCCCTCTTTGCCCGCGCGAAAGGGAATGCTTGCTTCTACGTCACTCATGGGCCGCCTCCTCCCCGGGCCGGGCGAATTCGGGGTGAACTCCATGTCACGAGTGTCCGATTGCGGCAGTATGCGGAGGCATGGACGCCGTACGGGTCGCGTTGTTGCGCGAAGTGCTCGCCGGGACCGAGTGGTTGACCGCGACCCGGAGATTCGCGGGCGCGCTGCGGGGGTCGGTGGTGACCCACGGGGGCGGGCTGCTCCTGCTCGGCACGCCGGAGTACGAGCCGTGGCACCTCGCCGCGCACCTCGTCGACGAGGCGGCGTGGTCGGGTACGCCGGAACTGGCACCGACCCTCGTACGGCACGACGCCCGCCCCACCGACCCCGCGCACCTCGCGGTCGGCCCCGGCCGCATCGAGGCGGCCCGCCGGGGCGAGACGCTGCTCGTGGTGGCGCCGGGCGACGCCGAACCCCTCCTGGAACGGGTCCACACGGCCCGCCGCGCCGGGGTGACGGTCCTGACCCTCGCCACCACCGACGACGCGCTCACCGCCATGGCCCACGAGACCCTCACCGTCCCCGAGGCCGCGGAACTGGACCTGGACACGGTCCAGCACCTGGTCAGCGCGGCAGCCGGCGAGAACGGCCCCTCCCCACGGGGACGCCGCCGCTTCCGCGACCGCCTCACCCGCCTGGCAGAGACGGTGACGGCCCCGCCCCCAACCCCCTGGTGAGCCCTCGACCGCGGGCCCGCGGTGGCCGCTCGCGCAGTTCCCCGCGCCCCTGACGGGGCGCCCCTGTGAGACCTCGGCTGCGGGCGCGTAGTGGTTGCTCGCGCAGTTCCCCGCGCCCCTGAAGGGGCGCTGCACCGACGCGCCCTGAAG